>JAAFIY010000011.1 GCA_013297985.1 Comamonadaceae bacterium | reverse complement strand
TGCCGCTGGCGCCCGAGCGCTTGCAGGCCGATGCGGGCTCGCAAAGCTGGGACTACCTTTATGAGCCCGATGCGCAAACCGTCATTGACGAATTGATGGTGCGCTATCTGGAAGCATTGGTGTATCAAGCCGTGGCTGAAAACATGGCCTCTGAGCAGTCAGCGCGCATGGTGGCCATGAAGTCGGCCACCGACAACGCCGGCAATCTGATCGGTGAGCTCAAGCTCATCTACAACAAAACCCGCCAAGCCGCGATCACCAAGGAACTCTCCGAGATCGTGGCTGGTGCTGCCGCTGTTTGATGCGGCTGGTCTGAATTCATCACTTAGTTGGAGCAACACATGGCTCAAACCCAAACCCTGTCGGGCGCTCAAGGCAAGATCGTTCAGTGCATCGGCGCTGTGGTGGACGTGGAATTTCCGCGCAACCAAATGCCCAAGGTGTACGACGCCCTCAAGATGGAAGGCTCGGCCTTGACGCTGGAAGTCCAGCAGCAGCTGGGTGACGGCGTGGTGCGCACCATTGCGCTGGGCTCGTCGGATGGCTTGAAGCGCGGCGTGATGGTGGTCAACACCGGCGGCCCGATCATGGTGCCGGTGGGCAAGGCCACGCTGGGCCGCATCATGGACGTGCTGGGCAACCCGATTGACGAGCGCGGCCCGGTGGATCAGGCCTTGCTGGCGTCAATTCACCGCAAGGCCCCGGCCTATGACGAACTGTCGCCCTCCACCGAGTTGCTGGAAACTGGCATCAAGGTGATTGACTTGATCTGCCCCTTCTCAAAAGGCGGCAAGGTGGGTCTGTTCGGCGGCGCCGGTGTGGGCAAGACCGTGAACATGATGGAGCTCATCAACAACATCGCCAAGGCGCACTCGGGCCTGTCGGTGTTTGCCGGTGTGGGCGAACGCACCCGCGAGGGCAACGACTTCTATCACGAAATGTCGGACTCTAAAGTGGTGGTGCAAGAAGACCTGAGCCAATCCAAAGTGGCCATGGTCTACGGCCAGATGAACGAGCCGCCCGGCAACCGCCTGCGCGTGGCGCTGACTGGTTTGACGATTGCTGAATCCTTCCGCGACGAAGGCCGCGACGTGCTGTTCTTTGTGGACAACATCTACCGCTACACCTTGGCCGGCACCGAAGTGTCGGCACTGTTGGGCCGTATGCCTTCGGCGGTGGGTTATCAGCCCACGCTGGCCGAAGAAATGGGCCGCCTGCAAGAGCGCATTACATCTACCAAAGTGGGCTCGATCACGTCGATCCAGGCCGTGTATGTGCCGGCCGACGACTTGACCGACCCATCGCCTGCCACCACCTTCGCCCACCTGGACGCCACCGTGGTGTTGAGCCGCGACATCGCGGCGCTGGGCATCTACCCCGCCGTGGATCCGCTGGACTCCACCAGCCGCCAGATTGACCCGAACGTGGTCGGCGAAGACCACTACACCACCACCCGTGCAGTGCAGGGCACGCTGCAGCGCTACAAAGAACTGCGCGACATCATTGCCATCTTGGGCATGGACGAACTGAGCCCCGACGACAAGCTCGCCGTGGCCCGCGCCCGCAAGATGCAGCGCTTCTTGAGCCAGCCCTTCCACGTGGCCGAGGTGTTCACTGGCTCGCCGGGCAAATACGTGCCGCTGGCAGAAACCATCCGCGGCTTCAAGATGATCGTGGCGGGCGAATGTGATCACTTGCCCGAACAGGCCTTCTACATGGTCGGCACCATCGACGAAGCCTTCGAGAAAGCCAAGAAGCTGTCGTAAGCCGGCAGTTTTCAAGGACACCCAGATGAGCACCATCCAAGTTGAAGTGGTCAGCGCCGAAGAGTCCATCTTCTCTGGCGTGGCCAAGTTTGTGGCCCTGCCGGGTGAGGCGGGCGAGCTGGGCATCTACCCGCGCCACACGCCGCTGATCACCCGCATCAAGCCTGGTTCGGTGCGCATTGAGCTAGAAAACGGCCAAGAAGAATTTGTCTTCGTCGCCGGCGGTATTCTGGAAGTGCAGCCCCATTGCGTGACCGTCTTGTCGGACACCGCCATTCGCGGCAAAGACCTGGACGAAGAAAAAGCCGTGCAGGCCAAGCAAGCAGCCGAAGAGGCGTTGAAAAACGCCAAGTCGGAAATCGACATGGCCAAGGCGACGTCGGAGTTGGCGGTGATGGCCGCGCAAATTGCAGCCATGCGCAAATACCGCCAGAAAAAGTAAGCACCCTCCCAAACGGCGGCTTGCCTGACATGCCCGCTGCTTGGCAACGAGCCCGCATCTGCTGCAATGCACATGCGGGCTTTTTGTTGGCCGCCCCCACCGTCGGCCTGAGTGGGCGGCCATTGCACTGGGCTTGGCCATGACGATTGCCGCCGCGCTTGGCCAACGCCCCGCTGCCTGGGTGGACGGCGCCCTGGCCAAACCTTCAGACCGTGCGCCCATTTGGCTGGTGGCAGGCGCCACCGGCCACCTAGGCTCTGACTGGTTGCGTGCCTGCGAGCGCAATCGCGGTCACTCCGAACAAGCCCATCCGCTGGTACAAGTGCTGACCACGCAGGCTTTCAGCGCTAGTGTGGGCAGAGCCCAAATGCGCTTGGCGCCACAAGGCGAATGCGCGCAGTGGGCGCCCCAGCCGGGTAGCGTGGATGTGCTCATCGTTTTGTTTGATCCGCCGCGCCTGTACTACCAGCGCGAACGGGCGCTGTGGGCGCCCACACCTTCAGACACCCCCGCCCTGGCTCGCTGGGCTGCGGCCTGCGGTGCGCACACGCTGCTGCTGGTGCAGCCTCATGAGCAAGGCCGCATGCCCGCTGCCTTGCGGGCTGGCTTGGCTTCTTTGGATGAGCATGCGTTGGCCAGCAGCGGCGTGCAGCGGCTCATCGTGCTGCGCTCGGCGCGGGCGCCGCAACACGCGCGTGGCCATACCTGGCTTGATCGGATGGCCGCCCAATGGTGGTCGGTGTTTGGGCTGATGCTGCCCCAGCAATGGCAAGCACCTCGCAGTGCGGGGGTGGCGGCCTTTGCGTTGGCTTGTTTGCGGCATGCGCCAGCGGGCGTGCATGTGGCCACACCCGAACAGGTATGGCTGGCCGCTCAATCGGCACCAGCGGGTCGTGGGCATGCGGCCTCCAAGGCCCCGCCCGGTTGGCTGGACGGCCATGCTGAGCAGCACGCCCGCGCATGGTTGCTGTCGCAAAAGGGTTGAAGGCCCACGCCGTGGGGCTGCTGACGAGTGGGCGGCACAATCCCCCACATGCCCGTTCGACCCGCCGCCAACCGCGCCTTCACCGGTTCTTCCGACGATGTCGAAGCCGCCTTCTATGACGCCTTGAACCATGCCGATCTGGATCGGCTGATGGCTTGCTGGGCCGACGACGAAGACATCGTCTGCATTCCGCCCGGGGGGCCGCGCTTGGTGGGCCCTGCCGCCATCCGCCAGTTGTTTGAAGAAATCCTGGGCCACGGCCAAGTGCAGGTGGAAGTGGTGGCCATGCACAAGCTGCAAACCCTGGCCAGCGCCACCCACAGCACGCTGGAGCGGGTGCGGGTGCAAACCCAAGACGGGCCACGGCACGCAGTGGTCATTGCCACCAGCGTGTACCACCACAGCCCCCAGGGCTGGCGGCTGGTGCTGCACCACACCAGCCCCGGCACGCCGCAAGAGTTGGTGCGCACCGAATCGCACGGCACCGGCCACTTGCACTAGGCCCAGCGGTGGTCGGCAAAGCCCTGCATAAAATCGGGCTCTACCGCCCATCTAATAAGCCTAACAAGCTATGAAATATGTAGCGCCTTGGTGGTTGCCCGAAGGCCATACGCAAACCATCTGGCCGGCCTTGTGGGGCCGCCGCAGTCCTACCGGCTTGCGCCGTCCCAGCCCGCCGATCGCTTGGCAGCGTGAGCGCTGGGACACGCCCGACGGCGACTTCATTGATGTCGATTTTTTGCAAGACACCTGCGCCTGGGAGGGTGCGCCCTGGCTGGTGCTGTTTCATGGGCTAGAGGGCAGCTCGGCCAGCCACTATGCGCTGTCATTTGCCGATGAGGCGCGCCGCCGCGGCTGGCGCATGGCGGTGCCGCACTTTCGCGGCTGTAGCGGTGAGCTCAACCGGGGCCCGCGCGCCTACCACTCGGGCGACCATATGGAGATCAACTGGGTGCTGCGCCGCCTGCGCCAACGCAGTACGCAGCCGCTGCGGGTGGTGGGCATCTCGCTAGGTGGCAATGCCTTGATGTGCTGGGCGGCCGAGCACGGTCCAGCGGCCGCCCCGATAGCCGCAGCGGTGTGCTCAGTGTGTTCGCCGCTAGACCTGGCCGCTGGCGGTGCCGCCATTGGGCGCGGCATTAACCGGCAGATCTACACCCGCATGTTCATGGCGTCGATGGTGCCCAAGGCCCTGCGCAAGCTGCAACAGCACCCCGGTTTGTTCGACGGTGAGCGTCTGGCTGCCGCGCGCGATTTGTACGAGTTTGACAACATCTTCACCGCGCCGCTGCACGGCTTTGCCGACACCGAAGACTACTGGGCGCGAGCGTCGGCCAAGCCACGTTTGCGGCACATCGCTATTCCGGCTTTGCTTGTCAACGCCCGGAACGACCCCTTTGTGCCCGCCACCAGCCTGCCTACCGCAGCCGACATCAGCCCCACCTGCACCCTGTGGCAGCCCGCAGGCGGCGGCCACGTGGGCTTTGCCGTGGGGCGTGTGCCGCCGGGCCATGTGATGACGCTCCCAGCCCAGGTGTGCGAGTGGTTTGCCCCAGTGGCTGGCCTGCCGCTTCCTGCGGCGCCCAGGCACCCCCACGCGCAGACCAGCGAAGTGGCCCAGGCCCATGGATGACATCGTCTTGCAGGCCATGGCTAAGTGGCCCCGGGTGCCTGCTTGCTTCGGCTGGCTCGGGCTAGATGCGCGGGGTAACTGGTACATGCGAGACGACCGCGTCCAGGCCCTCGGCGGCTTTGCCAGTGGCCTGCCCGGCGCGAAGGGCTCGCGCTTGGTGCACGACAAACTGGTGGCCTTTATCAACCGCAACTACACCGCCGACGAACACGGTTGTTGGTACTTTCAAAACGGCCCCCAACGGGTGTTTGTAGAGCTTGAAGCCGCCCCCCTCATCGCCCGATTGCAGCCAGACGGCAGCCTGCTGGCCCACACCGGTGCGGCGCTGAAGCAAACCGCTTCTGCCGCACTCGACGCAGACGGCCGCCTGTTCCTGCCCACTCAGCTTGGGCTGGCCTTAGTGCACACCCAAGACATGTGGCAGGCCAGCGAACGCATTGCTGCGGGTCTTTTGCATTTTGATGAAAAAAGCAACTTCAGCGCTTTATTGACGGGCGAAAGCAGCTATCAATTTGTGAGCAGCCCCGCCGCGCAACGGTCTGCCGCCTAGCCTCTTGCTTAGCGCCCAGCCGCACACAAAAAAACCCGCCTGGCCAATGCCGCTAGGCGGGTATTTTTTGAGAGAGCCGGGACTGGCTCAGCCAATGAGCCGCTCAACCGGAATCTGCTGCGCTACTTACTTGGTCGCAGGCGCTTCTGCTGTGGCAGTGGCAGCGGCCGGAGCCGCCGGCTCGGCCATCTTGCCGCCCGCCGCATTGACCATGTAGACCACCGCGCGGCCAATCTCCACATCGGTGAAATCGCCGCCGCCTTGTGCGCCCATAGCGCCTTTGCCTTTCAAGGCTGAGTTCAACAAGACTTCATAACCCGTCTTGATGCGAGGGCCCCAAGCCGCGGCGTCACCCGACTTGGGCGCACCGGCTGCACCGGCGGCGTGGCAAGCGGTGCACTGCGCTTTGTAGACCTCTTCGCCCGCGCGCAGCGGCCGGTTGGCATCGCGAATCTCCACCATGCCCACTTTTTGCAGGCGTTGGGCCACGGCGCGCTCACGCGCTTCGGTGGTCACGCCGCCAAGCGAATGCACTCGGTCGTCTGCGCTGCCCGCAGGCTTGGGGCTTGCCAACACAAACCACACCAACAAGATGATGGCGAACACCGGCACCACAAACGCAAAAAAGCTCCAGATGAGCAATTGCTTGGGGGTCTTGATGGGGCCGGTGTGGGCTTCTTCAACGTGCGGATCGCTCATGGCAGGCTCTAGGGTGTTCGAAGGCAGAACAGACCGTTCAGGGTGAGGGGAGATTATAGGTAGAGCCACCGGCTCCGCCGACCCGCCCCGCCGCAGCACAGTTGGAGAAAAACCGTCAACTCGCGCATGCGACAATGCAACCCTTGGCGCCGTGCCCAAAACGCGGCTGTAGCTCAGTGGATAGAGTATTGGCCTCCGAAGCCAAGGGTCGTGGGTTCGATCCCCGCCAGCCGCGCCAATGCTAGGGTTTTTGCTACATAAACGATAGCAAAAACCATCTTTCTCCCCGCAGACCAATCGTCGCTCACGCTGAATTTTTGACGGCGGCGTGAAAGCGGACCAAGGGTCATTTAGTCCAACGCGCTTGTTCTGTGGCCCACCTGTGGCCCACGCGTGGCCCAACCCTTTTTGGGCTTTGAGCGTTTTTGAGTATTGGTCTCTGGCCCATGAATGGCGAGGCTGGTCACCTATGTGCGCTCGCATGCGACCGGAGTGGGTCAAGTGCCGTATGACGCCCTACGGCTACGCGTTGCTGTCTGAGTCCTGCCACTCAAACAGGTCGGCCACGCCGACATCAAAGTAGCGGCACAGCGCGTCGATGGTTTCCAAGTCGACCCGTGTCGCCGTCTCTTGGTAGAGCAGCGTGATCGTGTTGCGGTGCAGCCCCGTATCGCGAGCCACGTCGCTGATCTTGAGCTTGCGCTCACCCATCAGACGCGACAAATGGCACTTGATCACATCACTCTCCCCGTCTTTTTTTCATTCAGGATGATAAAAAACCCTTGACAACGGCTTTCTTGGCCTAAAAATGCTATTCAAGAGGACAAAAACCAGCCTCACGTGTTTTTTTGGCGCCTTGGTTGTCGCATTTGTGTCCCAAGGAGGACCCGATGAAATGCACTTACCTGACAACTGACGAACTAGCGGCGCGCATCAAGTACGACAGCCGCTATTCGCGCTTACGCATTCGACAGCCGAGATCAACAACCAAAGCCTCATCGCTTCAAACGATGTTTGATCGGCCGGTTCTGCTTCGATCGTGCGAGCCGCCAAGGCCGACACGACCGGTTTCGATGTTGTGTCGCCGCGGTACTGAGCGCCGATGGCCCTGGCGCCTCGAATTGGTGGCACCGCTGCGAGCATGCAGCGCTCTGCGAGCAGCAAATCGGAGAGGCTGAGCAGATCGGCTGCGGTGTGGTCGTCGTTCCAGTTAGCTACTAAGTCCCGGATCGCGGGTCTGCACAGGAGGTGAAGAACGGTACCCAAAAATGCTCTCTGATCGGCGTTCGTCGCAGCAATCAAGGCGCGAGCAACGGACGACAAGCCGTAGGTGGTCGCCAATTTGGCAAATGCTTCGAAGGGTTCTATCTGCGCCGCCGACATGGACCCGTTGACTTAGATGCTAAGTGGCTGACCCCTGAGTCGTGCACGACAGATGTGCTGCCAGCGTCCCTACATCAACCCCAAACACCGAACGATGCTTCAGCTCACCCATCGCCGCGCATCCTTGAGCAGCAACAGAAGTTGCTGCTCCCTCAACGGCGAAGCGACAAAACCAAACCGGGCGTAGAACCGTGCGGCATCGTCATCGATCGGGTGCGTCAGCATCGCCCGAATGCCCGCTTGCTCCGCAATCACCAGCGTGCGTCGAATCGCGTCTTGCAGCATGCCAAAGCCAACACCACGCCCCTGGTCTTGTTTGGCAACCGCCATGCGAGCAAGCACCACCACCGGCAAAGGATAGTGCCCCATGCCTTTGCGGAGGCGCTCAGGTGCATCCAAGGTATCGATCTGCCCCACTGTCAAGCTGAAGTAGCCCGCCAGCCGATCGCCATCGACGACGACAAACGTCTTGGCAGAACCGCTGCCCTGCGCTTGTCGGGCGTGATGCACTAGCCACTCGTTCAGGCCAGGCTTGCCGCAGTCAAAGCTTTCGAGAGCGTGATGCGCTGCCAGGGGCTCTGGTCGCTGAACCGTCACGCCGCGTCCCAAGGTGCCTTGCGAGAGAAAAGATCGCGCAGCCCCTCGTTGGGCTGTTCAGGCTGATCCAGTAGATCCATCAGCGCTTGGTACTGCGTGCCCGACACCATGAATAAGCGCTGATCTAGCAGCGTTTGCTCGGCCGCCAGACAGGCACTGTCGAGGATGAAATCCGTCAATGACTTGTGGGCCACATCTGCAGCACGGCGCAGCACAGCCTCTTGTTCCGGCGTGGCCCGCAGGCCCAGGCGGGCGGAGCGGCTAGTGGGGGAGTTGGCGACGGCAACCATGCTGGGTCCTTCTTTGCGTCAAGTCAGACGTGTTAGTACAAACGACACACATTTTGCCATTTTTACGCTGAGTCGGCAGATCCAAGGGCCACCGAAAACTGAAGCTTAGAGAAGGACCAATGGTCAGTTCGTGGGTGCGGCCCGAGCTTCGAGAACAGGTCGGATTTCCTGACAAAGTGGGCTGGACTGGTGTTGAGTGGACCGGTCGACTTCGCGCTGACGAAGGTTTAAAACGCGACGGCGACAACTATTTATGCGCGAATGGCACATTTCGGCGCACAGTGTGCGCGCCAAACAGTACTACTCTCCGAAGCATCAGGTGGCCGACCCGTGGAACGTTGAAGACGGACTGTTTGGGCGGCCGATCAGTGCGCCGCATCGAACGGGCAACTGCTGTGCGAAGCCTCAGCCGTCGCTTCAGCCGCTGTCCAAGCCTTCATAGAGACTTACGCGCTCAAGTGCGGTCTCAAACAGCGCTCGGCATTGCGCTGCGGTGGCTTGCAGGTATGCGTGTAGCTCAGCGTCTTGCGGGCTGTCGTTGATGCAGGTGGCGCTGTAGGCCTCAAACGCAGCCAGCTGCATCAGCAGCTCTGCGAGGTGGCCGGGGCATTGGCAGGCCATGCTGGGTGCAAGGCCTGCGATGGCGGTCAGTGCGGCGTCGCTGTAGCGGCGCGGTGGGCTGGCATCTGCTGGTGTGACGGCGTGCTGGCCCGAGGGGGCAAATGGTGGTGGCTCCGCCCGCCGGCCCCGTATCAGAGACACCCACGCGTCGTCATCGGGCGGCTCTTTGACCAGATGCACGCCGACCTTTGCGTACATCGCCACAACCGATGCGACTGCATAGCGATACACCAGCCACACCTGCTTTACCTTTGAACTGGCCACCAGCTCACGCCACATATCCAGCGCTTGCGCCCGAACTTCGGAGACCTGAGCGATCAGCAAATCGGTCGGCGGGAACTGCCCCGCCGTCGCGGCGGCCGACGCCACTTCAGGCGACTCGTAGACCGTAGTAACCAATGCGCCGTCCATCAGTCTTTGGGCCAGCGCTGGCCGCTGCAGGCGCAAAGACAGTGGCAAGCCAATCAAGCCAAGCCTGAGAGGTCCCGACGGCGGGATGGGCTGACTCGGCTGCGGGGCGCCAGCTCGGGCCTCGTACAAGCCTTCGAGCTCGGCAGTACTTAACTTGGCAATAGAGCCGATGGCATGCCCCAGGCCAGTGAGCTGGCGCAGGATCGACACCCGCGCGACATCGGCCGCGCTGTACAGGCGGTGCCCCGATGGCGCCTGCTGGGGTTGCACCGCGCCGTAGCGTTGCTCCCAAATCCGCAAGGTCGCCACTGGGAGTTGGGCCATCCGCGCGACGGCCGCGCTCCGAAAGGTGATGCCAGGTGAGCTCATGCTATGAGTCTATATTGAGTCGTAATTGCCTGATTAATCCGAGGTAAATTTCGTTAAGAATCGGGTTTGAGTCGTTTTTGATTCATCATTCGTCCATCCCTAGCCTCAAAGCCACCGGTGGGCGCGCGCCACAGCGTCTGAATGGGCACCGAGGAGCATGTTGGGTCGCCCCCGCACCTTGTGCGGTGGCGGCGGGGCCGAACGGCAAGGATCGCAAGCCCTTGCCCGGTTGATTGTTCGCTTGCGCCAATCATTGAGCCTTCCATGACCAGTTCACGCCGTATCTTTTTGATGACCGTCGCCGCATGTGGCTCGGCAAGCGCACCCCTTGCCTTCGCGCAGGCTCCCGCTCGACTCGATGAGAAAGATCCCCAAGCGGTGGGGCTCGGTTACGTCGAAGACGCTGCCAAGGTAGACGCCAAGAAATTCCCCAAGTTTGCAAAGGGACAGTTGTGCAACAACTGCGCCTTGTGGAAAGCCAAGCCCACCGACCCCTGGGGCGGGTGCCCGCTGTTTGGCACCCGTTTGGTGGCAGGCAAAGGCTGGTGCAATGCCTGGGCCAAGCGCGGCTGAATAGCCTTGGTGTGGGGGCGGGCCCTCGGGCCTTGGGGCTCGATGTGGCAACCATCGGTTCCATCTGCTGCTTTAGGGTCCGCGTTTTCTGAATCTTGGATTCGGGCGTTGAGTCGCCGCAGTGGCCAGCGCCTAGCCGCCGTGGGCTTAGGCCGAGATCTGACGTTAGAGTTTGTGCAGCTACTCTGCGCAAGCCATGATCAAAAAGCTGTTCTTCGCCCTTGCCGGATTGGTGCTGCTGGGGGGCGCTGTGATTGGGGTTGTGTGGTGGGTGTTTCCGCCCCATAAGGCGCTGGCCCTGGTGGAGCAGCGCGCCAGCCAGCTGTTGAACACACCTGTCAAGGCGTCTGGCGTGCAATGGGCCTTGCGGCCAACGCCGCAGTTGGTGATAGACGGTGTGCGCACCACGGCGCTCAAAGCGCCGCTTTCGGTGCAGGCCCTGGCGGTAGTGCTCAACACCGACGCTTTACTGCGCGGACAGCTCGAAATCTTGCGCCTTGAAGTCCAAAGCCCGAGCCTGTCGCAAGACGGCTTGGCCGAGTTGGCCGCCCAAGTTGCAAGCACGCCATCGCCATCGCTATCGCCGCCGACCTCCGAGCCCACAGGCCCTGCCGTGCTGCCTGCGTTGAATGAGATTTTCGTGCGCGACCTGCAGTGGCGGTCTGCCCAAGGACTGGAAGCCCAACTGGACGCTGACCTGGCGCTAGAGCCGCAGGCGCTGCGGCTGAAGTCGTTCACGGCTCGCATAGCGCAGGGGCAGAGCTCAGGCACGGGGGAGCTCTCTTGGAGGGGGCCCGTCTCTGCCCCGCAGTCGGTGGCGCTCAAGCTCAGCTTGGCAACTCGCGGTGTCAGTGTTCAAGCCCTGCAACCCCAGGGCAAGGTCTCAGGCCGTTTGGACGCCGATAGCCAGGTCAGCGCCGAGGTCAAGGCCAAAGGGTCGGGCGCACCTGCGGCGGCTTGGGGCCGTTTGCTGGACGCGATGGTCACGCAATCTGACGTCAACATTCGCCAGGCAGTCCTCCGTGGCGTGGACCTGGGCAAGACGGTCACCACAGCAGGTGCCCAGCGTGACGGTGATACCGCGCTTGACACCTTGTCCGCCCGTGTCAATACACGGGGTGCGCCTTCAGCCATGGCGGTGGCCATCTCCAACTTGCAGGCCAAAAGCGGCGCTTTGGGTGTGCAGGGCAGCGTGCAAATCGCGCCTAACCGGGCGTTGTCGGGTCAGCTGACGGTGGACGCTGCGGGCGGGTGGGTGGCGGTGCCGGTGCTAGTGAGTGGCAGCTTAGACGAGCCGCGGCTAGGGTTTTCGCGCGCCACCTTGCTGGGCGCGGCCATCGGCACCGCTATTTTGCCGGGCGCAGGCACGGCGGCGGGCGCGCAGCTGGGTGACAAGGTGGGCAGCGGCCTGCAATCCTTCAAAGACAAGCTGTTCGCCAAGTAAGCGCCGGGCCGTTGCGGGTTGCCGCCCCTCAGTCACCAGCCACGCACACCCTGCTAGCGCGCAAATAGCCACACGCACGCCAGCGCTTGGCAGCTAAGGGTGAAGAGGCAAATCAGCGTACCCGCCACCCGGCCAAACATGCCTGGCCCGATGAGCAAACCCCAGGCGTGCAGCAGCCGGCTTAGCAGCAGCGCCGTGGCGATGGCCCACAACCACGCGGTTGGCAGCCCAGCCAGCTCCAAGATCAGTAGCAGCACAAGCGCCATGGGCGCCACTTCGATGAAGTTGCCGTGGGTGCGCATGCGCTTGAGCAGCGTGGCATCGCCGCCGTCCATGAAAGTGATGCCTGCACTAGCTCGCCGTTGAATCACCAGCGCTGACAACAAGACTTGGAGCACGGCAAAAGCAGCCGCAAGCAGCAGGCTCACGTGGGGCAGAGCGACGGTGTGCATAAAGAAGCGCCTTTAGGAAGTACGGGTCACAGAAGAAATCGGCCGCACGGCCGACCCCATGGCTCGCCGCAATGACACCACATGGCCAAACAGGGCCAGCGGCACCAAGAGTGTGGGTAGCCACACAAAAGGAAACTGGGTGACCACCCGGTTGGCGGGCTCGGCCGTGAACAATTGAAACGGGGACGGCACCGAAAACACCGCCAGCACCACGACATTCAACAGCAAGCCAAGCCCCAGTAGGTTCCAAGTGATCAAGGCGTTTTTAATCCAGCGCTCAGACTTTGCGCTGGGCGCGGCGCGGCCTGTGTATTGCCTGTCGCGGTGTGCCAGCGCAAGCGCCAGCGCGATCGCGCTCAGGCCCAACGCAATGTCAAAGTTGGCGCCTACAAAAGTCAGGTGCTGTGCAATCACACCGTGGGTGTACAGGCTATACAGCAGCAGTTCCAGCGGTAGCCGAAACGCCTGCAGCGCCACCCACGCCCACGGCGGTGCGGCGGTCAGCCACGCGCCAGAACGCAGTGGCACTGAGCGACTGGGCTGCGAGCCCGTGCCGGCTTGCGCCGGATGTGCGAACGGCCTGCGCGCCAGCCACATGGCCATTGCGACACTGGCCGCTACGGTGGGCAAGGCGCGCCAAGGCTGGTCAAAGCGAACAAAGTAGCCCGACAAGGCCAAGCCAGCCATCACCGCCTGCCACGCCAGCAGCGCGGCCAGCCAGAGCCACGGCGCCCGCAAGCCCCAGCGCAACCACGCCAACGCCGCCGCCACGATCAGCAACAGCGCGGCGTTTTGAGCGGGGCTGGGCCCCACGCCAAGATCGACCGGGTTCATGGCTTAGTGCATGTTGCAGCGCGACGCGCCGCGCGCGTCACAGCTTGGCCTTGAAGAAGCGCAATGCATCGCGCACCACCTCTTCATGGAAGGCCGCACGATCCACACCGTTGGGGTCTTCGCATACTTGGCCGGCGGCGATGCGCCCGATGACGGGTTTGCACACCGGCCCATAGGTGAAGTGGCCGACGCCGCGAACGGTTTCGGTGGCGCTGGGAATCAGGCGGGCGAACAAGTTGGCGCCGATCTCGGGCGCGAGCACCGGGTCGCCTTTGGCGGTATCAAACACCATGGGCTGCGTGATGCCCTTCAAGGACGTTTCGTCAAAACCCGCAGCCACACCGGCGGCCATCAAGTAAAAGGCCTTAAAGCGTTCGTCTTTGAAGCTTTTGGTGCCGTCGGCTACGGGGCGGGCGGCTTCAAAGTCGCGGATCAAGCCGGTGCAGTACTGGTCTTTGTCGGCCTGCGCTTGGCAGGCTTGCAATTGCTTGGTGTAGCTGTACACACCGCCCGCCAAGCTCACGCCCGTCCAGCCGCCAAAGCTGTGGCCCACAAAGCCGATGCGGGTCTCATCGATTTGAGCTTTCCACGCCGGGTCAGCCAACACTTGGTTGAGCGCAAAGGTCACGTCCTGTGATCGTTCCCACAGCCGTGCGCGGTATTCCGGGCGCAAGTCGCCAAAGGTGGTGCCGGGGTGTGTGGGGGTCAGCACCAAGTAGCCCGCTTTCACCAGCTCAGTTGCGAGCCAGCCATAGGCATAGCGCGTGGCCCAGTTGCCATGCGACAGCACGATGAGCGGCTTGCGTGTGGCGCTGGCGGCCGGGCGCGCGCCAGTGGTCAGGGTGATGGATTGCAGTGGCGGCAGCGGGGTGAATGATTCGGCTTTGGTGCCCGGGGCGGCCTCAAACCACATTTCGGTCACAACCTGGCGTTGGCGGGTGGCGTCGGTCAGGTTCAGGGTGGTGCTACCCACCACCGTGTTTGCGGTGTTGGCATGGGCTGGGGCGCTCGTGGCGCTCAGGCCTACAGCCAGGCTTAGCGCGCTGACAGTCGCGGTCAAAAGGGATGCGAAAACGGCGGTCATGGGGGGTCTCCGGCGCTCAAAGCGGTGAAAAGGCCACTTGCCGCACTTCAAGTGCGCCAAAGCGGGTCAGCGGGCATTTGGCGGCCCAGGCCACCGCCTCGGCTTCGCCCTGCACATCCACCAAGTAGTAGCCGCCGATTTGGGTGTCGCCCGCCATCGCAGGGCCACGGGTTTCGGTGATTTGCCCGTCGCTTGCGCTCACCCGAATGGCCTGGTGCGGCATCGCCAATTGGCCAGCGGCGGCCAACACCCCGGCGCCGATCAATTGGCGGTTGTAGGCCAGCATCGACTGCTCCACCAACTGCTGGTCAGCCGACGGTACTTCGGCCAGTTTTTGCGGTTCTATCTGGCACATCAACAGGTATTTCATCGCGGTATTCCTTGGGTTTAGGTATCCCGGTACAGCCCGGTACCCACAATTTATGCAGGGCTATACCCACGTACAATGGACGCTTCAATTCATGAATTAATAACTAAATGTTTGTATTGCGGGCGCGATCGGGCGCGCGCATCCCCGCTGGCCAAGGGGCAGGAACCGATGACCGAGATCTTGAAAAGGGGCCCGCTTAAGCGGGCATGTGAGCGTTTGCTATCGGCGCAACGGAGGGTGCGCCTTCAAGTCAGAGGCGATGTCAGCTGCAAGCCGTGCGGCCAGATGTCGGCCGCGCGCCCGCGGGGCCGGCCGCAACCTCTGGGCCGCGGCTCAGGCTTCGGCTTGGCGCTTGAGGCCTGCCAGTGCAGCAGGCAAAGACTTCTTCATGCCAGAGCCGATCAGGCGAAACCATAGCGGCGACAGCAAACCTGAAAACCGGGTGCGATGGATGACGCGCGTGCTTTTGCCATCGGCTTGGGGCTGCAGTTCGTAGTCAAAGTGCATCACGCCCAGCGGCAGCTTGCACTGCATGCGCACATGCTGGTTGCGCGCCACTTCGACAAAGTGCAGGGCCGACTTCGGCCCGCTGTGCGGCACCACCTCACCCACCGCACCCGACACAAACTTGCCTTGCAGACTGGCTGCTTTCAGATCTGGGTCCCACGCTGGCCAGTTGGCCACATCGGCGTACAGCGCAAACACCTTGTCGACAGACGCGTTGATTTGGGTGCTCTCTTCAAATTGCTTGGCGGTAGTGGTCATGTTCTGTTGGCTGAGGGTTGAGGGGTTAACAGCAGGAGAGGTAAGAACGTTGGACATGGAAGAGGCCTTGTACGAACAGGTGGATGAAAGGGTTAAAACAAGTGGATCAAAGCGGTGAGAAAGCCACTTGACGCACTTCCAGCGCGCCAAACTGAGCCAGCGGGCACTGGGCGGCCCAATCAATGGCGTCTTGCTCGGTGGCCACATCCAGCACGTAGTAGCCGCCGATCTGGGTGTCGCCAGCCAAAGCCGGGCCGCGGGTGGCGGTGACCTGGCCACTGGCAGCGCTGACCAACAGGGCTTCGTGCGGCATGGCCAGTTGGCCAGCGGCTGCCAACACGCCGGCGCCCATCAGCCGTTCGTTGTAGGCCAGCATGGCGCCCATCATTTCAGCTTGGGCCGCTTCGGGCACATGGGCGAATTGAGCGGGTTGGAATTGGCACATCAGCAGGTATTTCATGGTTCGTCTTTCGGTCGTTTGCAGGCCGGAACATCCCGGTGACTGAACTTTAAAAAGGCCCATACTTCTGCGCAATTGACGCTATGCTTCATAAAATACAAACATTTAATTTGTAATAGGGGCGCTTCATGGAAAGCTTGCGCGGCATCCTTAACTTCGCCCGGGTGGCTGAACTGGGCAGTTTTGCCAAGGCTGCGCGTGAGCTGGGTATCTCGGCGGTGGCTGTTAGCCAAAACATCAGTCGGCTGGAAAAAGGCTTGGGCGTGCGCCTGCTGGCGCGCAGCACGCGGCAACTCACCTTGACGGCCGAAGGCCAAGCTTTTTTGGAGCAGTGCCGCGCGCCGCTAGCGGAGTTGGACAAAGCCTGTCGCCAAGCGCGCGACGACACCCAAACCCCGCGGGGCCGGGTGCGAGTCACTGCGGTGTCGCCGGTGGCCTATTTGTATTTGGTACCGACGCTGCCACTGTTTTTTGCGCGCTACCCCGACATCGACGTTGACTTGGAACTCAGCGAAGACGCCAACCCATTGATCGGCAGGCGCTACGACGTGGGCATCCGTGTGGGGGCTTTGCAAGACGCGGCATTTGTGGCCCGCCCCTTGGGGCCACTGCGCTTGTTGATGGTGGCTTCGCCCGCCTACATCGCCGCCCACGGCGCGCCGCGGACGTTGGACGAATTGGCCCAACACAAGTTGTTGGTGGCGCATTTTTCAGACCGCGAGCAGCCCACGCCCTTCATGGTGCAAAGCCGCGCCACACCAGAGGCGCCCGCTTTGCCGCGCATGTTGCCCACCACTGGTGCCATGGCGGGCCGACTGGTCAGCAACGACTACCGCGCGCTGTTGGCCGCCTGTGAAGCAGGTCTGGGTATTGCGCAGCTGCCGCAGCCCACTGCCTTGGCGGGGCTGCGTGAAGGGCGCTTGAAGCTGCTGATGCCGCAGTTCATCTTGAACGGCTTGCAGCTATTTGTGCACTACCCCAGCCGTCAGCAACTGCCGGCGCGCGTGCGGGCTTGGGTGGACTTTGTCATCGAACAATTTGGCGGCCACCCCGATTTGAGTGTGGACGCCACACAGTGGACTGCCTGATATGGCAGACATAGAAAAAACGCCTGCACCGCCCTGTAATAGGGCGGAAGCAGCTATCAATTAGATAGCAACCAGTTGATCCAAGGCTGCGAGCTAGAACAACGGTATCTGCCCATCGGCTTTTTTCTGCACAGGCCTCGGGCGAGCCTGCGACGGCAAGCCGCTGCGGCGCGACCCGTGCTTTTGTTGCACCTCGTCGGCTTCGGCTTTTGATTCGGGTGTGGCCCGCAGGCCGTACAGCTTGAGCTTGGCGGCCGCCAGCGCTTGGCGCTCGTCCACGATCGGCTTGGGGTAGGCGGCGGTGCCCCATTCGGGCACCCACCGGCGGATGTAATCGCTTTGCGGGTCGTGGTCACGCGCCTGCTTGGCGGGTGAATACATGCGCAGCGTGTTGATGCCGGTGGTGCCAGATTGCATTTGCATCTGGCTCCAATGGATGCCGGGTTCAAAGTCCAGAAACTGCCGTGCCAGGTGCAAACCGGGCGCGCGCCAATGCTGCCAAAGCTGATAGGCCGCAAAGCTCACCAGCATGGCGCGCATGCGAAAGTTCAGCCAACCGGTGGCGTTCAAATGGCGCATGCAGGCGTCCACCATCGGGAAACCGGTGCGGCCCTGCGCCCACGCCTCAAGCCGCTCCTGATCGGACGCCTGCAGATCGGTGCCGTCGCCGGGTCGCAAGCCGTCGGCTGAGCGGGCAAAGTTGCGCCATTCAATATCGGGCTCGTCTTCCAGCTTTTGCATGAAATGGCAGTGCCAGCGTAGGCGCCCCGCAAAGCCGCGCAGGTCATAGGCCAGATCGCGCTGAGACGTGTCGCGGATGACGGCTTCAGTGACTTGGTGCACCGTGCGCATCGAAACGGTGCCAAAGGCCAAATGGGCCGACAGGCGACTGCAGCCGTCTTCGGCCCGCACAGGGCTAGACAGGTTGCGCCGGTAGCCCAGCGCTCGCCCGCTTAAAAACGACTGCAGCGTGGCGTGGGCCGCCGCTTCGCCCGCCGGTGGCAAAGGCGCCACCGACAGCGGCATGGCGAGATCTGACAGCGTGGGCAGTGCTGGGGCCAGCGCAAAGCCAGGTGCTGCCGCAAACCAGCGCGGCTTGGCCAGCGCGGGCGCGTCCATGCGGCACTGCCAACGGGCTGCCCAACCGCTGCGGTCTTTGAGTCGTCGCACCACGCCGGTTTGCGGCCATTCGGTCCACAGCACCTGGTGGGCTTGGCACCATCGGGCCACCGCCTTGTCGCGCCCGTAGCTCCAGCCAGTGCCAGTTTCTTCGTGGCTAAAGAGCTGATCAAACGCGTATTGCCCGCGCAGCCTGTTGAGCTCTGCCACGGCCTCGCCCACGCGCACCAGCAGCGGCAGGCCACGCGCGGCCAAATCGTCGCGCAGCGCTTGCAGGTTGTGCAGCAGCCAATGGACATGGCGTGGATGGCATTCCGGGCTGGCCAGCCACTGCGGTTCAATGAAGTACACCGCCAAGGCCGCATCGCAGCGTGCCGCCGCATCCAGCGGCGCATGGTCGGTCACCCGCAGATCGCGCTTGAACCACACCAGAGCCTGCGCCATGTGAGCCTAGGCCCTCGAAGAATTACTTGACCAAGGGGCGCACGGTGGTGAAGCCACCGTCTACCGCAATCACCTGGCCGGTGAGCCGCGCCGAATCTGGCGACAGCAACCAATCCATGACGGCGGCCACTTCATCTGCGGTTTGCACGCCACCCAAGGGGTACTGCTTGGCGGCTCCCTCGCGCATGGCGGGCACTTTGAGCATGCCAGCGGTCATGGGCGTGTCGGTCATGCCCGGGGCCACGGCGTTGATGCGCAGGCCTTGAGCCGCGTAGGTGGCGGCTGCGCTGCGCACCAGCGCCTCCACCCCGCCTTTGGCTGCTGCAATGGCTTCGTGGTTGGCCACGCCAATGCGCGACACCACCGAGCTTGCAAATACGGCCGCACCCGGCGCACCGCCCAGTGCGTTGATCCACGCCTGCAGCATCCACAGGCTGCTTTCTAGGTTCACCCGCAGCACTTCGCGGGCAGCCTCGGTTTTGGTGCGATGCAAGGGCGCGATCAGCGTGCTGCCCACCGCGTGGGCCAGCCATGACGGCGTTGCCCCTAATGTGTCCTTGCAGGCCTGCACGGCTGCCGCGGCGCCTTCGGGTGTGGTGGTGTCGGCGCTGATGTGGGTGTCGGCGGCCACCTCGGCCAGGCTGGCGCTATCACGGCCAACAGCGGCTACACGCAGGCCGCGGGCGCGCAGGCGCAGCACCAGTGCGCGGCCGATGCCCCCGCGCGCACCCGTGACCAGGGCGATGTCATTAAAAGCTTGAGTCATAGCGATGTGTTGGACGGTGGAATTGGCGGGTTGGGGCCGGGTTGGCCAGTGGGTGCGGTGAGCGGTTTAAGCCAGCGCCGCGCCAGGCGCTGCAAGCCAGGGCGCACCTGCAAAAACAGGCGATAGGCCAGCTCTAGCCCCAGCAGCACGCCGGGCACTTGAGCGAATCGCGCCAGCCAGCGCCAGCCGGGCAAGCGCCGCCACACCTCGACAAACGCGGCGGCACCGGATTGCCGTGAACCATCGGCATAGGCCACATGAAAGCGCGCCAACAGGGCAGCGCGCTCAACCGCATCGATGGGGCTCGCCGCATTGGCGGTGCTGACGTCCACAAAGCACAAGCCGCTGGCGCTTTCTTGCTTGGCCAGTCCCTGCAGATGGGCGATTTCACGCTGGCACAGCGGGCAGGCTCCGTCGTACAGCACGGTCAACGGGGCGGGGGGTTCAGTGGGTTTCATAGCAGCTCCGACGCCGTTTTCAGCCCGCGTGTGGCGCGCGTCCACCATTGGGTAAAGCTGCGGCAAAACACATCGACTGGCGCGAACAGCGTGGGCGAAGGCAGCCGCTGTACAGCCGGGGGCAGCCAGTCGTCGATGTGCGGGTCAGCAAAGGCTTGCACGCTGCGTGCGCCCTGCAAGGCATGGGCAAGCGTTGCGCTGTCGGTGTACCAACGCTCGGCAGCCAGAGTTTGCATGGCAGCGTCCACCCAGCGCCAGCGGGCTTGCGGCCATGGCCATGCGGCATGGTGGGGGCTGGGGTACACGCCGATCACTGCACAGTCACTGGGCAAGTCGGGCGGAGCTGCGCGCAAGGCCCAGGGGTGGACCAGCCACACGTCGCGCCCTTGCAGGCGCTGCGCGCTGTCGGCTTGCGGGCCGTTGGTGTGCAGATCTGCCGGTGGTGTTGCATGCAGCGTGGGCTCATTTATGGCGGCTGCCAAGCTCGGCGCAAAGCTTTTTGGCGCTGCGGCCCTCCCATGGGCCAAGTGCTCGAGCGCCTCGTAGCTACGGTCGATGACAGAGCCCGCGCTGTGCCACGCAGCTGGTGCAAATCGCGCCACGTTCTCGGCATTGAACAAATAAGGCTTGTGGCTGCCAGTACCCGCCACCCACTGCCAGCTCAGGTGGTTGCTGGCCAAATCACCATCCAACAAATGCGCCACCATCCAATCGGCCCCGGCGCGCCAGTGCACGTGGCGCACATGCACCACATAGCTTGCCAACCACATGCGGGCGTGGTTGTGCAGGCTGCCTGTGGTGTAGAGCGTGCGTACCGCTTCATCAATAGCGGGCACGCCGGTTTGGGCTTGCCGAATATCGGCTGGAAGCGCGCTTGCATAGGCCGCGCCGGGCTGCGGGCCTGCATGAAAAGACGCCAAGATCCCGTCGCGGCGATGCGCCCACACATGCCGGAAGTATTCGCGCCAGCCGAACTCAAACACCAGTTTGTGGTCTGCGGGCAAAGGGCCACGCTGAAGCACCGCTGCCAGCACTTCGGGCAGCGTGAGCACGCCGTGCGTCAGGTAGGGCGACAAGCCGGTGACCGCGCCTTCCAGGTGGTTGCGAGTGCGTGCGTATTCGGCCGGGCGAATCCGGGCGACACGAGCCAGTGCCGCACTACGGCTAGGCGGTGTGGCCCGGGCCCATTCAGGGGGCGTATGGCTGAACAAGTCTGGCGCGTTCATGTCACCTGTCCGCTGCGGATTGCCAAGGCCTGTGCCTGAATAGCCAGCCGTTGCGGGCCGTCAAGCCGCACCACGTTTTTGACTTGCAGCGCCATGCGCGGGTTGTGGGCCAGTTGTGATTCGTGCTGCAGCAAGAAATCCCAGTACAGCGTGGTGAAGGGGCAGGCTTTTGGCCCCGTGCGTTGGGCCGGGTCGTATTTGCAGCCTTTGCAATACGGGCTCATGCGCTGGATGTATTTGCCGGTGGCCACATAGGGCTTGCTGGCCATCAGGCCGCCATCGGCGTACTGGCTCATGCCGATGGTGTTGGGCAGCTCCACCCACTCCACCGCATCCACGTACACCGCCAAGTACCACGCATGCACTTGCTGCGGCTGCACGCCGTACATCAGCGCAAACAGGCCGGTCACCATCAGCCGTTGGATGTGATGCGCGTAGCCATGCTCAAGGGTTTGGCCAATGGCGTCACGCAGGCAGGCCATGTCGGTGGCGCCCGTCCAATACCAAGCCGGCAAGTCTTCTTGCGCGTTCAGCGCGTTGAGCTCGGCATAGTCGGGCATGCGCGTCCAGTAAATGCCGCGCACGTATTCGCGCCAGCCCAGAATCTGGCGCACAAAGCCTTCCACGCTGGCCAGCGGCGTGGTACCTGCGCGGTAGGCGTCCACGGCGGCGGCGACCACCTCACGGGGGTTTAACAGCTTCAAGTTGAGTGCGGCGGACAAATGCGCGTGGTACAGCCACGGCTGGCCGGGCCACATGGCGTCTTGGTAGGGGCCGAAATGGGGCAGGCGTTCGGCCACAAAAGCTTGCAGCGCTACCAAGGCTTGCTCGCGTGTCACGGGCCAGGCAAAGCTTGCAAGCTGGCCGGGGTGATCGGCCAAGCGCTGCTGCACCAGGGTGATCACTTCGCGGGTGATGTCGTCGGGCGCAAAGGCGGTGCGCGGCGGCACGGCGCCGGGGCCTTGCGGACCGAAGGCCTCGCGGTTGTCAGCGTCAAAGTTCCACTGCCCGCCTTCGGGTTGATCGGGTGCGTCAGCGGCCATCAGCACCTGGTGGCGCTTGCGCATCTCGCGATAGAAGTACTCCATGCGCAGCGATTTGCGGGCCTTGGCATGAGCGGCAAACTCGCGCACGCTGCAGAAAAAATGCCGGTCTTCACGGATATCCAAGGGCAGGGCAAGGCTGTGCGCCGTGGCCTTTAGGGTTTGCAGCACCCGCCAGTCACCCGGTGCGGTAAGCACCAGGCCTTGGGGCTGCAGGCGCGCAAGGTCAGCTTGCAACTGCGCAGCTAGGCTGCCGCGGTTGTCGGCCTGGTCCAAGGCGGTGTAGTGCACCGTGCGGCCCGCTTCGCGCAGCGCCTTGGCAAAGTGCCGCATGGCCGCCAGAAACATCACCGTGCGCGGCTTACTCGACCACACATGGGTGGACTCTTGCGCCACCTCGGCCATCCACACCGCGTCTTGGGCGGCGTCAAAACCGTCGAAGGCGGCGGCGTGCAAATCGAGTTGATCGCCCAACACCAGCACCAGATGCCGCAAGCTATGCACCCTTGCCCTTGCCCTGGCGGCACGCGTCAGAGCAGTACTTGACTTCAGCCCAGGTGCGCGCCCAGCGCTTGCGCCAAACCATGGGGCGCCCACACGCCGCGCAGGGCTTGCTGGGCAGGGCAGATTTGTTGCCGCGAAAGTCGGGGTTGGGTGGGTTCATCGACCGAACAAGGGATACGGCACCAAGAGCAAGCACGAATGTATCGATAGCTCGACGTCCTTGGGCGCCCAAGGGCAAGGCCTGGCTGGGGCCAAGCCAAAACGAGCCGTCAGACACAAAACGATACGTACCGATACCGGCCAGAAAGGACGGCACGGGGCCCAGCGCGGACTATCAGGGCTCCTTCCACGCCCCCCAACTCCCTGCTAAGGAACCCCATGAAAGTCTGGATCAAACG
Organism: Comamonadaceae bacterium; assembly: GCA_013297985.1. Taxonomy (GTDB): domain Bacteria; phylum Pseudomonadota; class Gammaproteobacteria; order Burkholderiales; family Burkholderiaceae_C; genus JAAFIY01. Next base: position 26,592 of record JAAFIY010000011.1, on the reverse strand, counting down.
CACCCTGATCGGCGCCGCTGCCGCCGCCACCCTGCTGGTGGGCGCCACCGCCATCGCGCACCGCGGCGACGGTGCTTACTTCGGCTGGCGCGCTGTGACGGCGTCGGAAGTCGCGCCCATGCAAGCCCGCCTGATCGAGCGCGCCGCCTCGTACCTTGACCTGGACGCTGCCCAGCAAGCCAAACTGGCGGTGCTGGCCGACCGCGTGCGTGAAGCCCGCAACAGCGCCGTGGCCGTCAGCGCCCGTCCGCGCGATGAACTGGCCGCAGCGATGCAAGGCACCACCTTCGACCGAGCCCGCATCAACACCCTGGCGCAAGCGCAGATGTCCAATGCGCTGGTGCAAAGCCCCGGCGTGGTCGATGCGGCGGCAGACTTCTACGACAGCCTGCGCGAAGGGCAGCAAGCCCAGTTGCGTGAGCTGCTGGCCCGTGCCCGTTCAGCGCGCCGCTAGGCCGCTTAGCATTGCGCGATGACTGTGCCCCCCACCACGCGCCACCTGCTGCTGGTTGACGACGACGAAGCACTGGGCCCGCCGCTGGCGGCCTTCTTCGGCCGCCATGGCATCGAGATGCAACAGGCGGTGCGCCCTTCTGAAGCGCTGCAGGTGCTGCGTTCACCCAGCGCCCGCTCGTCTTTTGATGCGGTGCTGCTGGACGTGATGCTGCCCGAGATGGACGGCTTTGATCTGTGCCGCCTGCTGCGCCGTGAAAGCGCGCCTTTGTGCACCCTGCCCATCGTGATGCTGACCGCACGCGGTGACGTGATGGACCGCGTGGTGGGCCTGGAATTGGGCGCAGACGACTACTTGCCCAAGCCCTTTGAGCCCCGTGAACTACTGGCACGCTTGCAAACCGTGTGGCGGCGCACCACACCCGTGGCGCAAGCCCCCGCAGCTCCCCGACGCTTGCCCCACTTGAGCTATGGGCGCATGGTGATAGACGGCCCCCGGCGCGAGGTGCGTGTGGACGGTCGCGCCGTGGACTTGACGGGCGCTGAATTTGAACTGCTGATCTTGCTCGCCGCCGCTCCCACGCGGGTGTTCAGCCGTGACGAGATCTTGGCGCGGCTGCGCGGCCAGGCCGCCGAAGACATCCATAGCCGTGCTGTGGATATTCTGGTTAGCCGTCTGCGGCGCAAGCTCACGCCCTTGGACCTGATCCGCACCCTGCGCAATTCAGGCTACGTGTTCATTGGCGTGCCAAGCTGACACCATGAGCCCTTTGGCCCGCTTGCAACAGGCTTGGCACCGATTTCGGCAAAGCCTGAAGTCGCGGCTGATGGTGTTGTTTTTGGTGTTGGCGCTGGCCGCGGCCGGGCTTTTGCTGGTGAGCTTGCAGCGCGCGCTGAAAGTCGGTTGGGAAGCCTATGCCCGTGCGTTTACCGCCGACTATGTGGACCGGCTGGCCGCTGAGATCGGTACCCCGCCCGACGTCGAGCGCGCGCGGGCGCTGGCCAAGCGCTTGCCGATTGCCTTGCGCATTGACGGTCCCAGTGTGCGCTTTGACAGCCGCGCCGAATCCTCGCGCACCTATGACGATACCCACGATGACCGCTACCCTAAAGGTGACTGGGGCCTCACACGCACGCTGGCTGATGGCCATGTGCTGAGCGTGCGTTTGGCAGCGCCCCCGCAAGACCAGCGCAAGCGTTGGCTGGGGTGGATTGCGCTGTCGGTTTTGCTGTTATTGACGCTGCTGGCCTACCTGGCCGTGCGCCGCTTGCTCAAGCCTTTGGATGCCATTGGTGCAGGGGTTGGCGCCTACACCGCAGGCCGATTTGATCAGCCCATCGCCGCCTTTGCCACCCACGGGCGCTTGCGTGATGACGAGCTGGGCGCCCTGGCTCAGCGCATCGACGGCATGGCCCAGAGCCTGGCCAGCATGCTGCAAGCCAAGCGCACGCTGCTGTTGGCCATCAGCCACGAACTGCGCAGCCCGCTCACCCGCGCGCGCCTGCATGCCGAACTGCTGGACGAAAGCCCCGAGCGCGAAGCCCTATTGCGCGAACTGGCCGACATGCGCGACCTGATCGCCACATTGCTGGAAAGTGAACGCCTGCAGCAAGGCCACACCGCGCTGCAGAGCACGCCCCTGGACCTGGCGGCGCTGCTGCAGCGCGTGGCGGCTGAAGAAGGTTTGGCGCTGGAGATGAATGTGCCGCACCGCCGGGTGCAGATTGACGAAACAAGGCTGCGCCTGATGCTGCGCAACCTGGTGTCCAACGCCCGCCGACATGCGGCTGAGGCCACCCAGCCACCCAATCTTTTTTTGCACGCGCAAGCCGATAACCGGTGGGCCCTGGGCGTGCGTGACCACGGCGCTGGGGTGGCTGAAGACCAACTAGCGCGTCTGGGCGAACCCTTTCACCGCCCCGACGCCGCGCGCACCCGCAGTGCCGGCGGCGTGGGCTTGGGCCTGCACCTGTGCCGCCAGGTGGCCCAAGCGCACGGGGGCGTGCTGCGCATTCGCAATGCGTCACCGGGATTGGAGGTGGCGATGGTCTGGATGCCAGCGGTGCTGACCGCCGACAGCCCGCGCTAGACCAAGTCCAAAGCTTGAGTGCCGGGCTGAGACTTCAAGCCGGATCGGCCTCTAAGGCGATTAAATGGGGCGTATGCAGCTATTGAATCGATAGCAAACCCATGGGCGTCTTGGATGAGCCGTGGCCGCGGGCGCGAGGCCGATCTCAGAAGCCCGTGCGCGGCGTGGCTGTTGCAGCCGTGCGCCCCCCGCAGCAGCTTGATCTCTTACAGTGCCGCGCATGGCTTTTGCGCACATGCTGGGCAGCCAGCGCTACACCTTTGCTGACTTGCGCACGCTGCTGGCGCGGGCCACGCCCTTGCGTTCCGGCGATGAGTTGGCGGGCTTGGCGGCCCATAGCAGCGCTGAGCGTGCCGCTGCCCAAATGGCGCTGGCCGATGTGCCCTTGCGGCACTTTTTGCAAGAAGCCGTGGTGCCTTATGAAGACGATGAAATCACCCGGCTGATCATTGACCATCACGATGCGCAAGCCTTTGCGCCGATCGCACACCTCACCGTGGGTGCCCTGCGTGATTGGCTGCTGTCAGACGCCGCCGATAGCGCCACCTTGCAACGCACGGCGCCGGGCTTGATGCCCGAGATGGTGGCGGCGGTCAGCAAACTTATGCGCAACCAAGATCTGATCCTGGTGGCGCGCAAATGCCAGGTGCGCAGCCGCTTTCGCAACACCATTGGGCTGCCGGGCCACATGTCCACCCGGCTGCAACCCAATCACCCCACCGACAGCGCTGCAGGCATTGCGGCCAGCGTGTTGGACGGCCTGTTGCTGGGCAGCGGCGACGCGGTGATCGGCATCAACCCTGCGGGCGACAACGTGGCGCAAGTCACGCGGCTGCTGCAGATGCTGGATGCGGTGCGCCAGCGCTTTGACATCCCCAGCCAAAGCTGTGTGCTCACCCATGTGACCAACACGCTGCAGTGCATCGAGCAGGGCGCGCCGGTGGATTTGGTGTTTCAGTCCATCGGTGGCACCGAGGCCACCAACACCAGCTTTGGCATCAACCTGAGCCTGCTGCAGCAGGCGCGCGAGGCGGCGCTGTCATTGCAACGTGGCGCCGTGTTTGGTGATGACGGCCAGCGCGGCGCCAACGTGATGTACTTTGAGACTGGCCAGGGCAGTGCGCTGTCGGCCCAAGCGCACCATGGCTGCGATCAGCAAACCATTGAGGCGCGGGCCTATGCGGTGGCCCGGCAGTTTCAGCCGCTGTTGGTCAACAGCGTGGTGGGCTTCATTGGCCCGGAGTATTTGTACGACGGCAAGCAGATCATCCGCGCGGGATTGGAAGACCACTTCTGCGGCAAGCTGCTGGGCCTGCCCATGGGCTGCGATATTTGCTACACCAACCATGCGGAAGCCGACCAGAACGACATGGACGTGCTGCTGACGCTGCTGGGCGTGGCGGGTTGCAGCTTCATCATGGGGGTGCCGGGGTCGGATGACGTGATGCTGAACTACCAGACCACCTCGTTTCATGACGCGCTGTATGCCCGCCGCGTGCTGGGCCTGCGCCCCGCGCCGGAGTTTGAAGCCTGGCTGCAGCGCATGCAGATCATGCAGGGCGGCGCGCCGGGCTATGTGCGCAACGAGATGCCCGCCATGTTTGGCCGCCTGTTGGAAAAGCGGGTATGAACCCACCACCCGCCAGCGACCTCAGTGCCAGCCCCTGGGCAGCGCTGCAAGCGCACACCCCTGCGCGCATCGGCCTGGGCCGCAGCGGGGCCAGCGTGACCACGCCAGTGCACCTGGCCTTTCAGCTCGCCCACGCGCAGGCGCGTGACGCCGTTCACCGGCCTTTGGACGACGCTGCGTTGCAAGGGCAGATCGCAGCACTGGGTTTGCCAACGCTGCTGCTGCAAAGCGCGGCGACCGATCGTGCGATGTACTTGAAGCGGCCCGATCTGGGCCGACAACTCAGTGCTGCTTCGTCTGCGTACTTGGCGCAGATGGCGCCGTTTGCGGGCGTGGATTTGGCGGTGGTGGTGGCAGACGGGCTGTCTGCGTGGGCGGTACAGCAGCACGCTGCGCCGTTTATTGCCCTGTTGCGCGAGGCCTTGGGCGCAGCTTGGCGCTGGGGCCCGGTGGCGGTGGTGCGCCAAGCTCGCGTGGCGGTGGGCGACCCGATTGGCCATGCGCTGGGCGCTGCGGTCGTGGCAGTCCTGATTGGTGAGCGCCCGGGCTTGAGTTCACCTGACAGCATGGGCGTGTACATCACCTGGGCACCGCGCCCGGGTTGCACCGACGCCCAGCGCAACTGCGTGTCCAACGTGCGGCCCGAGGGCTTGGCGCTGCCCGTGGCCGCTCAGCGCGTGGCGTGGCTCTTGCGTGAAGCCCGAGCTCGGCAGTTGACCGGGGTGGGGCTTAAAGACCAAAGCGAAGGCGAAGTGGCCGCGCTCAACATGGCCGACAGCTTTTTGCTGGCGGGCGAACCCATTGGGTCTTGATACCGGTCAGGTCTTTTAAGAAACAGGGGCTCCTGGGCTCGGAAATACGGCCTAAGCAGCTACAAAAAACATAGCAAACTGCTCTGTCGCGCAAGGCGTGGGGTTCACGCTTGCGGCGGCAGCATCAGCGACACATGCGCCGCCACAATGCGCCAGCCCTGTGGCAGTCGCACCCAGGTCTGGCTTTGCCGCCCGGTCTTGTCGCCGCCTACCCGATGAAAGTGGATGTTGGTGGTGGCGTAGTCGCGGCCGTAGGTGGTGATGACGGTTTTGTCGGTGATGCGTTGAAAGGTCTGCGGCGGGCGAGCGGCGCGAAAGGCGGCGATTTCGTCGTGGCCATACAAGATTTCATTGACGCCGTAGCGCAGCGCGAGCGGGCTGCGCCAAAAAAATTCGTCGAGTGCGGCCACATCGTTGGTGGCCAGCGCCTCTTCGTATTTGGCGAACTCGGCCGTGACTTCGGCCAGCACGTCGGGCAAGTTGATGTCCATGGAATTAGGCGGCTGGGTGCAGGGTTTTAGTGGGCGGGTGGCGGCGTGAAGGCAGCCACACCCGCTGCGGCCAGTGCGTGGGCCACGGCAAAGCAGCGGTCTTCGCGCCAAGGCGCCGCAATGATCTGCACGCCCAGCGGCATGGCGCCGGCAGGCTGCACGATCGGCGCAGCCACCACCGGCAGGCCGATGCATGAAATGGGCTGAGTGAACAGGCCCATGCTGGCGCGGGCGTTCATGGTTTCGCCACCCAGTGTGAGCGTCTCCGTACCAATGATTGGGGCCGAAACCGGTGTGGCGGCGCACAGCAGCACATCAACGCTGTCAAATACATGCATAAAGCGTTCGCGATACAGGTTGCGCGCACGCTGGGCTTGTTGAACCCAAGCAGCAGGTAGCAAGCTGCCTGCAATGAAGCGGTCCCGCGACAGCGGTTCAAACTCGCCATGGCGCTTGGGCAAGTCTTTCAAATGCAATTGCCCGCCTTCGGCCATGGTGATGATGAAGGCGGCGCTGCGGCCCATTTGCGCGTCGGCTATTTCTACCGTTTTTGTAGCGCCCAAGGCTTGCGCGGCGCGCGCTACGGTGTCCAGGGCCTGTTCGCTGGCGTACTTTTGAAAAAAGCCGCCCAGCACACCGATGCGCAGGCCGGCTACGTCGATGGTGTGCATAGCTTGGGTCACGGGCTCAGCGGGCCGAGGTGCACAGGCCCAGTCGCGCGCGTCGGTGCCCTGCAGGGCGTCATAGCAAGCGGCTAGGTCGGCCAGTGACGCAGCAAACGGCCCCAGGTGATCCAGGCTGGCCACAAACGGGTAAGTGCCCGCCCGGCTCAGGCGCGAAAAGGTGGGCTTTAAGCCCCACACGCCGCACAGGCTGGACGGCACGCGGATGGAGCCGTTGGTGTCTGAACCCAAGCTAAGCGGCACCAAGCCTGCGGCCACTGCCGCCGCAGAACCCCCAGACGAACCGCCCGAGATGCGCGACGCGTCATGCGGGTTGCGCGTAGGCCCGTAGTGGGTGTTTTCGGTGGTGAAGCCGTAGGCGTATTCGTCCATGTTCAGTGCGCCCACGCACACCGCACCGGCGGCTTTCATGCGTGCCACCAAGGTGGCGTCTTGGGCCGCAGGCGCAGCGGTTTTTTCCACCACGCTGCCTGCGAGCGTGGTCACGCCCTGCAGGTCAAACAGGTTCTTCACCGCATAAGGCACCCCGGCCAGGGGCAAGTGCGCGGCTTGACCTGCGGCCACTGCGGCATCCACCGCTGCCGCTTCGGCCAGCGCGCGTGCGTGGGTGACTTCTGTAAAGCTGTTGAAGCGGCCGTCTCGCGCGGCCACGTTGGCCAGCATCTGTTGGGCCACATCCACGGCCTTGATGCGGCCAGCGCGCACGCCTTGCCCAATGTCAATGGCTTGCAAGGGCGCGGCGCTCATGCAGCACCTGAGCCCGACGCGGCAAGGCTTGCGCCGTCAGCATTCAAGCCATGCGGCAGGTACACCGCAATGGATTCGTCGGCGGCGGTGAGCGGCGCGAACAGAAAGCCTTTGGCAATGTTGGCGGCCAACTGAAAGTTGATATACACGCCTTTCTTCTGGTCTTCAGTCAGCTCATAGCCATGCAGGGCCAGGCTGGCGTCCACGTAAGTCTTTAGGGTGGGATCAATCATGGGCTTCGACGGAATCAACAACAGGGGCTATGGGTAGCGCAAAGTGGCAGGCCACGCGGCGTTCGGCCGCGCCGTGCACCGTGCCTATTCGCTGCAGCACAGGCGCGGTGCGCGAACACGCCGCTTGCTCCATGGGGCAGCGGCCGGTAAAGCGGCATTGTTGCGGGTTGGGGTTGATGGGGCTTTTGGGCTCACCCTGCAGCGGCGGCAAATCGCTTTTGCGGCCAGGGATGGCGCTGAGCAAGGCGCGGGTGTAGGGGTGTGCCGGGGCATCAAACAGCGCCTGGGCGGGGCCCGACTCCACCACTTGGCCGAGGTACATCACCAACACGCGGTCGCACAGCAGGCGCACCACGTTCAGGTCATGCGACACAAAAATCATGGCCAGTTGGTACTTGCGGCGCAGCTCGGCCAGCAGTTGCAGCACCACGGCTTGCACTGACACATCCAGTGCAGCGGTGGGCTCATCCAAGATGAGCAATTTGGGCCGCACCGCAATGGCCCGCGCAATGCCCACCCGCGCCTTTTGCCCACCAGAGAGTTGATGCGGAAAGCGCGGCAAGAGTTCGGGCGCCAGACCGACATCGGCGGCGGCTTGTTCCACTGCTTGTTGCAAGGCGGCACCGCTCTTTTTTTTGAGCAGTTGCAGTGGCTCGGCAATGGTGTCGAAGGCGCTGTAGCGCGGGTTGAGGCTGTCAGTGGCGTCTTGAAACACCATTTGGATATCCGCGCGGCGCGGGTCGGCGGCAAAGCGGCGTGCGCCTAGGGGCAAGATGTCTTGCCCCGTGCTCGCGTCAACGCCCGCTTGGTTTGTGGCCAACATCAGGGTGCCGCTGTCGGCGTCGATGAGGCGGGCCACCACCCGCGCCAGTGTGCTTTTGCCGCAGCCCGATTCGCCTACCAAACCTAAGCTCTCGCCTGGGGCAAGGCTGAAAGAAACACCGTCTACTGCGTGCAGCTTGGCAGTGCCTTTGCGGAACATGCCACCGCCCACATTGAAGTGGCGCACCAAGGCAGTGGCGGTGATCAGGTCGCCCACCGGTGCATCGGGCACGGTGCTGTGGGTGGGTTGAAGGGCAGCGGCGCTCATGGTGTGATGGCCACAGGCGCGCTGGCTTCAACAGGTGCGACGCCAGGGAAATGACAAGCCACAAAGCGGGTGGTGCTGTGGGTGTGTGGCAAAGGCTCTTGCCGGCAAATGGCTTGAGCGCGTGCGCAGCGCTCCACGAATCGACAGGGCGGCAAATCAGTGCGACGCAAGTCCGGCAAGTTGCCCGCAATCGGCCGCATGGCGGCCAGCGACTGCACATGCCCGGGCATGGATTCGATCAGTCGCTGCGTATAGGGGTGCTGCGGGTTGGCAAACAACTCGGCCGCTGGGGCCACTTCCACCAGATGCCCCGCATGCATCACCGCTATGCGGTCACAGTGGTCAGCGGCCATCGACAAATCGTGGGTGATGAGCAGTGTGCTCATTTGCCTATCGCGCGCCAGTTCAGACAGCAGCGTCATGATGGCGGCCTGGGTGGTCACATCCAGGCCGGTGGTGGGCTCGTCAGCAATCAAGAGCTTGGGCGCGGCAGCCAAGGCGATGGCAATCATCACCCGCTGACATTGGCCACCGGACATCTCAAACGGGTAGGCATCCACCCGCCGTTCTGGATCGGGGATGCGCACTTGGCGCAGCAAGGCCACCGCACGGTCGCGCGCATCCACGCCGCGCACCGGGCCGTGGCGCTTGAGCACATCGGCAATCTGGTCCCCCACCCGCCGTATGGGGTTGAGGGCGGTGCGCGGGTTTTGAAAGATCATGGCGATCTCGCGCCCGCGAATCGCGCCCAAGTCGCTTTCACTGGCCTTGAGCAAGTCCACACCGCCAAACAGCGCCTGCCCTGCGGTGATTCGGGCGGCGTCGTCCAGGATGCGCATCACCGCATACGACAGCACCGATTTGCCCGAGCCCGATTCACCCACCAAGCCCACCGTCTCGCCACGGGCAATGGCCAGGCTCACCGATTGCAACGCGTGCACCGTGCCGCTGCGGGTGTTGAATTGCAGCGTGACATCTCGCACGTCCAACAGAGTCTGGGTGCTCATGAGAAGGTGGCCTTTAAGTGCGCCTGCGTGGGTCGATCAGGTCGCGCAGACCATCGCCCAGCAAGTTGAAGGTGAACACCGCCAGCATCAGCACTGCACCGGGGAACAAGGCCACCCACCACTCGCCCGAGATGATGTAGGTGGCACCCTCGGCCACCATGATTCCCCATTCAGCGTCGGGCGGCGCCACGCCCAGGCCAATAAAGCTCAGGCCCGCTGCATTCAGAATGGCCCAGCCCATGTTCAGCGATATCTGCACCATCATGGGCGGCAGCACGTTGGGGATGAGGTGTACAAACAAAATGCGCACATCTGAATTGCCCGACAAGCGTGCCGCTTCGACAAAGCCTGCGTCGCGCCGCACGTTCACCTCCGTGCGGGCCACGCGGATGTAGAAGGGCAGGTTGATGACGATGGTGGCAATGATGATGTTGGCAATCGAATTGCCCAGTGCCGCCACGATGCCCATCGCCAATACAAACAGCGGGAAGGCCATGATCATGTCGGTGGCGCGCATCACAACCTTGTCTAGCGTGCCTCCCCAGAACCCTGCGGCTGCGCCCGTCAGGCCACCGATCACAAACGATGCAGCCACCGCCACCACGGCCATACCCAAGTCAAGCGAAGTGGCCACCACCACGCGCGACAAGATGTCGCGCCCCAGTGCGTCGGTGCCAAACCAGTGGGCCCAAGACGGCGGCGATAGTGCAGGCCCGACATTGGTGGCCAGCGGGCCATAGGGCACGATGAAGCGGCCAAACAGCGCCAGAAACACAAAGCCGATGAACAGGACGACGGCCACCAGCGTAAAGGGGTTTTCTTTCAGCACATGAAAGAAATGCCGCCAGAAGGCCGCGCTGCGGCTGTGCGGTGCGGGGGTGACGCCGGGGGCTGCGCCGGTGGCAACCGTGGCCGCGAGGGTGCTGGGGTCAGCGCTCATATCAAGCTTCCAGCCGCACGCGCGGGTCAATCACCACATAGGCCAAGTCAATCAGCAAATTGAGCAAGGTGTAAAGCACAGCCATCACCAGCACAAAGCCTTGCACGGGAGCGTAATCACTGGCCACCAAGGCTTCCAAGGCGAATGCGCCCACGCCGGGCCACGCAAACACTTTTTCCACCACCACGCTCATGCCCAGCAGAAATGAAAACACCATGCCCATGGTGGTGACCACGGGCAGCATCGCATTGCGCAAGGCATAGGTGACCAGCACCGTAGGCGTGGCCAGCCCGCTGGCGCGGGCGGTGCGAATGAAGTCACTGCTGAGCACGCCGAGCATCGACGCGCGCGTCATCCGAGCAATGGGCGCCAACACAAAGATGCCCAGGGTAAGCACCGGCAAAATCATTTGCTTGGCGCTGGCCCAGAACAGTTTGATATCGCCTTGCAGCAAGCTGTCGAGCAAATAAAACCCGGTGACTTGCTTGGGCGGCGTCAGGTAAGGATCCAGTCGGCCGATGGGCGATGCGGCCCAGCCCAGCACAAAGTAAAAGACATAGGCCAAGAGCAGCCCAGTAAAGAACGTGGGCAGCGACACCCCGGCCGTGGTGACGATGCGGCAGGTGTGGTCAATCCACGAATTGGGTCGCCGCGCTGCGGCAATGCCCAGGGGCACCGCCACCACCATCGCAAACAGCAGGGCCGCCAGCACCAGTTCAAGCGACGCAGGCAGGCGGCGAATCATCTCGGCGGCCACCGGTTGCCCAGTGGTCAGCGACAAACCCATGTCGCCGCGCGCCAACTGCCCCACATACACCCCAAATTGCTCCAGCCAGGTTTTGTCTAGCCCAAGCTTGGCGCGCACCTGCTCAACGGCTTCTTGTGTGCCCGCTGGGCCCGCAAAGAAGGCGGCTGGGTCACCTGGCAAGGCCCGCGTCAGCAAGAAGGTGATGACCACAATGCCCAGCAGGTTTGGCAAGGCGCCCAACAGGCGCATCAGGATCACGCGAGCCATGGGGACCTTGCTGGCAAACCGTTTGTGGGGCGGCTGATCACGCCTTGGTCAGTGAACGGTAGTCGGGCTCCACATGGAACCAATACGCATAGCCGCCGATGCCCGGCTGCATAGCCACGTCGACGCTTGGCTGCACCAGCGGAATGCGGGGCACTTCTTCAAACGCAAGTTTGACCATGTCTTTCACCATGCCGTCATACAGCGGTTTGCTTTCAGCAAAACGGGCGTTGGTGATCAGGCGGTCCATGGTGGCGTTTTGGTAGGCCATGGTGTTGAACACCGCGTTTTGGCCGTGGTAGGCCCAGAAGAAGAAGTATTCGGGGTAGTTCAGCCAGCCGCCAAAGCGGTTCAAGATCATGGGCATGTCTTTGCGCAGCAGCGCGGCACGCCAAGTGGCGCCAGGCACCTTGTTGATGGTGACCTTGATGCCAATTTGCGCCAGAGCTTCTTGCATCAGGATGGCGGCGGGCTCGCTAACGGTGGCAGCGCCCAGATCAATAGACAGGGTGGTTTCAATCGGGCCCACGCCGGATTCGGTCATGAGCTGCCGGGCGCGTGCCAAGTCGGTTTTGTAGGCATGCGGCTGCGGCCACACTGGGTTTTTCACATCGTTGCCACTGGCGCCCCACATCTTGGCGCCACGGCCGTAAAAGGCGTTGGCAAACATCTGTTCATAAGGCAGCGCAAACGCCACCGCTTGTCGCACCTTGACGTTGTTGAACGGGGCGCGCGTGGTGTTCATGCCCAGGTAGAACACCGCGTTTTCTTGCGGATGGCTCACCACCTTGATCTTGGATTTGTCGGTGGTGAAGTCGGCAAAGTCCTTGGGCGGCAGGTTGTAGGTCATGTCGATGTCGCCGCGCAGCAGCAGGGCTCGGCGGTTGCCGGCCGACGGCACGTCGCGCTGAATCACCCGGCGAATCTTGGGCAACGGGCCGCTTTTCCAGTCTTCGTTGCGCACAAAGATGATTTCTTGCCCAGGGCGGAAGGTTTCCACCTTGTAAGCACCACCGCCTGCGGTGTTGGTGCGCATCCATTCAGCGGCCCAAGGGTCGCGCTCGGTGGCGTTCTTTTTGGCCAGCGTGCTGTTGTATATGCAGGGCACCGGCACCGCCACGTCGGGCATGGTCATCTTGTCGGCGCGTTTGAAGTTGATGCGAAAGGTGTGGGCGTCCACCACGACGAATTGCGCCGGGTCTTCCAGCGAGCCCGCGCGCATCTGGAACTGCGAAAAACCACCCATGCCCAGGGCGCGGTCGAAGCTCCATTTCACGTCGGCAGCGGTGACTGGCGTGCCGTCGTGGAAGGTGGCGTTCTTGCGCAAAAAGAAGGTGGCGCCCGAGCCATTGCGGTCCACCGTCCAACGCTCGGCCAGCTCGGGCTCAAGCTTGGTGAAGTCATACATCATGTTGCCGTTGGCGTCGCGCTTTTTGCCGTAGGTCAGCAGGCGGTCATAGCAGTTCCATGCCACGCCGTAGCTGGGCCGGTTGGCGCCCAGCCCGTGGATATCGAGCATGTTGGGCCCGAACTCATTGGCCACCACCAACGTTTCGCGCCGCTGGTCTTGCGACAGGGCCAAAGGCGCATAGCCCACCAAGGCGCCACCGGCCATGGGCGCGGCCAAAGCCGCTGCGGCGCCTTTGAGGGTTTGGCGTCGATTCAGGTCAGCACAGTTGCTGGCTTGAACAGAAGGAGGGGTGCCGGTGGAGCGGGGCATGGGGGCTTCCTTGGGGGCGTCGGTTGGGCGGATGTCGGTGCGCGATGTAACCAGCCGCACCATTTCGATGCATGCAAACTGGTACACAAGAACGCATTCCAACCGGACTTGCATGGTTCATGCCAACCGCCGACGGCCATCCGAAGCGGTAGCTTCATGCAACTTCACGCGCCAGCAACGCCGGCCGACACATCACCGGCTACACACTGTGCGAACGACTCCACAACCTCATGCAGGTGAGTACATGCTTATCACGCCCACACCGCCACGCCTGCGCCTGCCTTGGGCGGTGGCTTTCGTGTTTGCGGCGTGCTTGCTAGGCGCGCTGGGCTGGCCGGTGTGGGCGCCCGCTGCGCCCAAGTTCGAGCCCATGTCCATAGAGCGCAGCAGCGACGGCCAAACCCTCGTGCTGCGCAGCGTGGTGGATCTGCCAGCAGCCGATGCGGGCGCCTTGGTGGACTACTACGTGGTGGCCCTGGTCAATGACGCGGCCAGCCCCACTCCACGCATCGTCTGGCGCCAGCACGACGGGCGCTGGCTGCCATGGGCTCCCAGCGCTGCGGTGCAACCCCTGGCCCAATGGCGCGCCAGCCCGGGCAGGCAAACCATGGCCTGGACAGAACCCGCCGCCAGCGCTGCCTTGCTGGAGCAAGCCACGGTGTTCGTGGGCTACGGCCGCTGGTCAGCCGAGACCTTGAACGAGATGCTCGTCGCTGCGCGCTACAGCGCGGTATGGAGCGCGGGCAATCGCCTGGCGCCTAGCACCAGCGCGGCGGTGGGCCCGGCTGTGCAGATCACCCAGCCCCCGGCGGCGCGCTCAGCCGATGCGTTTGTGGCGGTTGGCTTCGCCTCAGCGCCCGGCGCAGTCGCCCATGAATGCGCATTGAATGACGGCGCCTATGCGCCTTGCGTCAGCCCGCATGTCGCGATGCCACGCTACGGCCAGGCTCAGCTGCTCAGACCCGGTGAACAGCGCTTGCGCATTCGGGCCCTGCCTGAGCGTGGTGACCCTGGCCCCGCCACCGAAGTGCGCTGGACCACCCTGTCGGTGTTTGACGCCAGCGCCGCCGCTGCGTTGCCGCTGGCGCGGTCTACGGTGCAGCCCACCTCAGCCGAAGCCGACGGTTGGCTGGGCATTTTTCGTATCAACTGCGCGTTTTCTCATGCGGCCTATGACGACCCGGTGGTGTTTCCCAACCAAAGCGGTATGGCCCATCTGCACAGCTTTTATGGCCACATGGGCCTGACCGCGCAAACCGATGCGCAAAGCCTGTACACCAGCGGCCGCGCCAGTTGCCAGGGCGATACCCTTAACCGATCGGCCTACTGGGTGCCCAGTTTGCTGGCCCCGGCCGCGAACGGCGCCAACGGCGCCAGCGGCTGGCAAGTAGTGCAGCCCTTGGCGGGCGACGACACGGTGGCGCACGAACTGTTTTATTACTCAGTGGCGGTGGCCGACCGCGCCAGCCTGCAGCCCATTCCGCCCGGTTTGCGCATGATTGCAGGCACCGCCAGCACCCAGCCCGGTCAGGCGCAGCCCAGCAGCGTGGCACGCTGGCATTGCCTGAGCTGGAACGCCAGCGACGGGGCCAACCCCCGCTTTGTGCCCGACATTCCCGAGTGCACCGTGCCCGATCAGGTGCGGCTGGACATCTTTTTCCCCAGTTGCTGGGACGGCGTTCGGCTAGACAGTGCGGATCACAAAAGCCACATGGCCTACCCCAGCGATGACGGCAACCGCCGCACCGCCCGCTGCCCTGCCAGCCACCCCGTGCCTGTGCCGAGGGTGAGTTACCACTACAGCTATCCGGTGCTGCCGGGCAACACCGATCGCGTCACCCGCAGCAGCAAAGGCTGGCGCTTGAGTTCTGACAACTTCAGCGTGGGCAACGGGGTGCGCGGTGGGTGGTCGCTGCACGGCGACTGGTTCAATGGCTGGCACCCGGAGCTGATGCAGACCTTGATTGACTCGTGCCTCAAGCGGGGCCTGGATTGCCACGACGGCAGCTTGGCCAACGGCTGGCGATTGGGTGGCGTGGCCACCGGTACGCAGGCGGTACCCGCCATCGTCAACGGCGGCTTGGGCGCCCACGCGGGGCACTGAGCGCGCCGCGCCACAAGGGTGCGCATATCCCTGCGACTCACATGCCAAAAAGGCCTCTTGCGCCCAAAAATAGAGCGTAAGCAGCTACTGTTTTTATAGCGTTACAGCCCTGACGTGGTAAACACAGTCAGCACCCCCGTGTAGCCATACAGCCGGTGGTACGCGATTTCGCCACCGGCAAAAAAGCCGACCAAGGGCACATCCCCCAAGGCATGGCGCACGATGGCCAATTCGGCGCTGGGGCCGCCAAAGTGCGGGCCACCGCGGCCCGCGCAGCTCACGTAGATGGCGCCTGCCACGCGGCGTTCGGGGTGCGGCTCTGGCCCGGTATCAGAGCCTGCCAATACCGTGGCCAGTTCCAGGCTCTGTTCGGCGGGTTCGAGCTCTTCGCGAATCTCGGCGCAAATGCGCATCAAATCCGCCCGTGCAGCTTGTACATGGCGCTGGCAAAACGTCAGGCGTTGATCGGGGTGCACCACATCGGCCACCGCCACACCGCGACGGCCGGGGTCCAGCCCGATGATGTGGCGCACCACCACATCGGCACCCAAGCCCCGCCGGGCGGTGCTGGTGTCTGCACCCTCGGCGACCGGCGCCGCGCGCAAACCCACCAAGGTGGCCCGTACTTTTTGTAAGGCCTGCCCTAGGGGTGATGTGGCGCTGCGTTCAGCTGCGTCGCGCGGGCTGCTCAGTGGCGGCAGGCCCAGGTCTTCAAACAGCACGTCCAGCGCCGGGCGGCCGTCCAGGGTCAGCACCACGTTGGCGTCAGCCCGTGTGACAGTGTGTTCCACCGACACCGGCTGGCAGCCTTGGGTGACTCGGGATAGCAAGCTGACATCGGGCCCAAAAGCCACGCCACTCATGCCGCCGCTGAGCACGCCGGTAAATGCCTGCGCATCCCCAGTGGCGCCAGCGCTGCCGTCGGCTTCGCCCCAGGCCAGCTGCCAGGCTTGGCTGCGGCTGGCAGACAAGCCGCCAAACAGGTAGCGCTGCTGGGTGCGGTCGGCCATGTCGGCCATCAGATCGGCCAAATCGGGCGTGTGGCCGTCGGCATGCACCAAGGCGGCTTGCACGTCCAAGCCTTGCGGCCAGCCGTGGCGACCCGAAAAAACCTGCGCTTGCTCAGGCAAATGCGGCCAGCCAGCCAACATCAACACCAAGGCAGGCTCGTCAAAATATTCCACGCCATTGGCCGACACGCCCACGCCCACCGTGCCCGACCACTGCGGCACCTCCGGTAAGCCCAGGCGCAGGTGCGCCAGCAGCTCTGAGGCCTGGTCGGCGTAATGGTCGGTGAAGTACAGCAGGCCCACATCGGGCGCTGATTCATATTGCGGCAGCGCCATTTGGGCGCGCACCTGCGCCAGGGCCAAGTCGGCGGCCATGCGCCAGTCGGGGTGTGCCGCGTGCCCGTGAGCGAACAGTTTCATGGCCGCAAGCTTACCGGGCCACCCGGCAGCGTCCTGGCGCAGTGCCGGGTTCGGCCTCGGCTGCGCGGGGCCACCTGTGGCGCTTGAGGCTTAGCGCTTGGTTGAAGGGCGCCGCGCCGGGTTGGCAGACCGGGTTTTGGCCGCTGGGCGAGAGGCCGCAGTGGCCGCGCCTGTGGCCTTGCGTGCCACTTTTTTGGTGGCCTTGAGGGTTTCTTTAGCCAAGCCGGTGGCCAGGTTGCGAGTGGCATCCACACTGGTTTGGCGACTAGCGTCTTTCAGCGCATTGTTGGCAATGGCTTGAAACTGCTGGGTGAGTGAGCCCCACCATTGCATGGGATCGACCAAACCGCTCGCGCCTGCTTTGGGTTTGCGTTTGGCAGCTCCTTTGGCCGGGGGGTCAGCGTCGCGCTTGACGCCAAAGGTGTTGGCGGTTTCGCTGACACGCTCCCCCACCTTTTGCACGCTGGTCACCACTGTGTCAGCGGCCTTGAGCTTGAGCGCATTGGCGACATCGCCCATGTTGAAGTTCATGCCCTTGAGCGTGGCCAAGGTCATTTTTTGCACTTCAAGCGCCTGAATGACGGCGCCAAGCGCTTTGGCGTTTTGGTCTAGCCAAAAGTGCACGGCTTTGAGTTCTTCAAGGCGCTTGTCTAGCTCGTCCACGTTCAGGGTCGGCGCGACCCAATTGCTCAGGTTGGGTAGCTGCGGGATATTGCCCGCCGCGCCTTTGGCCAGTCCCTGCAAAAAATCAAAACCTGGTACCAGCTTGCCAAAGCCTGAGGTGGTGTCGTTCATGCCCGCCGCTCCATCTTGGGTGGAAAGATGAAGTTCAGCTTACCAGCCTCAGCTTGCGCTGGGGCTTGGCACAAGCCCGCCCTGGGCGGAGGACTAGGCAGCCTGCAGGCCCAGCGGCTGGCGCAGCTCGGCAGCCTCGAAATCAGGCAACAAGAAAGCCGTAAAGCAGCAACTGGTGCGCGCTTGGATGAGCACTTCTTCTTGCGCGTCTAGGCCCAGCGTGCTCCAACGGCCAAATGATTGTCCGGATACCTGACCTTCGCCTTCGTCACAAAACGCCAACAGCGCCTGGGCGGCCGTGCAGCGCCAAGCCGCGCCGGGTGACAGTTTCCATTGCGCCACTGCCAAGCCGTAGTCATTGAAGCGGCCAAGCTCTCGCACCTGCACCTGGGGGGTGCCAGCCAAGGGGCGCCATGCAAAGCGCTCGGTGGTCAACAGCACGGGGGCGTGGTAGCGCGGGCGCGGGTAGGTAATGGTGCGGCCAAAGGTGTGTTCCCACACCGCTTCATAACTGTCTTGGTTGTGTTTGGTGCCTTGGTCGTCGTGCCAGGTGTAGACGCCGCCTGCAAAGCTGCCTTGGGCAGCGAGCACCTGCATGCCCGCGCGCAGTTGCCTGCGGCTCATGAAGCCCGCCCCGGAAGGCCCGCCGATCTGAAGCAGCAAGGTGGTGCTAGCGCCCTCGCCGTGCTGGGTGTAGTAGGTGCCTTCACAGAAATAGCCCACCGTGCCTGCGTGCTGAATTTGGTCGGGGCCAAAGCCGAAAGAGCCTTCCAGCATCACGCGCACCTGTTCAAAGTTGTGCCGGTGGCGCGGTGTGGTGTAGAGGTCGGGCACTTGCACGATTTGCAGCCCGTAGTTGTTGGGGCTGCCTTCTGGGCCGGTCATCAAGTCATAGAACGTGATGTTGCCGCCGCGAAAGCCGTTGGTGCCGGGGGTGTAAGGCAGCAGCGATTCAAAGGTGTTCAAGCGCATGGAGATCTCCAGTGGGCCGATGGGCAGGCCACGAGGGGCTTACAGCGATGCGCCGGAGGCACGCACGATGGGCTCCCAACGGCGAATCTCGGTCTGCACAAAGCGCCCGAAGGCCTCGGCGCTGCCGCCCGCGGCAGTCAGGCTGGCCACGTCCATGCGCTGGCGCGTGGCGGCGTCGGCCAAGGAGCCGTTGAAGGCCTGGTTCAAGCGGTTGAGCACCGGCGCAGGCACGCCGGCTGGCGCCCAAATGCCGTACCAGCCGGCAATGTCAAAGTCGGCAAGCCCGGCTTCGCTGGCGCTGGGCACTTCAGCCACAAAACGCGAGCGCTGTGCGGTGGTCTGCATGAGGGCTTTGAGGCGGCCGTCGCGTACCAAAGGCATGGCCGTCGTGGTGGACACAATCGCCATTTGGATCTGCCCGCCCACTAAGTCACGCACCGCTTCGGATGAGCCTTTGTAAGGTACGTGCGTCATTTGCAGCCCTGCCTTTTGGGCGAAGTAGGCGCCCGCAATGTGGCCCGGAGAACCCGGCCCGCTAGAGCCAAAGTTGACCTTGTCGCCTTCACGCCTCGCCCAGACCAAGAACTCCGCCATGTTGGCCACTGGCAGGTTGGCTGGCACACACAGCAACTGTGCTTCGCCGTTGGTGACTTGCAGCACCGGCGAAAAATCCTTCACCGGATCAAAGGGCAGCCTGCGAAACAGATGCGGATTGACTGCATGGCTGAAGTTGCCGCCCAGCAGCAGCGTGTAGCCGTCGGGTGGCGCTTTGGACACGAATTCGCTGGCAATGTTGGTGGCCGCGCCCGGCTTGTATTCAATGACGATCTGCTGGCCCAAAAGCTCAGAGGCGCGGGCATTGACGATGCGCGCGAGCTGATCGCCCGAGCCGCCCGGTGAGAATCCCAGCACCATGCGCAAGGGTTTGTTGGGAAAGTCGCCGCCCGAGGTGCCTTGGGCTTGGCCCACCGCGGGCATCAGCGCGGTCGTGCCCACAGCGGCCGCCAGGCTCAGCAGCGCACGCCGCTGTAGCTGGTGGCGTGAGGGCGATGCGAGCGCGCAAGCGGTGGGGGCCAAGCTGAGCAGGCGGTGTGGATGTGGCATGGGGGGGTCTCCATTGGTTTTGTCGGACAATTTTATCGGTCAATTCACCTGCCATGGCACGCGCTGAACCCACCCCTTTTTTGACTGCGGTTGATGGCGCAGGTATGCCCAGCCAGCGTCGGCGCTTGCAACTTGCGCTGCAGGAAGCCATTGCGGCGGGCCACTTGGCGTCGGGTCAGCGCTTGGTAGAAGCCGACTTGCAGGCGCAGTACGGCGTGGCGCGCAGTACCGTGCGCGAGGCCTTGCAGGCGCTGCACGCCCAAGGTTTGGTGGCATTCGCGCCCAACCGGGGGGCGTGGGTGCGGCGCTTGTCACGCCGCGAAGTGCAAGACCTGTTTGCAATTCGGGCGCGGCTCGAAGGCCTGGCTGCCCGACGGGTGGCCGAGCGCCAAGCGGCAGGCGCCCTATCGGCTGTGGATTGGAAAAGCTTTCACGCCTTGCATGACCAGGGCTTGGCCCAGGCCCAGGCGGGTGATGTAGCCGCCTATGCCCACACCAACCGGGCATGGCATCAGGCGGTGATGGCGATGGCCGATAACCCGCAGCTGCTGCGGCTGGTGGCCGAACTCAGTCTGCCGGTGCTGCAAGCCCAATTCCGCGGCTTTCTGAAGCCGACCAACCAGCGCGCCTCCGCCGCTGACCACGGGCGCATTGCTGCAGCAATGCGAGCGGGTAACGCCGCTCAGGCCGAGCGGCTGATGCAGCAACACGTGCTGCGCGGCCAAGCGGTGGTGCTGGGCGCACCCGACGCCTTGTTTGCGCCCGACGAGTAATTAGGCAGCGCCTCATGCGCCGCGCACTCAGTGTCGGTGACTGTCCATTTGTTGGCCTGCCGAAGGCGCCGAGCTGCCCGGGGCGCGGTTGCTGATGGGCATGTTCAGTTGCAGGCTGCTGGTCTGCCCGGCGGCGTTGCGAAACTGCAGGGTGACGGGCACCGTGGTGTCGCGCACCAGGGTTTGCTTCAGATCCATAAGCATCAGGTGGTGGCCACCCGGGCGCAGTGCCACCGCTTGGCCCGTGGGCAAATCCAAGTGCGGGATGGCGCGCATTTGCATGCGGTCGCCCACCATGCGCATTTCATGTACCTCAGCGACGCCTGCCGCCGGGGAACTGATGCCCACCAGTTTCAGCGGCTCGCGTGCCGTCAGTGTGAGAAATCCGCCGGTGCCCGACTGACCGGGCACCGTGGCCCGCACCCAGGCCCCTTCGACCGCCACCGGTGCGTTGCCTGAAGTGACGACGCTGGGCGTGGCAGCAGGTGGCGTTTGCGCGTGCGCCTGTGATGCCAGCAAAGCGGCGCCAAACGCGGCGGCGCACCAGTGAAGCCAACGGCGGCGAGGTGTGAGAGATAGATGGTTCATGGCTGAAAGAGGCGAGCAGCAGATGTGGGCGATGGGTAGGCGGCGCGGCCTAGTGCCGATGGACATGCGGCGCGGCTTGAGTCGTCGTGCCTTGTGGCGTGGGAGCGTTCATGTGGGGCACAAGTTCCAGCAGCGGGGCCGGCTCTTTTAAGTCGCGCCGCTGCTGCCCAGGGGCTGGCACTTGCACCCAGTCGTGGCGGCCTTGTGCGCACTCCTGGCGCACCGGCCAGTACAGCGCACCGGTTTGCTCTGGCAGCTGGGCTTGCAGCACGAATTCGTCAAAGTGCGCGTCGGGGAGCTGATCCGCTTCGGAGCGGGCTGTCCAACTGATGCGCACCACGTCATCGGTGAGGGTGCGACCGTGGTTTTGGTAGGGCTGCGCCAGTGCCGCGCGCGTGACTCCGAGGACCCAACCGGGCTTAGGCATGGGCTTGGCGCCTTGCACGCCTGGTGGGATCTCCACCACGATCTGTTGCGTGGGCGAGCCCGCGCAGCCATGCCCCACGCGCAGCACCGCCTTGTAGCTGCTGCCGCTGGTGGCGCGCGGCTGCTCGAGCACGATGTGGCCCATAGCCATGGGCACAGCGCTGAGTAGCGCGGCGGCCAAAACAGTCTTTGAGATCAATCGGCCTCTTGGGCAGGAAAAATGGGCGTAATCAGCTATAAAAATCATAGCGTTTGAGGGGGTTCAGAGAAAGTGACAGATCGGGCTGCGCTCAAAGCGCCGCCCTTAGTTGCACGAAGGCGGTGCGCTGGGGGTAGGGGTGAAAGGCCCAATAGGTGCGATTACCCAAGTTATCGATACCCAGGGCCGCTTGCCAAGTGGGGTTGATGCGCCAAGTCATTCGCAGATCAGTCACGGTGTAGCGGCTTACCGATTGGTAGGCGTTTTCATTGGTGTCGCTGTTGTCCAGTTGATTGAATTGGCGCCCGCTGTGGCGCATACCGGCGCTAAAAGAAAGCGCCTGATTGGCTTGGTAGGTCACCACGGTTGTGGCTCGCCAATCGGGCACGCGTGGCTGGCGTTTGCCTACGCTGGCCGGTTGGCGGGCATTGGCCACGATGAGGCTGTGTGCATAGGTCAGGCTGGCGCTTGCGCTCAAGCCTTTGATACCCCCGAGCCAGCGGCCGACCTCGCGCTGCTGCCAAACCACTTCGGCACCTCGGGTGCGGATGCGGTCAACGTTTTGCACGTTGGTGATGTTGGTGGCCACATCGGTTTGCGAATACAGCGCGTCGCGGGTGCGTTCGGCAAACAGCGTAAGACGCAGGCTGCCATCGGCTTCTTGATCGGACGGGCCCGTGCCCAAGGAGCGCTCGGCGCTGAGCTCGCCCGTCCAGCTTTTCTCGGGCCGCAAGTTGGGGTCGTTGTTGACGGTGCTGCCCAGGCTGCCCATGCTTTGGTAGAGCTCAGCCACCGTGGGCCAGCGCACCGCGCGGCCAAGCGCGGCCTTGATGGCCCAAGCGTCGTTGATTTGATGCGCCAAAGCCAGTTTGGGGCTGGCGGCACTCTGGCTGCGACGGGCGTAGTTCACCGCTGCGCCTGTGCCCTGGGCCACGCCGTCGCTGGCTTGCCAGCGCTCGGCCCGCAAGCCCAGCGTGGCGCGCCACAGCGGGCTGATGCGCCAGTGGTCTTGGGCATAGATTGCGGTGGTTTGGCTGCGCCCGCCAGAGAAGGCCTGGCGCGTCAGTGGTGAGCCGCTCACCCAATCGGCCAAGCCCAGACGTTCCTGCTGCAGTTGCGCCCGGTCGTGCTGCAAGCCAAAGTCCAGCGTATGGGTGCTGGCCAGGTGACCCTCTGGGCGCCAGGTGCCGCGCAAATGCACGCTGGTCCAGCCACTGCCGTCTAGCGTGGTCAGGTTGCCCGCACCGCCGTCAAAGCCTGCGGGGGCAGCCGTGCTGCTGGCGCGCACTTGGTCGGTGCCGTAGCGGTATTGAGCCATCTGCGCTGACCCGTCGAAGTGGCCCTGGGTGCGGGTTTGCAGCGACAGGGCCGCGACTGAATGGGTAAGGACTTCACGCCGCACGCTGAAGTCGCTGGGCTGCAGGGTGTAGGTGCGGCCATCGATGCGCACCGGCCCCGCCCACACCGCTTGGCCGTTGGCATCGCGCAAATAGGTTTGGGCACCGCGAAACGCCTCGTTGTGCCAAGTGCCCAGCGTGGCGTTGGCGCGCAGGGTGGGGGTGATGTCCCACTGCAGCTTGGCCTTGGCCTGGTCTTGGGTGGTTTCGGCCAGGTTGGTGGCACCCAAAATCACCCAGGGTTGCTGGCGGGGATTGGCCTCAACGATGGCGCCAGACACGGGCGTACCGGCCGCGCTGGCGCTGCCCGTGCTCACGAGCTTGTTGGCAAACACCAGCGGTTGGCCGTCGCTGTCGAGCCGCGACACAAACAGCCAGTAGCTGAAGTTGCCTACTTTGGAGCCGACCGAGGCGCTGGCTTGGTGGCCTTGGTAACGGTCGCGGGTGCCGTACAAACCAAAGCCTTGGCTAAATGCACCCACGCTGGCATGCGCTTCAAAACGCTGGGGCATGCGGGTGACATAGTCCACCACGGCGCCCACCGAGTTACCGGGGTAGGCGGCTGAAAAGGGGCCATACATCACGTCGGCCCGCTCGATTTCTTCGGGCGACACCAGGCCCCAGCGGGGCGTGTAGAACGCGCCGTTGCCCAGCAAGTTGTGCAGCGGGATGCCGTCTGCGTACACCAGTGAACGCGCGCTGTTGCCCGTGCCCGATGCCCGGCTGGCCAGCACCGCGTGGTCGTAGTCACCGATGTAGCGCTTGCGCACGTTCAGGCTGGGCAGGTACTTAAGGGCGTCGCCTGCGTCGGTGGCGTTGATCTGCTGGCGCAGTTCGTCGCGGGTGATGCCCTCCATCGAGGCTGGAACCTGCGTAGGCAACGAAGTGGGCATGCCGCCCGTGACGGTGACGGTGCCCAGGGATTTGGCGGGTGATTCTTGGGCGCTGAGCGCCCCACAAAACGGCCCAGCCACGGCGGCACAAGCCGCAGCGGCCATGGCGGGCCAGCGAGGATTTGACATATGACGCAACCTGAAATGCAGACCACAAAGGTCGTGGTGCCATGGCAGCGCAGGCCACTGGGCGCCGCGTTTGGCGCGTCAAGGGCTTGCGGGCGAGGTACCCGACAACGAAGGATGAATTCAGGTCAGACGGGGCGGGCCGCGCGAGGGCGGCAGCAAGCCAACGAGGGCATACGCCCGGCTTGTTTCAACTTGGTGCAGCGCGGCGCCCAGCGCTTGCACGGATAGCGCCATTGCCACAGCAGCTGGCGGCGGCGCAGCCGGGGCTGCACACAAGGGGCAATCTAGCGCGTGACTGCCCAAGACAGCGGGGCTTGGCGGGTCGTCAGCCGACGCATCCAGCGGCACCCACAACACCCGCCCGGCCGCCGAGCAGATCAACTGCAAGTCTTGCGGCTTGATCAGTGGCGAAGCCACCGCCACTGCCACGCACAGGCTCCATAACAGCAGCACCTGCTGGGCCCAACGCCGCGCCCAGCCATGGGCGTGGCCGTGCGCTGAGGGCGCGGGCCAAGTCACAGCGGGTGGCGGACGGTGAAGCATCGCTGGGATTGTCGCAAATCGCCGCGTGTGAATCGCGACCAAAAACAGGGCTGTGGCGGGCTGCTTAGCCGCGCTCGTCGCGCACAAACTGAGGCGTGCGTCGCTCGCGCAGGCTGGCCACACCTTCACGCACATCTGCGCCTGCGAAGCCCATGAACTCCAAGGCCAAGGACGCATCAAAAGTGGGGCCGGCCATGCGCAGCCAGTTGTTGAGTGCGTACTTGGTCCAGCGCACCGCGTGGGTGGAGCCCAGCGCCAGCTTTTCGGCCACGGCGTAGGCGCGGGGCAGCAAATCGGCTTCATCCACACACAGGCTGACCAGGCCGATGCGCTCGGCCTCTTCGCCGCTGACCGGTTCACACAAAAGCAGGTGGTACTTGGCCTTGGCCATGCCGCACAGCAGCGGCCAAATCACCGCAGCGTGGTCACCTGCGGCCACCCCCAGCCGGGTGTGGCCGTCAATGATGCGAGCCGTTTTGGCTGCAATCGACACATCGGCCAGCAGCCCAGCCACCAAGCCGGCACCCACCGCTGCGCCATGCATGGCGCTGACGATGGGCTTGTCGCAGTTGATGAGGTTGTAGACCAGGTCGCGTGCCTCGCGCCACACGCGCACGCGCACCGCGTCGTCGTGTGCCATGTCAGACACCAGGCCCAAGTCACCACCGCCCGAGAACCCCTGCCCCTCGCCACGCAGCAGCGCCACGCGCACGCTGTCGTCGCGCTGTACGTCCCGCCAGATGTCAGTGAGCTCGCGGTGCCCGTCATGCCCTGCGGTGGGTAGTCGGCCGTTGGCGGCTTTCATGCAAATGTCCAGTCCGCTGGCCACGCCACCGACCACCGGGCCAAAGCGTCGGATGGACAGGGTCTGGTAGTGGTCGTAGTTCAAGGGGGCGGCAGAATTCATGGCGGTGGACTCTTGAATTGGGGATTAAGCCGTTGGTGGGGCGCCGACAAGGCACCTTGGGCTGGGGCACACTTGGTTCATTGCGGCCAGAAAGCATGGCTGAGCCCGGCCGACTTGGCACCATCGCATTGTGAGCAGACCTATTCATACGTCATCTATCTGCACGCCGCTACACGCCCGTCGCATGCTGGTGGCCGCGCTGTTTAGCGCAGTGGCCATCAGTGGCGCAGTGGGGCCCGTGCGCGCGCAGCCCGGCAACGGCACGGACATTGACGTTGCCGCGCCGCCCCCCGGCGCGGTGTTTGACACCCCCGACACGTGGGACCGACCGCCAGACCTGCCGCTTAGCCCGGCGGCCGTTCCCACGCCTGCCCCGGTTCCTGACCCTCAGCCAGCGACTGCGCCAGTGCCAGTTCCTGCCCCGGTTCCTGACCCTCAGCCAGCGACTGCGCCAGTGCCAGTTCCTGATCCGGTGCCTGTGCCTGTGCCTGTGCCTGTGCCTGAGGCGCCACCGGTTCCAGTCACGGCCCCAGTACCCGCGCCGCAGCCAGCACCGGCAGCCGAGGCAGTAGCGACACCTGCTCCTCAGCTTGTTCCGGAGCCGGCAGCGGCTCGTCCCGCAGCCACAGCGCCCGAACCGGAACCGGAACCGGAGCCTGTGGCTTTGCCGACCCCCGCGCCCGCGCCACAGCCAACGCCAACGCCAACGCCAACGCCAACGCCAGAGCAGTTGCCTCTATCAGCTCCTGAGCCTGTCCCTGCCGCTTTGCCGACACCTGCGCCGGTGGTATCGCCTCGGGTAGAGCCCGCGAGCGTCAATTCAGGTGCCGCCCCTGAATCGCTCCCTGGTCCCGTGCTGATGCCCCTCTTGGTGACTCCACCGCAGCCAACGCCAGCCGCACCGGTCTCCCCAGCACCGGCGCTGCCTGAGCAGCCCTTGCAACTGCGCTTGACGCCGCTATTGCAAACGGCACCCAAAGCCGACCCCATCCAACCCAATCCGGCCAGCACGGCCGCGCCTGCATCGGCAGAGGAACCTCCCGCTGCACCGCAACCGCAACCGCAACGGCAACCTCCAGAGCCAGAGCCAGCGCCAGCCCCTGTCGCGGAGCCTGTGTCGCCGCCGCCGGTGGTCGAACCTGTCTTGGCGCCGTCGCCTGCCGCACCCCCCGCTGCAGCGCCGCTTGCGCCGGAACCGACTGCTGCACCGGCAGCTGCCGAGGCACCTAGCCCACCTGTTGCGCCACCAGCGCCGATGTCGCAGCCAGAGCCGTCAAGGCCGGCGGCGGAACCACCCGCGCCAGCGCCTGCGTCTGCGCCGGAGCCGGTCCCGCAGCCAACGCCCGCCGCGTTTGAGCCACCAGCAGCGCTGCCGGAAACCCAGGTGCCTACAACCGCTGCGCCGAAGACCGAGCTTGCACCTG
>JAAFIY010000109.1 GCA_013297985.1 Comamonadaceae bacterium | reverse complement strand
CGGCGCCCGAGCGGGAAGCCTTTCGGCAACTGCTGCGCATCAGCGGCGTGGGACCACGCATTGCCTTGTCGCTGCTGTCGGGCCTGAGCGTGGACGACCTCACCCGCGCGGTGGCCACCCAAGACGTGAGCCGCTTGGTCAAAGTACCTGGCATCGGCAAAAAGACCGCCGAACGGCTGCTGCTTGAACTCAAAGGCAAGCTCGGCGACGCCATTGCTGGTGCGGGCGCGGCGCCGCTAACTGACACCCACAGCGACATCACCCAGGCCCTGCTGGCGTTGGGTTACAACGAGCGCGACGCTGCCGCCGCGCTGCGCCAGTTGCCGCCCGACGTGAGCGTCACCGACGGCATCAAGGGGGCACTGAAGGCCTTGGCACGATAAAGGCGCTCGCTCGCCGCATACTGAACCCAATGAAGGAGTAGTCATGGCGGCATGGGTCTGGTGGCTGGTGGCGGCAAGCGTGGCGCTGATGCTGGCGTGGGGCGTAGGCTGGGTCATTCGCCGCGGTGGCCGCCAAGCAGCGCCAGTGCGAGCGCCCAAGCCGGCCGCCCCGGTCGAGGCGCCGCGCTCGGTGGCGGCGGTTGTGCCCGCTGCGGCTCAGCCCGCTGCAACAGACGCGGCCGCGCGCCCAGGGCCCTTGCCCGCCCCACTCACAGACATGGCCTTCACCCGTGAGACGGCTTTGTCTGCCACCGACCGGGCGGCCTTGCTCAAGCGGCTGCAGCAAGTGCCCCGACCGCCGCGCGCATTTGCGCAAATGGTGTCCGAAGAGTTTTTTGCCCGCGCCAGTGCCGCCGAGTTGGCCGAAGTGGTCAAGACCGAACCGCTGGTGGCGGCCAAGGTGCTGGCGGTGGTCAATTCAGCGGCCTATGGCCTGAGCCGGCCTGTCGTTGAACTGAGCGAAGCGGTTTCTTTTTTGGGTATCAATGCGGTGCGTGCCTTGTGCGTTCGCTACATGTTGGACGATTCGTTCAAAGGCGGCAGCGCCGCGCAGCGTGCGCAGATTGACGCCATTTGGGGCGCCAGCGTCGTCGCCACCGAATTGGTGCTGCAGTTGGGCCAGCGGCTCAATTGGGCAGAAACGCCCGTGCTGTCCACCCAGGTGTCACTATCTTTTGTGGGTCACTTGGCAGCGGCGGCTCTACTGGGGCCCGGCCACATCACGCCCGTGGATAGCGAGGCAGCGCACCCCGCGATGTGGCAGCGGGTGCTGCGCGAGCAAGCCGAACTCGGCGTGCCCGCCAGTGAGCTCAGCCGCATGCTGCTGTATTCGTGGCAGTTACCAGCTTCATTGGTGGCGCGTGTGGCGTCGATTGATCCCTTGCTGGTGCATGCGCCCCGCGCCGATGAAGCGCCCGAACGCACCGCCCAACGGGTGGTGAGTTACCTGGGGGCGCGTTGGGGGGAGCGCTTGGCCTGGGGCCAGTTGGGTTCACCCGCCGATGCCCTGGCGTCGTCTGCCAATGAGGTGGACACCGCACTGGCCCTGCGCCTGCTGCCCATAGCGCCGCTGCAGCGCCTGCCCGACATCCTGGCGGCCGCTGACTTAAAGCGCGACATCGACGCTTTGCGCGCCCGCATCCACCGCGGTTAGGGCGGGCGCGGCGCGCTGTGCTTTCAGTCAGCCAGCGACTGCCAGAGCTCGTCGGGGTTCTCAATGCCCCATTTTTTGGGGTCTTCGACGCTCAAGACTTTCTCGCGGTTGGTGGGTGAGGCCAAGTCAATGACGGCGCGCGGGATGGGCTCTAGGCTGCGGGTGGAATAAAACACCCGAATCTTCGGCTTCAGCAGCGAAATGGCGTTTTGCTCAACCACCACCGCCAAGCGGCCCGATTCCAGCAGCAGCAAGCTGCCCACCGGGTAGATGCCCAGGCTTTTGATAAAGGCCTGCATCACCAGCGGATCGAAGTGGCCCTTCCAGCTGTTCATTTGCCGGATGGAGGTGCCCGGGTCCCAGCCCGCTTTGTACGGGCGGTTGCTGGTGACGGCGTCATACACGTCGCACACAGCGCTCATGCGCACCAGTTGGGTGATCTGCGCATCTGCCAAGCCTTTGGGGTAGCCCTTGCCGTCCATGCGTTCGTGGTGATGCAGCGCCACGCTGAGCAGGGCTTCATCGGTGCAGCCGCTTTCGCGCAAGATGCGCCAGCCCTCTACCGGGTGGCGCTTGATGGTGGCGTACTCAGCATCCGTCAGCTTGCCCGGTTTGTTCAGCACATCAATAGGCATGACGGCCTTGCCCAGGTCGTGCATGAGGCCCGCAGTGCCTGCGTCGCGCAGGGCTGCGCCGTCTAGGCCGAGCTGGCGGCCCAGCGACACCATCAGCGCACACACCGCAATGGAGTGCATGTAGGTGTATTCGTCTTTGGTCTTGATGCGCGCCACCGAAATGATGGCGCTGGCGTTGCGCATCACGCTGAGTGCGATTTCTTCCACCATGGGCGCGGTGCCCTTGACGTCGATGGCTTTGCCCATGCGGGCGTCGCTCAACATCGACGCAATTGCGCCCTTACCCGCTTCGCAGATGCGCTGTGCCTGGCGCATTTCCTCTTGCAGCGACACCGGCTTGGGCGTTGCCACATGAGCTGCCGTGGGGGCCGGGGCGGGTGCCGCAGCGGGCGCTGGGATGGCAGCCACCTTAGCTACGGCAGCCACCGGCGCCGCGACGATGTCGTCACCCTTGTCGGCATCTATCCAGACATGAGCGATGCCGCTGGTTTTGACAGCCTGTACGTCTTTTTCATCTTCGAGCACAAACGCGCTGCGCCAAAAGGGATGGTTGATCCACGAGCCTTCGAGCTTGTGCAGAAACATGCCGACCTTCAGGTCTGCAACTGCGATGCGTTTTAGTGACGAAGCTTCACCCACCCGGTTGACGCTATCACACCTGGGGCCAACTGCCCGAGCCGCAAACACACCCAACTGGCGTATTCGGCTTCGCTTCATAATCACTGGATGAGCATACAGACGGATTCGTTTGCACCGGCGCCGCCCAGCCGCACTGCGGAAGCCCCCGTTCGGGTGCTGGGCCCTGCTGCAGCGTCGCCGCAAGAAGAAGCACTTGAGCGCGCCCTGCGCCCCAAACTGCTAGACGACTACGTGGGCCAGGCCAAGGTGCGCGAGCAGTTGGAAATCTTCATCGGAGCGGCCAAAAAACGCGCTGAGGCACTTGACCACGTGCTGCTGTTTGGCCCGCCGGGCCTGGGCAAAACCACGCTGAGCCACATCATTGCGGCCGAGCTAGGCGTGAACTTGCGTCAAACCAGCGGCCCGGTGCTAGAAAAGCCCAAAGACCTGGCAGCCTTGCTCACCAATCTAGAGAAAAACGACGTTCTCTTTATTGACGAAATCCACCGCCTAAGCCCGGTGGTGGAAGAGATCCTTTACCCCGCGCTAGAGGACTACCAAATCGACATCATGATTGGCGAGGGGCCCGCTGCGCGCAGCATCAAGCTGGATTTGCAGCCCTTCACCCTGGTGGGCGCCACCACCCGTGCGGGCATGCTCACCAACCCGCTGCGCGACCGTTTTGGCATCGTGGCGCGGCTGGAGTTCTACAGCCCGGCTGAGCTCTCGCGCATCGTGCGGCGCAGCGCGGGCTTGCTCAATGTGCCCATTGACGACGAGGGGGCAGATGAAATCGCCCGACGCTCGCGAGGCACGCCGCGCATTGCCAATCGGCTGCTGCGCCGTGTGCGCGACTACGCCGATGTGAAAGGCACCGGCCGCATCGATGTGCCCATTGCGGGCAAAGCGCTTGCCATGTTGGATGTGGACCCGCAAGGCTTTGACTTGATGGACCGCAAGCTGCTAGAAGCCATCATCCACCGCTTCGATGGCGGCCCCGTGGGGCTGGACAACGTGGCTGCCGCCATCGGTGAAGAAAGCGGCACCATCGAAGACGTGATTGAGCCGTATTTGATTCAACAAGGCTATTTGCAACGCACCCCGCGCGGCCGCATGGCCACCGCCACCGCCTGGCGGCACCTGGGCCTGACACCGCCAGCCCGCGCGGGTGCGGCCGGCGATTTGTTTGAACCCTGATGGCTGACGGTTCGGCTTGGCAGGCACTGCTGACCTGCACCGGTTTGGTGGCGCTGGCCGAGATGGGCGACAAAACTCAGTTGTTGGCCTTGGCGCTAGCGGCCCGTTGGCGCAGGCCTTGGCCCATCGTGTGGGGTATTGCCGTGGCCACGTTACTCAACCACGCACTAGCGGCCTGGGTGGGTACGCTCGCGGGCCAATGGGCGCAAACACTGGGCCCCAACGTGCTACCCACCGCGGTGGGGGTGGGTTTTGTGCTCATGGGCGCTTGGCTGCTGGTGCCCGACCACGCCGACGATGGCCCGCGCCTATGGGACCGCTTGGGGGTGTTTGGTGCCACCTGCGTGGCCTTCTTCGTGCTGGAGATGGGCGACAAGACGCAAGTGGCCACCATCGCCTTGGCCGCGCGTTTTGATGGGGCACTGCTGGCTGTGGTGGCGGGCACCACGCTGGGCATGCTGCTGGCCAACGCGCCGGTGGTGTGGCTGGGCGACCGGCTGGCCAGTCGGCTGAACTTGGTGTGGCTCAATCGCGCGGCAGCCGCCTTGTTTGTGGCGCTAGGGGCGTGGACGCTGTGGCAGACCTGGGTGGCCTGATCCCGAGCAGACTCAAAGAAACAGGGGCTCTAGCGCCCTAGAAATAGGCGTATACAGCTATAAAAATAATAGCGAATAGTGCGCCGCTGCAAACGCCCATGACTGACTAGCCGGGGTGCGCTAAACGCGCCGCCACCGTGGCGTCGTCGCGCGGCTCAGACTTCGGCGCTTCGGCGCTTTGCAAATGCTCCACATCGCCCCAGCCCACCAGCGTGATGCCCTCAGGCGTCCACAACAGGCGGTTGATGGCGGCGTTGTGCAGCGTCCAGGTGCGCGGCGCTTGGGTGGTCTGGCCGGTGGCGGCGCGGTAGAGCACATCCATCACCCCGCCGTGGCTGAAGATGGCGATGTGCTGGCCCACATGCGCGGCGGCCAAGCGCACCACCGTCTCAATCACCCGGCGGCGCAGGGTGGTAAGTGATTCACCGCCGCCCGGCAGCGCAAAGTCGGGCTCGCGCCTGCGCCAGCGCTGGGCCTCATCGGGCCAGCGCGCTTCAATCTCGGCGAATGTGTGGCCTTCAAAGTCACCAAAGCCCCGCTCGCGCAGGCCCACGTCGGTGATCACGTCCATGTCGCGCAACTTGGCCAATGAGCGCGCCGTGTCCCACGCCCGCAGCAAATCGCTGCTGTAGATGGCATCAATGTCGGCATCGACCAGCGCCTGCGCAGCTTGGTCAGCCTGCCAGCGCCCCAGTTCATTAAGGCCAATGTCCAACTGGCCCTGAATGCGGGTGTCCACATTCCAAGCGGTTTCGCCGTGGCGGATGGCGGTGAGGCGGGTGGACTGCATGCACGGATGGTAGTGGGCGTTTGGGCTTCAGACCCTGTCAGCGAGGCGAGCGTTTGAGCACAATCCAATGAAGATATTGTTTGCGAGGCCGACTCCCAAAGCTACCCGCCGCTAGCCCGCTCTTTACACAGGTGCCTGACATGAAAGCCGAGTACGAGTTCTCAAAGCTGAAGGCTCGCCCCAACCCCTATGCCAACAAGCTGAAAAAGCCCGTCAGCATGCGCTTGTCTGAAGACGTTATTGCGCATTTCAAGGGCCTGGCAGCGCAGGCCGGGGTGCCGTATCAGAGCCTGATCAATTTGTGTTTGCGCGATTGCGTGGCAAAGAACCGGCGCTTGGAAATCAGTTGGCCAAGTAGAGCCACCCGAGGCTGAGGGACGTCTGCTTGGCCCCTTGGGCCTTGGCTTAGTTACTTTGCCAACTCAATCTTCACCACCCGAGGCGCCAATGGCGCACCGCCACTGACTGCAGGCGGCCACTGCAGCAAGGCCGCTTGCACCAAGGCGGCCAGGGTGCGGGGGGCGTCGGCCCAGGGACCATCGTGGCGGGCGAGGATTTCGGCTACCACGGCACCGGGCATCAGTGCCGTTGGGATGACAGCACCCGATGCAGTCGGGGCGGCGGTGTTGGGGGGTGAGGCAATTTCACGCACGGTGACTTTGGCCTCATGCCAGTACCAGGGCGTGTCGATGCGCTGCCACACCGGAAAGCTGCCGAACACGCCAACGCCTCTGCCAATGCCCACGCCGACGTTCACACCCACATTGAAGGGCGTGGTGGTGGTGTAGGGCCAGCCGCTGGGGGTGCGGTAGCCGGGGTGGGGGCGGGGGATGAAGTCGCGGTCAGATCGGCTGCCCAGCACTTCGCCCACTTGCAGGCTGATGGCGTAGCGGGCGGTGCTTTCTGCGCCTGGGGCGGCTTGGGTCCAACCGGCTTTGGCGAGTTGGGTGGCGGCGGTGGCCTCCAGGCCGCTTAGGCGCTGGGCTGCGGTGGCGTGTTGCTGCGCTAGGCTGGCTTGCAAAGGGGTGCGTTCAAAGCGATAGACGGCTTGCGCGGGCAAGGGCACGGCCTGCATGGTGGGCTGGCCCAGCACCACGCTGGCGGCCAAGGCGGTGGTGACTTCGGCCTCCACCACGCGCGGGCCACTGGCGCAGCCTGCCAGCAGCGCCACGGCGGTCAGAGCCAGCGCCGCAGTCCAATGCGTTGAAAAGCCGGTTGCTATATTTTTCATAGCTGCTTCCGCCCTATTTGATTGCGCTGCAGGCCTGTTTGACTTGAAACACTAGGTGGCCGCTTCAGTCGCCACCGTGCAGTTGCACCACTTGCACCTGGGCCAAGCGCTCGGCCGCAGAGGCATCCCCAAACGGCATCACGGGCGAGGTGGGCAGCTCGTGATCATCAAAGGCTTTGTCGCCGTCGGCACGCGCCACGCCGTCCGCGCGCAGGCCCGCAAAGTCAAACAGGCTGCGGTCCATCAAATGCGAGGGCACCGCGTGTTGCAAGCCGTGCAAGATGTTGTCTAGGCGCCCGGGGTGCTGGCGTTCCCACTCTTTAAGCATCTTGCCCACCTGCACGCGCTGCAGGTTGTCTTGGCTGCCGCACAGGGTGCACGGAATGATGGGGAACTGTTTGTGTTGCGCCCAGCGCACCAAATCACGTTCGGCCACATAGGCCAGCGGGCGAATCACGACGTGCTGGCCGTCGTCGCTTTGCAGCTTGGGTGGCATGCCCTTTAAGGTGCCGCCAAAAAACAAATTGAGGAAGGTGGTGGCCAAGATGTCGTCGCGGTGGTGGCCCAGGGCAATCTTGGTGCAACCCAGCTCGCCCGCCACCCGGTACAAGATGCCCCGGCGAAGGCGGCTGCACAGGCTGCACATGGTTTTGCCTTCGGGAATTTTGTCTTTGACGATGCTGTAGGTGTCTTGGTTTTCAATGTGAAAACGCACGCCCAACTCGGTCAAATAGTTGGGCAGCACCTCGGCCGGAAAGCCGGGTTGCTTTTGGTCGAGGTTGACGGCCACCAGCTCAAATGAAATCGGCGCGCGGGCTTGCAGTTTGAGCAAGACGTCCAACATGCCATAGCTGTCTTTGCCACCTGACAGGCAGACCATCACCCGGTCACCAGCTTCGATCATTTGGTAGTCCATGATGGCTTGGCCCACCTGGCGGCACAGGCGCTTTTCCAGCTTGTGGGTTTCGCGCTCAATCTTCAGGCGGGGCGAGATCTGCGAGCTCAAGGGCAGGTCGTTCGGGGCATTCATGGCGGTCAGATTCGGTTGGGGGGTGTGGGTTCCGTGGCGGCCTGGGTGCGACTGGCTTCACCACTGCCCGGCTTCTTGCCGGATGGCCACTTCGCAGTCGTCAAAGATGGTGGGCTTGGCAATCGTCACCCGCACGCCCAGCACGCCGGGCAGTTGCAGCAGGCGGTGGCACACCTGGCCAATCAAACGCTCTAGCAAATTGGTGTGTTGGGCGGTGCATTCGTCAATGATGATCTGGCGTACCCGGCGGTAGTCCAGCACGCTCAAGATGTGGTCGTCAGGCAGCAAGGGCTGGCTGCCTAAGTTGAGTTCAGCGTTCACCACGATGGGTTGGGGCGCTTGTTTTTCGCCGGGCAAGATGCCCAGCGGCGCTTCAAAGCGCAGGCCGGTCAGCGTCAGGGTTTGGTTGCCGCGGTTGATCATGTTTGGGCGTCTTTTTGTTGGCCGGGCATCAAAGAAAAATCACGCGCAAACGGCATCAAGTGCTGCCCACCATCTACCAGCAGCGTGGTGCCGGTGATGCTGCGGTTGGTCAGCGCAAAGTGCACCGTGGCAGCCACGTCTTCGGGTGTGGACGATCGGCCCAGTGGGCTTAGGGCATGCAGTTGGGCAAATTCGGCATCGCTCAGCATGTGGCTGGTGAGCGTCAGGCCCGGGGCCACGCCCACCACGCGCACTTTGGGCGCCAGGCCGCGGGCCAGCAAATCGGTGGCGGCGTGCAGGGCGGCTTTGCTTAAGGTGTAGCTAAAAAAATCAGGGTTGGGGTTGAAGAGTTTTTGGTCGAGCAGGTTCACCACCACGCCGGGGGCGGTGTCAGCGCTCAGGGTTTGGCGGTGTTCAAACAGCGCCTGGGCCAACAGCACGGGGCCCAGGGTGTTGCTGGCAAAGTGCTGTTGCATCAGCTCAGGGTTGATGGCGCGAGGCTCGTCAAATTCAAACAAGGCGGCGCTGTTGACCACGGCGTCAAGCCGTCCGAAGGCGGCCACCACTTGGGGCACCAGGGTGCGGGCGGCATCGGGTTGGCTCAAATCGGCGCAAAAGGCTTGGTGGGTCAAGTGCGGCGCAGCGGCTTGCAATTCAGTCAGCGTGGCTTGCGCGTCGGCGGCAGACGCGCGGTAGTGCAGCGCAACCCGCCAGCCCTGGTGTGCCAAGTGCAAAGCCAGCGCGCGGCCCAAGCGTTTGGCAGCACCGGTGACCAGCACCGTGGGGGTCATTTCAGAAGTCATGCCCCAGATTGTCGAGAATCGGCGCATGCCCCTTGCTGCGCCGCCGTTTTCCCCGCCTGAGTTGGCCGCTCAGATGCATGCCCATTTGCAGGCACACATCGCCCAAGCGGGCGGCTGGCTGCCATTTGATGCGTATATCCACCAAGCGTTGTATGCCCCTGGTTTGGGTTACTACGCTCGGGGTGATCAAGTGTTTGGCCGCTTAGCACGAGACGGGTCTGACTTTGTCACCGCACCCGAGCTGTCGCCCTTTTTTGGCCGCGCGCTCGCAGTGCAGGTGGCCGCTTGGCTGCGCGAAGGCGGGCCGCAGCAGATTTGGGAATTTGGCGCGGGCTCGGGCGCTTTGGCGCACCAGGTACTGAGCGGCTTGCGCGACGAAGGTTTGGCAGGGGACCTGACTTACACCATCGTCGAGGTGTCTGGCGCTTTGGCCCAGCAGCAGCGTGAGCGCTTGTCCGACTGGGGTGAAAGCGTGCAATGGGCTCAGGCGCTGCCCGAGCGCTTCGGCGGCGTGGTGCTGGGCAACGAAGTGCTCGACGCCATGCCGGTGAAGCTGCTCGCCCGCATCGGCGGCGTATGGCACGAACGCGGCGTGGTGTTCCACCAGGGCACGCTGGCCCTTGCCGATGTGCCCACTGACCTGCGACCGCCCGTGGAAATCGAAGGCGCACACGACTACATCACGGAAATCCACCCCCAGGCCCACGCCTTTGTGGCCACCGTGGCCGAGAAGCTGCGCCACGGCGTGGCTATGTTCATCGACTATGGGTTCGCTGAGAGCGAGTACTACCACCCCCAGCGACACATGGGCACGCTGGTGACGCACGGCGGCCATCGGGTGGGGCACGATGTGCTGGCGCAGCTGGGGCAAGTGGACATCACCGCCCACATCAACTTCACCGACGTGGCCCTGGCCGCGCAAGATGCGGGGGCGCAGGTGCTGGGTTACACCACCCAGGCGCGATTCCTCATGAATTGCGGAATGCTATTGTTTTTAGAGCGCGCTACGCTGGCCGATAGGGCGCAAGCGCAGAAATTGATCACGGAACACGAAATGGGTGAACGCTTCAAGGTCCTGGCCTTTGCCGATAGCGCGGCGCGCGACGCGCGGGGGTGGGTGTTGGGCGATCGGACGCATACGCTGTAACCAAACGCTGTAGCCATCCGGATGACCACCGTTGTCGATTCATCTCGCGCGGCAGAGACCACTTCGACGTCACCACTGGACGTTGATGCGCTACGCCCCGGTGTGGCGGCGCGCACCCTCAATGCCGCATGGCAGCGCCTGCACGGCATGTCTGATGCACCTGCCGCCCAGGTGCAAACCCTGGCTGACGCTTGGCGCGCCACCCAACGGCCAGCCCTTGCGCTGGCCACGCTGGGTGCCTATGCGCTGCCCAGCGCACCGACTGAAGCCATCACCCAAGCCAGCGCAGCCAAACCAGCCTTGATGCTGGCCATTGACGCAGCCGCTCAACTTCACCTGCTGGGCTGGCGCGATTGGGCCGACCGCACCTGGGCCGGTGCACTCGAGGGCGTGCGCAGCAGCCAACGCGCAGCCGTGCTGCGTGAGACCGCAGCGCGTTGGTTGGCACTCAAGGTGCCGCCAGAGGTGATCGAGCCGCTGGCGCGCGCGGCCCTCAAAGCTGATGCCAGATACGGCCCCAGCCATGGGCTGCTGGGCCAGGTGTTGCAACGCATGGGGGACCACAGCGCGGCCCTCACCCATTTGAATCTGGCCCTGGATGCAGCACCTGACGACGCCCAGTTGCTAGTGGCCAGCGCGGTGAGCTGCTTTGATCTCGGTCAGTTTGAGCGGGCGGCCCAGCGCGGCCAGCAAGCGTCTGATTTGCAGCCCGACTTGGCTCTGGCTTGGGTGGTGCGGGGGCGGGCAGTCCATGCGCTGCGCGACTATCAGCGTGCCGCCGCTGGCATGGAACAAGGCTGGCGGCTTGGCTGGCCCGATCACCGCTATCTGGTGGACTTGGCTCAGGCGTGGCTCAACCTGGGCGACACCAGCGCGGCTCTGATGTGGGCGCGCCGTGCCGTGGCGCTGCTGCCGCACGACCCCAAGGCCCACAATATCCTGGGCTTGGCCTTGATTGCCCACGAGCAACTCGACGAGGCCGAGCAATGCTTTGCCGCTGCCCACAAGCGCTTTCCCAAAGCGCTTACCTTGCAGGCCAACTTCGCTTACTTAAGGCTGGCGCAGCGGCGCTTGTTGGATGCACATGACCTGTTTGTGGCCGCCTTGAAGGAGGGCGAAGCCGATCCGGCGGCCCTTTTGGGTTCCGGCAATTCGGTGGCCACCACC
>JAAFIY010000108.1 GCA_013297985.1 Comamonadaceae bacterium | reverse complement strand
TGCGCGGCGTTTTCAGCCAGTTCAACGGCGTGCCCCTCGTCGTTCAGGATCTCAAACAGCAGATCCCGAATGCCCAGTTCGTCGTCAACAACCAATATGTTTGCCATGTGCCGCCAAGGTTGATCGCACTGCTTGTGGCCCCGTCAGGCGACCAGCGCAGCTTGTGGTGTTTCAGCAACGTTGAATGATATAGATACCTGAGCCCCAACCACCCGCCCCGCCCGCTGCCGGTTGCTTAAATCAATGCGTCCGGCGTGTTCGTCGATGATTTTTTTGACCACCGCCAGGCCCAGGCCGGTGCCTTTTAACTTGGTGGTGACATAGGGCTCAAAAGCACGCTTGAGGATGGCTTCGGAAAACCCGGGGCCGCTATCAATCACGCTCAGGCGAACCCGGCCCTGGGCCGGATCAAAGCGGGTGCGCACCCGAACCGCGTCCACCTGCGGTTCGCGCTCTGGCAGGGCCTGTTGGGCGTTTTGCAGCAGGTTGTGCAGCACCTGGCGCAGTTGTTGGGCGTCGCCCGCAATCGGCGGGCAGCTGGGGTCAAGATCCAGGTCAATGGCGCTGCTGCCGCCAAGCGCCAAGGGCGCCGCTGCGGAATCGGCTTCAGTTGGCGCCACATCGCTTGGCGCTTCATCCACGCCATACAGCGCCACCACGTCGCGCACCAAGGCATTGAGGTCGAGCGCCACCAAGCGGGCGGAGGGCAGACGGGCAAAGTCGCGGAAGTCGTTGACCAGGTGCTTGAGCGCATCCACCTGGTCAACGATGGTCTGCACCGATTTGTCGAGCACCGCTTGTTCAGGTGCGGCCAACTTGCCATCTAGCCGACGGGCCAGGCGTTCAGCGGACAGCTGAATCGGCGTCAGGGGGTTTTTGATTTCATGCGCCACGCGGCGTGCCACCTCGGCCCAGGCTTGGGCACGCTGGGCTGACACCACCTCAGTGATGTCGTCAAACACCAGCAGGCGCAACTGCCCGGGCAGTTCCGCGCCGCGCACCACCAAGCTCAGGGTGCCAGCCGTTGTGCCAGCAGCGCCGTCTACGCCGTCCAACACCAAGCCATGGGCGTCGGTGGCCAAGGCATAGCTGTGCTGCCAGTTGGCGCCGTGGCGCTGGTCGGGTTCGGTGGCAAAGAAGTCAGCAAACCGAGCCTCCACATCTTTAGCAAACGTTGCCAAGCCCTTGAACTGGCCGAGCGCCTGGCCAACGCCGTCCGCCAAGGGCGCCCGCAAAATGCGGGCGGCGCCAGGGTTGGCTTGCTGTACGCGGCCCTGGGCATCCAACACCACGACACCTGCGGTCAGGTTGTCCAAAATGGTTTGCAGATTGAAGCGCGCCGCGTCCAACGCACCCAGGCTGCGTTGCGCGGTAAACCTGGCGTCAGACAACTGGCGCGTCATGTCAGCAAATGAGCGCGTCAAGCCGCCGAGCTCATCGGTGCTGGCCAGAAAAGGCTTGGGGCTCAAGTCACCAGCGGCCACCTGTTCCACACCCTCGGCTAGCAGCAGCAATGGCCTGGCCAATTGATTGCCCAGCAGCGCCGCCAACAGCACTGCGCCAAACACGGCCAAGAACAACACCAAGGTGAGGGTGCCGATGTACATGCGTTTCAAGCCGCTGCGGGCGAGTGCGCGCTCTTGGTATTCGCGGTTGGCCTCCAGCACGGCCAGCGCATTGGCGACCAAGCCGGGCGGCAAGCTCTGTGTGACTTGGAGGTAGCGGCCGTCGGCGCTCAGGCCAAGCCCACCCGGGGGTACCCAAGCCATGGCCCGCACCCGTGCGCGCGCCTGGGCGCCACCCGCATCGGCCTGTGCGTCTTCCAAGCCTTCGACGCTGCCCACTGCGCGCTGGTTGCGCACATTGCGCAGCGTCTGCGAGCTGGGCCGCTCGGGAATCAGCCGAATGCCGCCATCGCCACCGGCGCTTGCCACCACCTGGCCGTTGGGCGCCCACAGCACCACTTCAGCCGCGTTGAGCTGATCGCGCAGACGGTTCACCGCCACGGCGGCGCCCGCGTCGGTGGTGTCACTGAGCTGATTGGCGGCATTGCGCGTTTTGGCGACCAGTTCACTGGTGAGCACCTCGAGCGTGGAGCGGCCCAAGTTCAAGCCCGCGTCGAGTGCGCCTTCGACCTTGATGTCAAACCACGACTCAATTGAGCGCGACACAAACTGGTAGCTCACCGCATAAATCAGCAAGCCCGGCAGTACACCCACCAAGGCAAACACCGCCGCCAGCTTGATCAGCAAACGGCTACCGAACTTGCCGCGTTTAAGCCGCAACCACAAGCGCACAGCGCCCCACACAATGACCGCCAGCAGCGCCGCAGCCACACCCAGGTTGATGAGCGCCAAGCGAGCGTATTGGCGTTCATACAGTTCACGGTTGCCGGTGGTTTGCGCCAGCAAGAACAGCAGCACCAAGCCAATGCCAAACAGCACCGTTAAGCCCACAGCCCAGGCCCAGCGCCGCCCACGCCGACGCGCGGGTGGGGCTGGCGTGAGAACCGGGCTAGCCACGGCTTGCATGGCGGCGTGGGCGTGCCGACATGGCCTAGGGCAAGTTCGCGCCGCTGCGCGAGAGGTCGGCCACCAAGGGTACCGTGCGCTCCGTGGCCAGTGACCAGTCGGTGCGGCCTAGCGCACCGATTTGCAGGGGGCGGGGCAACTGCGCGGTGTCGAGTCGAAAACGCAGCATCAGATAGTGCCCGGCTACCTCATCCAGGGGCTGCTCGGTCAGGCGAAGGCGTCCCAAGCGCTCCAGCGCCCGCAGGGAATCGGCCAAGCCATCAAATGATTCGGCCGACGCAGCGGCGCTGGCTGCGGCGGCCCCGGTGAGCGATTGCGGTGATTGCTGCAAGCGCCAGCGGCGCCCCAGCGGCTGGTAGCTCAGGCGGAAATGGCGCGCCACCTGGGCCACGCTGCGGTCGGCCCAGTACCAGCGGCGGCGCAGCACCTCAAGTTCCAGCACGAAATGCATGGCCACGCCCTTGGACAAGGCGGCCTCGACCACGGTGGGGAGCTCCAAGCGCAGATTGGCCAAGGCCCACACGCCGTCGCTCAGCGCCAGTGCGGACAATTCGGTCACCTCCACTGCCCCGGCACTGGCGGCTTCGCCGGGGCTGGCCTGCGCCACAGCCAGGCCGCCCACGGCCAAGGCCGCTGTGCCCAGGGCCACCTGACGCAGCCAGCGACGCCGCGACTCAAGCAGCACCGGTGGGGCGCTTGCGCAACAGGGCGTAGAAGAATCCGTCGTGCTCACCGAGCAGATTGTCCAACGGGGTTTCGGTGGCGGCTGCGCTGGTGGGTAACAGTGCTGCAATCGAAGGTTCTGGCACCGCGTCGGTGTTGCGCGCAACAAACGCCTGAATCTGCTCTGGGCCTTCTGCGGCAAACACCGAACAGGTGCAATACAGCAGCGCGCCACCTGGGGCCAATGTGGGCCACAGGGCATCGAGCAAGGCCCGTTGCTGCTGGGCTAAGCTGGCGATGTCGGTGGCCCGGCGCAGCCATGGCACATCGGGGTGGCGGCGCACGATGCCCGACGCGGTGCAGGGCGCGTCAAGCAAGATGGCGTCAAACGCTTGCCCATCCCACCATTCGGCTGGGCGGGCAGCGTCGGCGCAGCGCAGGTGCGCCGCCAGACCCAGGCGCTGCAGGTTGTCTTGCACCCGGGCCAATCGATCGGCGTCGCGGTCGATGGCCAACAGGTCCAGATCAGCCAATTCCAACAGGTGCGCCGTCTTGCCACCGGGCGCGGCACATGCGTCTAGCACCCGCGGCCGTCGGCCGTCACTGCGCGGCACCAGCGCCGCCAGCAAGGCCGGTGCCGCCTGCTGGGCGCCCCAGTCTTGCACCGACCACCAGCCCTGATCCCAGCCCGGCAGTTGCTGCACCGGCACTGCTTCATGCAGGGCCCAGCCGCCGCCCCAGCGGTCGCCGCGCAATGGACTTGCTATGTTTTTAATAGCTGCTTGCGGCGTATCGACGGCCGAAACAGCCGATTTTTCTTGAGACTTGCGGGCGTGCTGGCGCAGGTGCATCGGCGCTGGGGTTGCAGCGGCCTGCGCGATGGCCAACCAATGCGTTGGGTGATCGGCTTGCAGTTGTTGCAGCCACCAGTCGGGCAGGTTCAGTTGATCGGCTTGGGTCAAAGACGCCAGGCCCAGGGTGCCTGCACGCAGGGTCTGCCGCATGCAGCCATTGACAAAGCCAGCCGCGGCGCGGGTGCTGCGCTGGCGCTGGCAGGCTTCCACTAACTGATTGGTGAGGGTGTGGGCGTCATAGCGCGGCGGGTTTTCAGTGACCAGCGCCAAGCCCAACAACAGGAGCGATCGCACAGGCGCAGGCGGCATACGCGCCGCTCGTGCGCGCAGCAGGGCGTGGGCGCGCGCCCAGCCTCTCAAGCCCGCAAAGGCAAGCGCCTGGGCGCCGGGGCGCAGCGACGGGCTCACCTGAGCCAAGCTGGCCGAGCTGGGCTGCCCCTGCAGCACGCCCAGCAAGACTTGGCTGGCCGCCAGCAGCGTCTGCCACAAGGGCGGTGACGCCTGACCCGACGCATGCGCATCGCGCGGGCGCCCTGCCCCCGCTGCCCTTGGGGCGCGGGTGGGGTGATCAGCGGCGGTCAAGTCAGGCTGTCAGCCCAGATGTTCTGCGCCCAGTTCCAGGCGTAGACGCCTTCGAGTTCATTGGGCGCGGTTGACAAGCCACCCGAGCCCGCCACCGTGCGGAAGGTGCCTTCAGCCGCGACAAAGTTATGCACGCTGGCCACGTGCACCACGTTTTTGTCGTCCGTGAAGCTATAGCAGGTGTTGGTGAGCATGGGCGCAGGGTTCACCGGCCAACCCGCCAGTTGCGCCACGATGGCTGCGGCCGCCACCTTGGCGTGGCTGTTGGCCATGTGACCGCTTTTGGGCATGCCCGGGGCAATCTGAATGGCGTCGCCGAGAACAAACACGTCTTTGGCGGCAGTGGATTCAAAGGTTTGGTAGTTGACGCCGCACCAGCGGCTGTTGGCTTGGTTGTTCAGGCCCGTTTGCACCGCGATCAAGCCTGCCCGCATGGGGGGCAGCGCGTTGATGACGTTAACGCGCTCATCGCCTTGCACCTCAAACTTGATGGTGTTGGTGCGCGCATCAAC
Source organism: Comamonadaceae bacterium (assembly GCA_013297985.1). Classification (GTDB taxonomy): domain Bacteria; phylum Pseudomonadota; class Gammaproteobacteria; order Burkholderiales; family Burkholderiaceae_C; genus JAAFIY01. The sequence goes on along the minus strand of JAAFIY010000108.1, from coordinate 6,097 downwards.
GGCCACCGTTTTGTGCTGATTGCGATATTCAACAATGCCGCGGTACTCCTCAGCCCACACTTTTTTGAACAGCGCGGCCTTGGAGGTAACGTCGGGGTTGGCGTCCAAGATCAGCACCTTGCTGCGGGGCTTGGCTTGTTTGAAATACCACGCCACTTGGCAGGCGCGCTCGTACGGGCCGGGCGGGCAGCGATAGGGCGCCTCAGGAATGGTGATGGCGTACACGCCGCCGTCGGGCATGGCCTCTAGTTGGCGGCGCAAGGCCACCGTCTCGGGCCCTGCTTTCCAGGCCTGCAGGATTTGCCCGGCCTGCAAGGCGGGGGCCAAGCCCTCAACGCTGCCCATCATCAAATCGATACCTGGAGACACCACCAGCTTGTCATAGGCAATGGTGCCGCCGCGCGCCGTGGTCACGGTCTTACGCTGAGTGTCAATGCGCTCGGCCATATCGCGCACCACGGTGATGCCATGGTTTTTGCTCAAGCCGGTGTAGGGCGTGGTGACGTCGGCGATGCGCTTGGTGCCGCCGATGACCAAGTTAGAAATAGGGCAAGAAACAAAAGCCTCATTGGGTTCGATAAGGACAACGTCAATCTTGTGGTCAGACAGCAGTCGAACGTACTTGGCCGCCGTGGCGCCACCGTAGCCACCGCCGACCACCACCACGCGCGCTTTGGCGGGCAAGGCGGTAGTCGCGCAGGCAGACAAGCCCAACAAGCTCAGGGCAGCACTGGAATGCAAAAAAGAACGGCGTTGCATGGTGTAGCTCCCTTGGGGCTTAGCGCTTGAGGGCGGCGAAATAGCCGGCGATCTGGTCAATCTGCTGGTCGGTGTAGCCGCGTGCCAGTTGGTGCATTACCGTGGCGGGCCGCTGACCGTTTTTGAAGGCCAGCATTTGCTGAACGATGTAGGCCTTAGGCATGCCGGTAATGGTGGGCACTGCCGAGCCATCGACTGCGCGTCCATCGGTGCCGTGGCAGTTGGCGCAAGTGGCGGCCAAGCCCTTGATGTAAAGCACGTCCGCGCTGGTGACTGGCGTGCCGCTAGCGGGCGCCTGAGCGAAAGCGGTAGAGGCACCAGCCGCCAGGGCCAGCGCGACGATCAATTGAGGAATCATCGAAGTCTCCGTAGGCAACACGCGGCGCCCGGTAACCCACCAAGCCGCCCCGCATATCGGTCAAGAACCAAGCTCATTGTCCAACAGGGCGCGGGCTACGCCAGCCCGTCTAAACCCGAAAAGCCATGCAGCAACTCGGGCGGGCCACAAATCGCGTTGGCGGTTGTAGGCATCGACATGTTGCACATAACGTTGATGGGCCTGTTTGGCCAGCAGCGCAGCCGCTTCATTGGCTTGCGTCCAAGCCTGCCCCGGCAGCATGTCGCGCCAAATGCCCCAGGCAGCATCCATGGCTTGACACTGAGTGGGGTACAGCAAGGTGGGCGAAGCGGGGCCGGCCAAGCGCAGCAACTGCGCCCAAGCGGCGCGCATCCGCGCTTGCTCCGGCGAGATTTCCTTGAAATCAGCCGGGTGGGGCGCATCCACCACTAGGCCATGCAAATGTTCCAGCATGAGGGCCTGTGCAGCCAGCGCATCGCGCCTGGACGCCGTCAATCGGTTGTAAACACCCACCAGCCAGCACGCCGCCAAGAAGGCTGTAACCAACAAACTGAGGCTGACCCAAGTCGACATGTCGGCGGTGCGTGGTGCGAGGGGGCGCGGGTGCGAGATGAGCAAAGCTCAGGAATCAAAAAAACCGCAGGCACCGAACCGCTTCGGTTGCCTGCGGCGTTTTTGCAAACGCTCGCCAGCGCTCACGATGCGCTGGCGGGGCTGCTACATCACTCGCTAGCCGCAGACTCCGCGTTGGCGGCTGCGTTTTCGGCCTGTGCAATGGCGCGGCGCTCGGCTTCGTCCAGTTGCTCTTTGGCCTTGCGCGCCTGGTGATACGCCAAGCCGGTGCCTGCGGGGATCAGGCGACCGACGATGACGTTTTCTTTCAAGCCCCGCAACTCGTCGCGCTTGCCCATGATGGCGGCTTCGGTCAGCACGCGAGTCGTTTCTTGGAACGACGCAGCACTGATGAAGCTGTCAGTGGACAACGATGCCTTGGTAATGCCCAACAGCACGTTGCTGAAGGTGGCTGGCAGTTTGTTGGCGGCACGCAGCGTGTCGTTGGTACCGAGGATTTCAGAGCGCTCAACCTGCTCGCCCGCGATGTAGGCGGACTCGCCCGGGTTCTCGACCACCACACGACGCAGCATCTGGCGCACGATCACTTCAATGTGCTTGTCGTTGATCTTCACGCCCTGCAAGCGATAGACGTCTTGCACCTCGTCGACGATGTAACGCGCCAGCTCTTCCATGCCCAACAGGCGCAGGATGTCTTGGGGATCGGCGGGTCCGTCCACAATGCTTTCGCCTTTGTTGACCACCTGGCCCTCGTGCACCACGATGTTCTTCTCTTTGGGCACGAGTTCTTCCCACACCTTGCCGTCGGGGTCGGTGATCTGCAAGCGCACCTTACCTTTGGTTTCCTTGCCGAAAGATACCGTGCCGGTGATCTCCGCCAAGATGCCCTTGTCTTTGGGGCTGCGGGCTTCAAACAACTCGGCCACACGCGGCAAGCCGCCGGTGATGTCGCGGGTTTTCTGGCCCTCAACCGGGATGCGGGCCAGTACTTCGCCCTTGTCCACTTCTTGGCCGTCGCGCACCTGGATGAGCGCACCCACTTGGAAGCCAATCGTCACCGCGTGATCGGTGCCCGGAATTTTGACTTCGTTGCCTGCCGCATCGAGCAGCTTGACCTGCGGACGCACCACTTTGGCCGCGCCACGGCGCTTGGGATCGATTACCACCAGCGTGGACAAGCCGGTGACTTCGTCCACCTGCTTGGCCACCGTCAGGCCTTCTTCGACGTTTTCAAAGCGCACCGTTCCCGCAAACTCGGTAATCACCGGGCGCGTCAACGGATCCCAATTAGCCAACACGGTACCTGCTTTGATGGCTTGGCTGTCTTTGACCGACAGCAAGGCGCCATAGGGCACCTTGTGGCGCTCACGCTCGCGGCCATGCTCGTCATGGATGATGATCTCGCCCGAGCGCGAAATCACCACCAGCTCTTTCTTGCCGTTGGTCACATAGCGCATGGTGCTGTTAAAGCCGATGACGCCGTTGGACTTGGCTTCGACGCTTGACGCCACTGCGGCACGAGAAGCGGCACCACCGATGTGGAAGGTGCGCATCGTCAACTGTGTACCAGGCTCACCGATGGACTGCGCGGCAATCACGCCGACTGCTTCGCCGACGTTGATCAAGCCGCCACGGCCCAAATCGCGGCCGTAGCACTTGGCGCACAAGCCATAGCGCGTTTCGCAAGTCAGCGCAGTGCGCACCTTGACTTCGTCCACATTGGCCTGTTCCAGCACTTCGATGGCGTCTTCGTCGAGCATCTCGCCCGCAGGGACGAGCACCACGCGGGTTTCTGGGTGCACCACGTCTTCAGCGGCAGTGCGGCCCAGAATTCGGTCGCGCAGCGATTCGATCACCTCGCCGCCTTCCACAATGGCGCGCATGAGTGAACCGTTGCTGGTGCCGCAATCGTCTTGCGTCACCACCAGGTCTTGCGTCACATCCACCAAACGGCGGGTGAGGTAGCCCGAGTTGGCCGTCTTCAACGCCGTGTCGGCCAAGCCCTTGCGGGCGCCGTGGGTGGAGATGAAGTACTGCAACACGTTCAACCCCTCGCGGAAGTTGGCGGTGATGGGTGTCTCAATGATCGAGCCGTCGGGCTTGGCCATCAGGCCGCGCATACCCGCCAGCTGGCGAATCTGCGTCGCCGAGCCGCGCGCACCGGAGTCGGCCATCATGTAGATGGAGTTGAAAGACTCTTGGTCGACTTCCTTGCCGTGGCGATCAATGGTTTTTTCTTTGGCTAGCTGACTCATCAGCACCTTAGAAACCTCGTCGCCGGCCTTGCCCCAAATGTCCACCACCTTGTTGTAGCGCTCGCCCGCGGTGACCAAGCCCGACACGTACTGTTGGGCTATTTCTTTCACCTCGCCTTCAGCGCGGTCAATGATGGATTGCTTCTCCTTGGGCACCAGCATGTCGTCCATGGCAATCGAGATGCCAGCCCGCGTAGCCAAGCGGAAACCGTTTTGCAACAGCTTGTCCGCGAAGACCACCGTTTCTTTCAGGCCGCACTTGCGGAACGAGGCGTTGATCAGGCGAGAAATTTCTTTCTTCTTGAGCGCTTTGTTCATGTGCGAGAAAGCCAAGCCGCGCGGCAGGATTTCAGACAGCAAGGCGCGACCCACGGTGGTGTCAGTCAGCTTGAGGGCACTGGTCCATTCGTTGGTGGTTTTGTCCAGTGTCCATTCGAGCAAGCGCACCTTGATCTTGGCCGTGAGGTCAACCACGCCCGCATCTAGCGCGCGCTGCAGCTCCGACGTATCGGCAAACACCATGCCTTCGCCGGTGCCGTTGATGCGTTCGCGGGTGGCGTAGTACAGGCCCAGCACCACGTCTTGCGAGGGCACGATGGACGGCTCACCGCTGGCCGGAAACAGCACGTTGTTAGACGCCAGCATCAGCGTGCGGGCTTCCATCTGTGCCTCAACCGACAAGGGCACGTGCACGGCCATTTGGTCGCCGTCAAAGTCGGCGTTGAAGGCGGCGCACACCAGCGGGTGCAGTTGGATGGCCTTGCCTTCAATCAAGATCGGCTCAAACGCTTGGATGCCCAAGCGGTGCAGGGTGGGGGCGCGGTTCAAGAGCACGGGGTGCTCTTTGATGACTTCTTCCAGGATGTCCCACACCACCGGCGTGCCGCTGTCGACTTCTTTCTTGGCCGCTTTGATGGTGGTGGCAATGCCCATGGCCTCTAGACGGCTGAAGATGAAGGGCTTGAACAGCTCCAACGCCATCAGCTTGGGCAAGCCGCACTGATGCAGCTTGAGCGTGGGGCCTACGGTGATCACCGAGCGGCCCGAATAGTCCACCCGCTTGCCCAGCAAGTTTTGGCGGAAACGACCGTTCTTGCCTTTGATCATGTCGGCCAGCGACTTCAGGGCGCGCTTGTTGGCGCCCGTCATGGCCTTGCCACGACGGCCGTTGTCCAGCAAGCTGTCTACCGCTTCTTGCAGCATGCGCTTTTCATTGCGCGCAATGATCTCGGGCGCCTTCAGCTCCAACAGGCGCTTCAAGCGGCTGTTGCGGTTGATGACGCGGCGATACAGGTCGTTCAAGTCAGACGTGGCAAAGCGCCCACCGTCCAGCGGCACCAAGGGGCGCAGATCGGGTGGCAGCACCGGCAGCACGTCCAGCACCATCCACTCGGGCTTGATCTCGGAGCGGCGGAACGCGTCCAACAGCTTCAGGCGCTTGGCGTTCTTCTTGACCTTGACTTCAGAGCCGGTGAGGTCGCCGCGCAGGCGTTCGATTTCGGTCTCAATTTCGATGCTTTGCAGCAGCGACTTGATGCCTTCGGCGCCCATGTGGGCTACGAACTCGTCGCCGTACTCGCGGCGCTTGGCGTCGTGGTCGTCTTCGGTCAGCAGCTGGCACTTTTTCAGCGGCGTCATGCCCGGGTCGGTGACCACGTAGGCTTCAAAGTACAGCACGCGCTCAATGTCGCGCAGCGTCATGTCCAGCACCAGGCCCAGACGCGACGGCAGCGACTTCAAGAACCAAATGTGGGCGCAGGGCGCGGCCAGATCAATATGGCCCATACGCTCGCGACGCACTTTGGTTTGAGTGACTTCAACGCCGCACTTTTCGCAGATCACGCCGCGGTGCTTGAGACGCTTGTACTTGCCGCACAAGCATTCGTAGTCCTTGATGGGACCAAAAATCTTGGCGCAGAACAGGCCGTCACGCTCAGGCTTGAAGGTGCGGTAGTTGATGGTTTCGGGCTTTTTGACTTCACCGAAAGACCACGAACGAATCTTCTCCGGCGAGGCCAAACCGATCTTGATCGATTCGAAGTGCTCGTCCGGCGTGATTTGCTGGAACAGGTCGAGTAGCGATTTCATAGACATCAATCCTTGTTCGACACCGGGAATCAGTTGCGCGACAGTTCAATGTCAAGGCCGAGCG
>JAAFIY010000107.1 GCA_013297985.1 Comamonadaceae bacterium | reverse complement strand
GGTGGTGCTGGAATGGACCAACCCCGGCTGCCCCTTTGTGCGCAAGCACTACAACGGCGGCAATCTGCCCACCCTGCAGCGCGAGGCCATGGCCCGCAACGTGGTGTGGCTGGCGATTAACAGCACCGAGCCCGGCCACGCCGACTATTTGCAGCCCGCCGCGCTCAAGGCCTGGAAAACCGAGCGCAATAGCCACCCCACCGCGCTGTTGATGGACCCGCGTGGCGTGGCTGGCCGGGCCTACGGCGCCCGCACCACGCCGCACATGTACATCTTGAATCCCCAGGGTGTGCTGATTTACGCCGGGGCCATCGACAGCATCCCCAGCGCCCGCGCAGACGACATCGCCCGCGCCACCAACCATGTGCGCGTGGCGCTCAACGAAGCCTTGGCAGGCAAGCCGGTGAGCGTGCCCACCACCAACCCCTACGGCTGCTCCATCAAATACAGCTCGGCTGCCTAAGGCCGCGCGCCGTCAGGGCGCGCAGGCTGGGCCGCAGGGCGCGGGCCCCGTCGCCCGTGATTGCGCAGGCTCAGATCCCCCTGCACCCCCGCCCGCGACAATCGGTACATGACCGCCCCCGCCTCCAGCCCCGCCCACAGCCCCGCGCCGACCGCTGACGCCCGCTTCGCCCCACTGGCCAACGACCGCTTTTTGCGCGCCTGTTGGCGTCAGGCCACCGACCGCAGCCCCATTTGGCTCATGCGCCAAGCCGGGCGCTATTTGCCGGAATATGTGGCCACCCGCGCCCGCGCAGGCAGCTTCATGGGCCTGGCCACCCAGCCAGACCTGGCCTGCGAAGTCACCTTGCAGCCACTGGCGCGCTACCCGCTGGACGCCGCCATTTTGTTCAGCGACATCCTCACCGTGCCCGACGCCATGGGCCTGGGCCTGAGCTTTACCCAAGGCGAAGGCCCGCGATTTGCCCAACCTGTGCGTGATGAAGCCGCCGTGGCCGCGCTCCAAGTGCCCGACCTGGAACGCCTGCGCTATGTGTTTGACGCCGTCACCCTGATCCGCCGCGAACTGGCTGGCCGCGTGCCCCTCATCGGCTTTGCAGGCAGCCCGTGGACGCTGGCTTGCTACATGGTTGAAGGCAGCGGCTCGGACGACTACCGCCAAGTCAAATCCATGCTGTACGGCAGGCCCGATTTGATGCACCGCATGCTGGCCATCAACGCCGACGCGGTGGCGGCCTACCTGAATGCGCAAATTGACGCGGGCGCCCAGGCGGTGATGGTGTTTGACAGCTGGGGCGGCGTGTTGGCCGACGGCGCATTTCAAAGCTTTAGCCTGGCCTACACCCAGCGGGTGCTGATGCAGCTCAAGCGCACCCACGACGGCACCCCGCAAGGCACACCCGTTCCGCGCATTGTGTTTACCAAAGGCGGCGGCGCGTGGCTGTCGCAGATGGCGCAGCAGTTGGATTGCCAAGTGCTGGGACTGGATTGGACGGTCAATCTGCAACACGCCCGCGCCAGTGTGGGCGAAAACACCAGCCCTGGCGGCGGCCGCGCCCTGCAGGGCAACTTTGACCCCGCCGCCTTGTTTGCGCCGCCAGCCGCCATCGACGCCGAAGTGCAACGCTTGGTGAGCCAATTCGGCCGCCCGCACCAGGGCCCGGGCGCCGGCGCCAGCCACATCTTTAACCTCGGTCACGGCATCAGCCAGTTCACCCCGCGTGAACATGTGTCGGCGTTGGTGGAATCGGTGGCGCGCCACTCCAGCGCCATCCGCGCCACTTGACGTGTCCCACGGTCGAAAGAGCTTTAAGCAAACGTTAAGAGAACGCCGCCCAACGCCTTTGTCAAGCCCCACCGCACCACATGCTGGAGCACTTATGCACATTTGGCGTGCTGCGTTGCAATAGGCCATGCCCTGTCGTGCCTCTGTCACAAGCCCCCATGAGGCCCGCGTAAGTGCTTGATTTCATTCATGTCACAGCACTGCCACTTTTGCGGGCACGGGGCCCAAACCCTTGATTGACAAGGCTTCGCGGGCGCTGGCGACAAGCTGTCAACAAAGTTATCCACACTTCCGGGGGATTAAGCACAAAGTGGTTGCACAGCAAGCAGTTAGCGCGGTTTTCACCAAATTACTTGATGTGTCTTTGGGGATATTTGCCTGGGACAGCCACGCCCCCGGTGCAGCCCGGGTTGACAAGCTATGAGCACACCTGACCCTACACCCAGACCCGCGCCACCCCAGCGCCGTCGCAAGGCCACCCAAGCTGCGTCAGCCCCGACCGTGCCCGCTTCCGCCGCCACCGCAGCGGCTGTGTCCAATACGGGCGCCCACCTGGTTTCGGTTTGGGTAGCCACCCCGCGCCACGGGGGTTTGGGCGACGCACTCAGTTACCAAAGTGAGCATGCGCTTGCGCCCGGAACCCTGCTGCGCGTGCCGCTGGGGGCCCGCGAGATGCTGGCGGTGGTGGCGCCCAGGCCGACGACCGCAGTGTCGGTGGCCCCTGCCAACGCTGACAGCCCACCCCCCGGCCCAGTTGCCCAAATCGACGCCGAACCCCACACCCACGCCCCCTCAGCCACCGCCACCCACCCGGCAGACTCCACCGCACCGCCCCGCACCTTGCGCCCTGTGGCTGCGGTTTTGGACGCGCTCAATCCCCTGTCCGACGCGTGGCTGCAGTTGGTGCACACGGTTGCAAACTATTACCAACGCAGCGTGGGCGAAGTCGCCTTGTCGGCCCTGCCGGTGGGCCTGCGCGACTTGCAAACCACTGGCCTGGCCCGGCGCCTGGCCCGGTTGCACAAGGTGGGGCCGGTGGCGCCAACGGCGTCACCCGTGCAGAGTTTGAGGGCTGAATCGGCCTCTTCGGCCGTCATACCGCCGCAAGCAGCTACAAAACTTATAGCATCTGGCGGTCTGCAAGTGCCTATCTTGCAAGCCGAACAGGCTCAGGCGTTGGCGGCGTTTGATTCCGTCTGGCAAAGCCCCGTACCGCCCGCGGCCAGCTTGTTGCACGGCGTCACTGGCAGCGGCAAAACCGAGGTGTATCTGCAGGCAGTTGCCACCGCGCTGGCCCAAGACCCGCAGGCCCAAGCCCTGGTGTTGGTGCCTGAAATCAACCTCACGCCGCAACTGCAAGCCCGCTTTGAAGCCCGCTTTGCGCATCTCTTGGCGCAGCACCCTTTGGCCGTGGTCAGCCTGCACAGCCGCCTGACGCCCGCGCAGCGCCTGCAGCATTGGCTGGCCGCCCACCTGGGGCTGGCGCGCATTGTGTTGGGTACCCGCATGGCGGTGCTGGCCTCACTGCCGCAGCTGCGGCTGATCGTGGTGGATGAAGAGCACGACCCCAGCTACAAAGCCCAAGACGGCGCCCGCCATTCGGCCCGCGACGTGGCGGTGCTGCGGGCCCAAATTGAAAGCCGCCACGCGCCCCACGCGCCGCGCTGTCGGGTGCTGTTGGGCTCGGCCACGCCCAGCCTAGAAAGCTGGCGCCACAGCGCTGGAGCGCCAGATGACAGCGCATCGGCCGCCGCCCCAGAAGGCACCGGCCGCTACCAGCGCCTGACGCTGGCCCACCGCATTGACGCCGTGCCTTTGCCTCGGGTGCGGGTGCACGACATGCGGCGCGAAGCGCGCGGCACGGTGCTGGCCCACGCGGTGCGCGAAGCCATTGCCCAGCGCGTGGCCGCAGGTCAGCAAAGCCTGCTGCTGCTCAACCAGCGCGGCTATGCCCCGGTGCTGTCGTGTGGCGACTGCGGCTGGAAAAGCGACTGCCCGCACTGCAGCGCCTACCGCGCCTTTCACAAAACCGACCGCACCTTGCGCTGCCACCACTGCGGCCTGACCCAGCCAGTGCCCCGCGCCTGCCCCAGCTGCGGCAACCCCGACATCCGCCCCGTGGGCCTGGGCACCCAGCGCTTGCATGAAGTGGTGCAAGCTGCCTTGGCCGACGTGCTGCGCCCTGACGGGCAGCCGCTGGTGGTGGCCCGCATCGATGCCGACACCACCCGCGCCGCAGGCGCCTTAAGCACCCAACTGGCCGCTGTGCATAGCGGGCACGTGGATGTGTTGGTGGGCACCCAGATGGTGGCCAAAGGGCATGACTTTCGCCGTGTGGGCCTGGTGGTGGCGCTCAACCCCGACGCCGCGCTGTTCAGCAGCGACTTTCGCGCGCCTGAGCGGCTATTTGCGCTGCTAATGCAAGCGGCAGGCCGCGCGGGCCGAGCCAGCGCCCTTGCGCCCGAGGATGGCGCAGCACCACCGCCGCCGCCCGAATGCTGGGTGCAAACCTTCGAGCCGCGCCATCCGCTGTATGCGGCCCTGATGCGGCACGACTACGCCGGTTTTGCGGCCACCGAACTGGCCGCCCGCCGGGGCGCCACCCTCCCACCTTTTGCCCACCAAGCCTTGCTGCGCGCCGAAGGCCGCACGGCCGAGGCCACCCAGGCCTTTTTGCAAGCGGCCTGGGCGGCTGGGCAAGCGCTGGCGCCGCAAGACGCAGGTATCACGCTGTACCCGCCGGTGCCCATGCCCATGGCCCGGGTGGCCGATGTCGAGCGTGCCCAAATGCTGGTGGAAGCCGTGCACCGTCCCGCCCTGCAACGCTGGCTAGGCGCCTGGCACCACGCTTTGCTGGCCCTGCCGCAGCGCGGCTTGCTGCGCTGGGCGGTGGATGTGGATCCGCTGGAGATTTAGCCCTGCGGTGCAGACGGCACGAAGGCGGGCGCCGAGAACTTGGCGCTCATCTTTTGCATGCCCCCAATCCAGCGGCCCGGGTTGGCTGCCTTGGCCTGCATGTATTCGGCCACCTGGGGGTGCGGCAAGATCAAAAACTGCTCGTCGCGCATCGCTTGCAGCACATGTTGGGCCACCGCTTCGGGGCTGACCACCCCGTCCAGCCCGGCCGAGCCAGTGCCCACGGGTGAGTCGCGCACCATGGCGGTGTCCACCGACTGCGGGCACAAGCAGCTCACCCGCACGCCGCGGCGGCCGTAGGAAATGGCCAGCCATTCAGCAAAAGCCACCGCCGCGTGCTTGGTGACCGCGTAGGGGGCCGATTCCACAATGGTCAGCAAGCCCGCCGCCGACGCGGTGCTCAGAAAGTAGCCGCCGCCTTCTTGGCGCAGCATGCCCGGCACCACGGCGCGAGCGGCCCAGACATGGGCCATGCAGTGGATGTTCCACATGGCGGTCCACAGCGCGTCGTCTAAATCGAGCCCACCGGGTTGGCCCAAGATGCCCGCGTTAGAAAAGAACACATCCACCCGGCCAAAGCGCTCGATGGTGGAGGCCACCACAGCCTGGACATCGGCTTCGCGACTGACGTCGCAAGCCAAGGCCAAGGCCGTGTGGCCCTGCGCCGCCAGCGCCTGCGCGGCGGCCTGCGCACCCGCCACGTCCCGATCAGCCAACACCACCGCACGGGCCCCTGCTGCGGCAAAGGCCTGCGCACACGCACGCCCAATGCCGCTGCCCGCACCGGTCACCACCGCCACCTTGCCGGGAATATCCATGGTTTGCCTTTGCTGGTTGTATGAAGCCCGTCGCGACAGGTGCGCAAGCCGTACTGAGTTGCGGCGCAGTGTAGGCAGCCCCTGCCCGCGCCGCCGAAAGACGCTGACACCCGAGCGACAAGCTCGCTAAGGCGCTTTGCGCTGCACCGCGCCGCCCAGTCGCTAAGGGCCGCCGTGCCGGGCTGTGCTGACACCCTGGGCATTGAGATGAGGCGGGCCGCCGACGTGACGCTGGCGCACCGCCAAGACGCAGCCGAGAGCGCGCACTCATGGGTAGAACGCCCACCGGCCAAGCTCGGTGCTCAGCAGGCCTTGCTGCGGCTTGCTTTACAAAAAAGGCCCACCCCTCTTGCGAAGGATGGGCCCTGGAGCGAACTGACGGGGCACCAGGCCCCGTGCATTCGCGGGTGCGCAGTTGTACTTACTTGGGCATCAGCACGCGATCAATGGCGTGAATCACGCCGTTGCTGGCCTTGACGTCAGCGGCCACCACCTTGGCGCCATCCACCGTCACGCCGCCCATGGTGGCCAGGGTCAGTTCTTGGCCTTGCACGCTTTTGGCTTTGCCGGCTTTGACGTCTTTGGCCATCACTTGCGCGGGCACCACGTGATAGGTGAGCACGGCGGTGAGCTTGGCTTTGTCTTTCAGCAAAGCGTCCAAGTCGGCCTTGGGGATCTTGGCGAATGCCTCATCCGTGGGCGCAAACACGGTAAACGGGCCCTTGCCCTTGAGCGTGTCCACCAGCCCAGCGGCCTGCACAGCAGCCACCAGGGTTTTGAAGTTGCCCGCGCCAACGGCGGTGTCGACGATGTCTTTGGCTTGTACAGCGAAGGTGGCGGCGGCCAAAGCGACGGCGGCAATCAGAGATTTCATGGCATTTATCCTTGCAACAAACTGGACGAAGGTTGAAAAACCACTCAGCCAGTCGACTTGAACTTTGTCGACTGCAAAATAAACTGAGCGGTTTGCATTTTGAACTACAAAGTATTTATTTCAGACGATGTAGTTTCCAACCTTATTGACTGAAGTGCCATCGCTGTACGTTCGTCATCAGCAGCCTCGGTCTAATCAGCCTCTTGCGCCCATTGATCCAGCAGAGTTAGCTATTTTTTGTATAGCAATTCACTGCGCACCACCACCGCCAAGCCAGCCAACACCAGGCCCAGCCCAGCCACCGCCCAGCCGCCTGGGCGCTCGCCAACGATCAGCACCGCCAGGCCAAAGGCCACCACCGGCTCGGCAAGCGCCAGCGCCACGCCGGTGGCCGCGCTGATGTGCTTAAGGGCATGGCTGAACAGCAAATAGGCTACGCCGGTGCCCATCACCCCCAGCCAGAGCACCACGCCCCACGTGGCGGGCTGCAACTGCGCCAGCGCAGGCAAGCCGCCGATTAAGCCCGCCAGCGGCAGCGCCAGCAGTGCCGCGCCGCCAAACACCCAAGCCGTGGCCCGTGCGGGGTGCAGCGCCTGTACCAGCCGCTGATTGATCAGTGTGTACACGGCATAGGACAGCCCCGCTGTCAGGCACAGCGCCACGCCCAGTGGCGACAGTGCGGGCGCATCCGCCGGGCGGCCTGCCAGCAGCATCAGCGCACCTCCACCCACCGCCAGCGCGGTGCCCAGCCACCACAGCCCGGGCGGGCTGCTGCGACTGATCAGGGCCTGCAGCAAGCCAGCCCACAGGGGGCCACTGCCCAGCGCAATGGCGGTGCCCACCGCCACGCCCACGCTTTTGACACCCGCGAAAAAGCTCAGGTTGTAGGCGCTCATGCAGGCCGCCGCCAGCCACACCGCACCCCAGGGCACCCGCCCTGAGTGGGGTTGCGCCGACCGCCGCAACCACAGCAGCACACACGCAAAAAAACCGGCCGACACCAAGAGCCGCAGCGCCCCCACCCAATAGGGCGACAGGCCCGAGGGGCTGAACGACTGCGCGGTGCCGGTGGTGCCCCACAGCAGGGCCGCGCCCAGCACCAAGGCCACGCCCAGGGCGGGGCGGGTGGCCGCTGCGGCTGCAGCAGTTTGGGAATTGAAAGCGGTATTGGCCATGCGCCAAGCATGCCCGCCACCACAGCGCCCACTGTCGCGCGACGATGGAAGTGCCCACAAATTAGCGCCTGGCCAGAGCGCTGAGCCGCCGAGCCTCTGAGTTGGCCCGGGCCGCTCACAACACTCCTGCCGCACCGCAGGCGGCTAGCGCAGCGCCCGCACCCGCAGGCCCCGTTCGCGCCGCAGCGCAGTGGCCAAGGCGCTGCCGCTGGCGTAGCCCACCACCGGGGCCACGGCGTCAAGCCACCGGCCTAGCTGCAACAGACGCACGGCTTCGTCCAGCCGTTGCTGGCGCAACCAGGCTTGCGGAGTGGCCCCTGTCAAGGCACGCCAACGGACGTTGAACTGCGGCACCGACAGGGCTACCTGCTCGGCCAGGCGGGCGGTGGGCCAGTCTTGGTGCCAACGACCTTGCACAGCGGCTTTCACGGCGGCGGCGTCCAGCCGCCTGCGGGGCAAGGCGCGCGGCGCCACATCAGCCGCCTGCAACCAAGGCACGGCCACGGCGGGCAGCGGCTGCACCGAGGGCGGCAGCGCCCCATGGCCGTTGGCATTGCACAGGCCTGCAGGCAAACAGCGCTGCAATTGGGCCGCTGACCAGCCGCTGGGCAAGGCAAAGGCTCGCAAGCGGTCCAACTTGCGGTGGGGCCAGGCGGTATCGACCACCAACACGGCCGCACCCGCGTCGCCAGCCGCCATGGCGGCCAGGCCGTGCGCCAGCCCCGGCGGAATCACCAGGCCACAGCTGGCGTCCACCCGCCAACTGCGGTTGCCCGCTTGCAACTCCAGCGCCCCGTGCAAGCCAAACAACACCTGCGCGTAAGCATGGGCGTGCGCAGCCTGCTCGCCGTGAAAGCGCCGCAGCGAGGCTTGCGCGCCGAGTGGTTCAGGTTCAGGGTGGCTCACAGCGAGGCGCAGGCTAAATCGGGCTGATGCGGCCTATTTATATGCTTAAGCAGCTACCAAATTTATAGCAATCAGGCGGTAACTTGCACCTGCAACTGTTCGCCGTGCTCGGTCAGCGCCCCGGCAGAGACCAGGGCATCAATCACCCCGGGCAGGGTGTCGGCCAGCACGATGCCGGGCAGTTGATTGAACAGGGGCACCTGCAGGGCCCAGGTGATGACGTCGTCGCGGCGGGCCCGCTGCAACTGCAGCATGCGGTAGGTAACCAGCACCTTCAGGCCCTGCACCGAGTGCTGCACCGGATCTGCCACGTAGCGCGCCAGGCGCTTGCGGGCCACGCCCAAAGCGCTGGCCACATCGGTGAAGGGCGCGCCATGGCCGGGCACCACCAGGGCGGGTTGCAGGCGCTCAATGAGGTCTAAGCTGGCGGCCACTTCGGCGAAGCCTGTGCCGCCTTCCAGTTCAGGAAACACCAGGCCAAAGCCGCGCTGCCACAGCGCGTCGGCAGTCAGCGCGATGCGATGGCGCGGCTCAAAAAAGATCAGCGAATGGGGGTCGTGCCCTGGCGCCGCATGGGCCTGCCAGCACTGATGGCCCACGTGCAGCTCATCGCCAGGCTGCACCACGCCCTGGATGGCAAAGCGTTCGCAAGGCTGACTCATGGTGTCAAAGCCCAGAGTGTGCGAATCCCATACCCGCACTGCCTCGGCATGCCCCGGCGGCACCAAGGTGCGCGCCTGGGGAAAGTGCTGCTGCAGCAGCGCATTGCCGCCGCAGTGGTCGCTGTGCAGGTGGGTGTTGACGATGCGGCCTAGCGGCCGAGGCACGCCGCCGTCAGCCGCCAAGGCCGCCTGAAGCAGCGCCAGGGTTTGCGGCGCATGCTGCACAAAGCCGGTGTCGATGAGCGTTGCAGGCGCTTGGGCGTCAGCCGGGTCAGTGAGCAGGATGTTGTTGGACGACAGCCAGCCGCGCTCAAACACCTGCACGCCGGGCGGCAGGCCCAGCGCAGCGCGGTCACGGCGCAAATCGGCGGCAGCGTCAACGCTCAATGCGCTGCGGCCTTAGGCTGTGTGTCGCTTTGGCGCAGTTCGCGGCGCAAAATTTTGCCCACGTTGCTCTTGGGCAGTTCGTCGCGGAACTCGATGTACTTGGGTTGTTTGTAGCCAGTCAAGTTTTCGCGGCAATAGCGTTCAACTTCTTGCTCGCTCAGCGACGCGTCGGCGCGCACGATGAACACCTTGATGGATTCGCCTTGTTTGGCGTCCGGTATGCCGATGGCTGCGCACTCTTGCACGCCAGGGCACAGGCTGATGACTTGCTCTAACTCATTGGGGAAGACGTTGAAGCCGCTCACCAAAATCATGTCTTTCTTGCGGTCGACGATCTTGGTGTAGCCCTGCGCGTCCATCACGCCCACGTCGCCCGTGCGCATGAAGCCATCGGGCGTGAAGGCCTTGGCGTTCTCACCCGGCTGGTTGTAGTAGCCCACCATCACATTGGGGCCGCGAATACAAATTTCGCCGCGCTCGCCCAAGGGCATGGTGTGGCCGTCGTCGTCTTTGATGGCAATGTCAATGCTGGGCAATGGCAGGCCAATGGTGCCGGTGAACTCGGTGTTGGTCACTGGGTTGTTGGTGCCAATGGCGCAGGTTTCGCTCATGCCCCAGCCTTCGAGCATGTTGCAGCCGGTGACTTGTTTCCAGTGCTTGGCGGTGCCTTCGGTGGCGGCCATGCCACCGGCCTGCGACACATGCAGATTTGAGAAATCCACGCTCTTGAACTGCGGATGCGCCAGCAGCGCGGTAAACAGCGTGTTGACCGCCGGCAGCATGTGAAAAGGGCGGCGCTTGAGCAAGTCAACAAACTTGTCGAAGTCGCGTGGGTTGGGGATGAGCGTGAGGCTCGAGCCATTGCGCATGGCCAGCAAGCTCAGCGTGAGCGCAAAGATGTGGTACTGCGGCAGCGCGGCAATGCTGTTGATGTTGCGCACATCGCCCACCTTGGCCAGCGCCGGGGTAAACCACGCCTCGGCCTGCAACACGGCGGCCACGATGTTGCCGTGGGTGAGCACGGCGCCCTTGCTCAGGCCGGTGGTGCCGCCGGTGTATTGCAAGAAGGCAATCGAATCCATGTTGACCGCAGGCGGCTTCATGGCGCGGCTGTGGCCGTCGGCCAGCGCGCGGTTAAAGCGGGTGACGGTGCGGCCGTTGGTGAGCGGAATCTCAAAGGCCGGCACCATGCGCGCCAGGTGGCGCACCGCAAACGTAATCCATTGCCCATACCAAAAGCCCAGCATGTCGCCCATGCTGGCCAACACCACGTGCTTGATGGGCGTGCGCTCAATGACTTCTTGCAAGGTGTGCGCAAAGTTTTCCAGGATGACGATGGCGGTGGCGCCGGAATCTTTGAGCTGGTGCTCCAACTCGCGCGGGGTGTACAGCGGGTTCACATTCACGCAGGTGTAGCCCCCGCGCAAGATGCCCGCCATGCTCACGCTGAACTGCGGCACGTTGGGCAGCATGATGGCCACGCGGGCGCCCGGCTCCAGGCCCTGGGCTTGCAGCCAAGCGCCAAAGGCCGCTGATTCGTGATTGAGCTCGCGGTAGCTCATCCAGCGTTCCATGCACACCGAATAGGGGCGCGAGGCGTGCTTTTCAAACGCCTCTTCCAACAAATGCGTGAGCGATTTGTATTGGTGGATGTTCACCGTCTTGGGCACCTCGGGCGGGTAGCTGGCCAGCCAAGGGCGTTGGGCGTCGGTCAAGGCGGTGGGCATAGGGGCGTTCATGGGGTGTCTCCGGCTGTCAGTGTGGGCCCGGCGCCAAGTGGGGGCAGGCCAAAAGCGCGCCATTGTGCGCAAAAGCCGCCACTTCGCTCAGCGGGCATTCACCAAGGCCCTGCCAAGCACAGACGCAGCCGCGCTGGCGTCGCCTTCAAACAGCCGCTGGATCAGCG
>JAAFIY010000106.1 GCA_013297985.1 Comamonadaceae bacterium | reverse complement strand
GCGGTGATGACTTCTTGCGCGCGGCGCTGCATTTCGGGGTTGTCGCGCTGCACTGAATCAAAGTCCAAGTCAGCCCGGTTGTCGCCGCTGGCCAATGAACTGGCCGCGCCGCCGCCCATGCCAATGCGCATGCCCGGGCCGCCCAACTGCACCAGCAGCGCACCCACCGGAATGACTTGTTTGTGGGTCAGCCGCGCATCAATTTGCCCCAGGCCTCCGGCAATCATGATGGGCTTGTGATAGCCGCGCGCCACCGCGTCGGCGCCCTGCCCCACGGTCAGTTCATATTCACGAAAAAAGCCCAGCAAATTCGGGCGGCCAAATTCGTTGTTGAACGCGGCGGCGCCCAGCGGGCCTTCGGTCATGATTTGCAGCGGGCTGGCCAGGTGCGCAGGCTCAGCCGGGCGCGGGGTGCCGTCGGCCAGCCACAAGCGCGAGGTGACAAAGCCCGCAAGCCCCGCCTTGGGCCGCGCGCCGCGGCCGGTGGCGCCTTCGTCACGAATCTCGCCACCCGCACCGGTGGCCGCGCCGGCAAACGGCGCGATGGCAGTGGGGTGGTTGTGGGTTTCCACCTTCATCAGCACATGGGTGGTTTTGCTCTCTTTTTGATAGCTGCCTAGGCTGATTTCTTGGGCCGAAGCAGCCAATTCGATTTGAAGCTTGCCCAACGCTGGCTCCCACCCCACCACCGGGTGGCCTTCCATCACTGCGGCGTTGTCGCTGTAGGCCACCACTGTGTGCGCCGGTGCACTGGCGTGGGTGTGGCGGATCATGGCAAACAGGCTGTGGGTTTGCGGCTGGCCGTCAATGGTGAAGCTGGCGTTAAAGATCTTGTGGCGGCAGTGCTCTGAATTGGCCTGCGCAAACATCATCAGTTCCACATCGGTGGGGTTGCGCTTGAGCTGGGTGAATGCCGCCAGCAGGTAGTCAATTTCATCGTCGGCCAAGGCCAGGCCATGTTGCACGTTGGCCTGCTGCAGGGCGGCAATGCCTTGGCCCAGCACGTCCACCGTTTGCATGGCTGCCGCCGCGCTCGGGGCGAACAGCGCGTGGGCTGCGTGGACGTCGGGCCAGACGGATTCGGTCATGCGGTCATGCACCTGCGCCAGCAGCGCCTGCGCTTGGTCAGCTGGCAGTTTTTTGGCGCCCAGCAGGCCCCGTTCAGTCACCGCCTGAATGCGCCGCCCATGTTCCACACGCAGCAGGCCGCCACCGATATCGCCCAGCCCGCAGTTGCGCGCAATCTCGGTGGCTTTGGATGACCACGGCGACACCGTCCCGGCGCGAGGTGTGATCACCCAGCTCAAAGCCACGGGCGCTGAAACATGGGCGACGACTTGGGCGCCCAACAGTTCGCCCAAGCGTTGTAAATCGGCCGCCGAGGGCACGTTTTGAGTGGCCAGCCAAAACAGGCTTTGGGTGTGCAGTTCGGCCACCGCAGGGGCACGTGGGCGCACCTTTTCAAGCAACTGTCGAATACGAAACGGGCTCAGCGCCGCAGCGCCTTCAAACAGGGTGATGGTGGGGTTCACAGCAAACGGCGCGGGGCTGGGTGAGACAGGCCACGCCAAGGGGCTGCGGGCCGACGCAGGCGGGCCGCTGGCCCACTGCCGCCGCCCACAACCGGACCGCGTGCAGCCCTTGTGCAACAAAAGGCTTGTGTGGCGCGGGCCGAAGTGTACCGGTGGGCCCAGGCCCGGCTGCTGCGCGTCGCAGGCCCCAATGGGATAATTCGGGCCTATGAGCATCATCCCCAAAACGCCCGACCAGATCGAATCCATGCGCGTGGCGTGCCGCCTGGCGTCCGAGGTGCTGGATGCGCTCACCCCCCGCATCGTGCCCGGCATCAGCACCAACGACATCGACCGCTGGGCGGCCGAGGTCATGGTGACGCAGGGCAGCAAATCGGCCACAGTGGGCTATCAGCCCCCGGGCTATCCGCCTTTTCCCAAAAGCCTGTGCACCTCGGTCAACCACGTGGTGTGCCACGGTATTCCCAATGACAAGGCCTTGAAGAAAGGCGACATCGTCAATGTCGATGTGACCGTCATCAAAGACGGCTGGTACGGCGACTGCAGCCGCATGTTCGTGGTGGGCGATGCGTCCATTGCCGCCAAGCGCCTATGCAGCCTGACGTTTGAAGCCATGTGGACAGGCATTGCCCAAGTCAAGCCCAGTGCGCGCTTGGGCGATGTGGGCTATGCCATCCAGCGCTTTGCCGAAGGCAAGGGCTTTAGCGTGGTGCGCGAATTTTGCGGCCACGGCATTGGCCAGCGTTTTCACGAAGAGCCGCAGGTGCTGCACTACGGCCGACCCGGCACCTTGGATGAGTTGGTGCCCGGCATGATCTTCACCATTGAACCCATGATCAACCTGGGCCGCCGTGAGGTGAAAGAACTGGGCAACGACGGCTGGACCATCGTCACCAAAGACCACAGCCTGTCGGCCCAGTGGGAGCACACCGTGCTGGTCACGCCCACCGGCTTTGATGTGCTCACCATGTCTGACGGCTGCCCCGCCCCGCCCGCCTTTGTGCCGCCGTTTGCAACCTGGCAACGCATTGCCGCCCAGCAAACGGCGCATTCGCCCGCCGCCGCTGTGGTGGCCTGACACCCACCGGGCACATGAGCACCCCCGCGCTGGCGCAGCGGTTTAGCGCGCTGCGCGAACAGCACCGCCTCGCGGTGGCCCAAGCGGTGCAAGCGGTGGCCCAGGGCCGCACGGGTGCGCGGGTGGGCCGAGTGCTAAAGCACCTGGCTGCCATCACCGACGACACCTTGCGCAGCCTTTGGGCAGCCTGCGAAATGCCCAGCGCCTTGGCCTTGCTAGGCGTGGGCGGCTACGGCCGAGGGCAGCTGTTTCCGCACTCTGATGTCGATGTGCTCTTGCTGCTGCCCGACCCCGCAGCAGGCCAAAGTGCTGAGGACGTGGCCAACACTCACCAAGCCAGCGTTGAGCGCTTCATCACCGCGTGTTGGGACAGCGGCTTGGAGATTGGCTCCAGCGTGCGCAGCGTGGCCGATTGCGTGGCCGAAAGCCAGCGCGACGTGACTGTGCAAACCTCGATGCTGGAAGCCCGGCTGATCGTGGGCGCGGCCACCGCGTTTCGGCGTTTTCGCAAAGCCTATGCCAAAGCCCTCGACCCGCAGGCCTTCTTGGTGGCCAAAACGCTGGAAATGCGCCAGCGCCACACCAAGTTTGAAAACACGCCCTATTCGCTGGAACCCAACTGCAAAGAGTCCCCGGGCGGCCTGCGCGATCTGCAAGTGATTCTGTGGGTGGCCCGCGCGGCACGTCTAGGCCAAAGCTGGGACGAACTGGCCAAAAGCGGCATCGCCACCGCGCACGAAGTGCGGCAAATCAAGCGCAACGAAGCCACGCTCAGCTCTATTCGCCTGCGCTTGCACCTGCTGGCCCGCAGGCGTGAAGACCGGCTGGTGTTTGATTTGCAAACGGCGGTGGCCGAAAGCTTTGGCGATGTGGCGCTGATGACGCCCGAGGGGCGGCTGAAAACCCGCGCCTCTGAAGCCTTGATGAAGCGCTATTACTGGGCGGCCAAGGCGGTGGCGCAGCTCAATCAGATCTTGCTGCTCAACATCCAAGAGCGGCTGAACCCCAACACCCATGAACTGCGGCCCCTGAACGAGCGCTTCTTTGAAAAGGCCGGGATGATCGAGGTGGCCAGCGATGACCTATACCAGCGCGAACCCCACGCGATCTTGGAAACCTTTTTGATTTACCAGCGCAACATGGGCATCAAGGGCTTGTCAGCCCGCACCCTGCGCGCGCTGTATGCCGCACGCGGCGTGATGGACGCGCGCTTTCGCGCTGACCCGGTGAACCGCGGGCAGTTTTTGCAGATCTTGCAGCAGCCTTCAGGCATTACCCACGCGCTGCGTTTGATGAACCAAACCAGTGTGCTGGGCCGCACGCTGTGGGTGTTTCGCCGCATCGTGGGGCAAATGCAGCATGACCTGTTTCATGTCTACACGGTGGACCAGCACATCTTGATGGTGGTGCGCAATGTGCGGCGCTTTTTCATGGTGGAGCACTCGCACGAATACCCGTTTTGCTCGCAGTTGGCCGCTGGCTGGGACAAGCCCTGGATTTTGTACACCGCGGCGCTGTTTCATGACATTGCCAAGGGCCGCGGCGGCGACCACTCTGACCTGGGCGTGGCCGAGGTGCGCCGCTTTGGCCGAGCCCATGGCCTAGCCGATCACCGCTCGGGCCGCGAAGACTTGGCACTGATTGAATTTTTGGTGCGCGAACACTTAAGCATGAGCCGCATCGCGCAAAAAGAAGACCTGTCTGACGCCGACGTGGTACGCGCATTTGCCAAGCGCGTGGGCACCGAGCGGCGGCTGACCGCGCTGTACCTGCTGACGGTGGCTGACATCCGCGGCACCAGCCCCAAGGTGTGGAACAACTGGAAAGGCAAGCTGCTAGACGACCTGTATCGCGCCACCCTGCGCATGCTGGGCGGCCGCGCCCCTGATCGCGACGCAGAAATTGAAGCCCGCAAGCGCGAGGCCTTAGTGGAATTGGCCTTTAACAGCCAGCCGCATGAAGCGCACAAGCTCTTGTGGGACACCTTGGATGTGCGCTACTTCATGCGGCACGACGCCAGCGACATTGCCTGGCACACGCGCCAGTTGTCGCGCCATCTGTATCAGGCCATGCAGGCCCAGCCGCCGCAGCCGGTGGGCACCTTGGTGCGGGCCCGCCAATCACCGGTGGGCGACGGGCTGGAGGTGATGGTCTACACCCCCGACCAACCTGACTTGTTTGCCCGCATCTGCGGCTACTTTGACCAAGGCGGCTACAGCATCATTGACGCCAAGGTGCACACCGCCAACAACGGCTACGCGCTCGATACCTTTGTGGTGGTGACACAAGCCCTGCCCGAGCATTACCGCGAGTTGACGGTGATGGTGGAGCAAGAACTGGCCCGCGTGCTGCAAACCGGTGGCGCCCTGCCCCAGCCCAGCCAGGGCCGGGTGTCGCGCCGGGTGAAGAGCTTCCCCATTGCGCCGCGTGTGGATCTGCAGCCCGATGAACGCGCCCAGCGCTGGCTGCTCACCATATCGGCCAGCGACCGTGCGGGGCTGCTGTACCGCATCGCCCGCGTGCTGGCCCGCCACCGCATCAACCTGGAGCTGGCCAAGATCAGTACCCTGGGCGAGCGGGTGGAAGACACCTTCTTGATCGACGGGGCCGAGCTGCAGCAGTCGCGTCGACAAATTGAGATTGAGACCGAGCTCTTGGCCGAATTGGCCAGCTAGGTAGCGCAGTGCTATTGCTATTCTTTATGTAGCTGACTAAGCCGCAGGCAAGAGCGCTGCAGGCCGTCTGCGGTCTAAAAAATAACCACTGCCGCCGGTCAATTCCTTCGCTGCCTTCTTGGCCCCAGCCAAGGCCACCGACACCGCGCGGGCGTTGGGAAAGTCGCCCGGCTGCACCAGGCGAACCCCGCCGCGCAAGTTGGGCAGCGGATGATGGACCCGGCGGCCTTGCCGATCTTCTGCCTCAAAACCACCGGCTCGCACATGCTCTGGCCGCAACAACTGACGGGCCGAAGTGTCGAAGTCCTGCACGATGTGGCTCAGGCTGGCCTCCCACTGTTCGGTGCCGCGAAACACCTGCACAAAATCGTCGCCGCCAATGTGTCCAACATAGGTGCTGTCGGGGCTGGCGTGGCGTTTGATCACGTCTGCCGTCATGCGAATCATGTCGTCACCCGCCGCAAAGCCATACACATCGTTGAAAGGCTTGAAGTGCGAAACATCCCAATACACCACCACAAAGGCATCTGGCTGCTGCAGCAACAAATCCAGATGGTGCTCAATGGCCACGTTGCCTGGCAGCAGGGTGAGCGGGTTGGCATGCCGGGCGGTTTGCAGCTGCAGATCAGAGATGGCGCGGATCAGGTCTGACATGCGGCCCATACCCGCGTACTGCCCCTTGTGGGTGACGATGAAGCCATCCACCATGTGCCGCTCGTGAATGCCCATGATGGCCTCACTCATGTGGCGAAGGCTGGCCGACACATCAAACATCAGCGGCTGGCGGTCCATCAGCTCGATGCAACTGCGCCGCCCAAACACTTCCCCGAAGTAGCGCTCTGAGCCGCGTTTGAGCACATCGGCCGAACGCAGCAAACCAATGGGCATTTGGTGGGTGTGCACCACTGCCATCGACAACAAATCGGCATTGGCCACGAACTGAGCAATGGCCTGCTCACAGGTCATGGCGGGCGTGGCGGTGGGCGCCGGGCGGGCCAGTTGCCCCGCGCACACTTCTGTGCTCAGGGCCGCTGGCTCATGGGCCGAAGGCAGCGGCTCGCCCTCGCCTCTGGCCAAGTTGCGCTGCGTCACCCGGGCCAGTAGTTCGGGTACATGCAGGGGCAGCCAGGGCGCTGGCTGGGCGCGTGGGCGCGACAGCAAATAGCCCTGCATCAAGCGCACGCCAATGCGCTGCAGCACCGTCAAGTCACCTTCGGTCTCGACACCTTCAGCCACGGGCGTGCAACCACTGTGCGCAGCCATTTCCACAATCGAACGCACAAACTGTTGCTTGGTGGGATCGGTGGCCAAGCCATCGATAAAGTCGCGGTCGATCTTGACGAATTCCGGGCGCAGATCGATCCACAGCTTGAGGTTAGGAAATCCACCGCCCAAGTCGTCCAGGGCCAGCCGAAAGCCGCGCTGGCGCAGTGCCACCAGGCTTTGCTTGACGGCCGTGGCGTCAAACATAGGGCGGGTTTCGATCATCTCCATCACCACCTGGCTGTAGGCCAGGCCAACATCGGCGAAATCGCGCTCGATGGTGTCGATGCGACTGCCCGCCAGCGCCAGGGTGTCGGTGGTGACGTTGACGAAGAGGCAGCCCTTAAGGCGCAATTCCGCAAAGCGGCGCACCGCCAAGCGCAGCAGCAAGCGTTCAAGCTCGACCAAACGGTCTGCCACAGTGGCCACCGCCAGCAGCACCCGCGGTGATTGCAAAGCAGAACTGGAAGTCGCCCGCGTCAGTGCCTCATAGCCCACCACCTCAGAGGTATCTGAGTCCACGATGGGCTGAAAGTGCATCTCAAACCGCTTCTGGGCGATGAGCTCTTCCAACTCCAGCAGCAGTTGCGGCGGGGTAGGTACGCCAGCGGGGCCGGGGGGCACAAACATCGAAGGCTCGGTGGGGCGCAAACAAGCGCAATGCCAACGGTTTTAGGCAAGCGCCGTGACTCTTGGATGACACGGCGCCAGCTTCGCCCGCAGCGGGTCTAGTCGTCCGCCGCCAACACCCCAGGAAACAGCACGTCGGCAAACCCAAAGCGGCTGAAGTCGCGTACCCGCATGGGGTACAGCTTGCCCCACAGGTGGTCGCACTCGTGTTGCACCACCCGGGCGTGAAAGCCGTCGACCGTGCGGTCAATGGGGTCGCCTAGCGCATCAAAGCCTTGGTAGCGAATGCGCGCGTGGCGCGGCACTACGCCGCGCAGGCCGGGCACTGACAGGCAGCCTTCCCAGTCTTCTTCCTCGCGCAGGGTGCCATCTGCATCGGGCAGCGGGGTGATGACGGGGTTCACCAGCACCGTAGGCGGCACCAGCGGGCGGCCGGGGTAGCGGGGGTTGAGGTCGGGGCTGCCAAACAGCACCACTTGCCAGTCTTCGCCTATTTGCGGTGCCGCCAGCCCTGCGCCCTGCGCGGCGCGCATGGTGTCGGCCAGGTCTTGCACCAGGGCATGCAAGGCGGGCGAATCAAACTGATCTGCAGGCCAAGCTTGAGCGTGGCGCAGCAGGCGGGCGTCGCCCATTTTCAAGATGTCGCGGATGGCCATGGCAGCAAAGATTTGAGCAAAAAGGGCCGCTTGAGCCCTAGAAATAGGCGCAAGCAGCTATCAAAAACATAGCAATCAACTCAATCCATCACGCTGCGGGTGGCGCCCACTGCCCCGCCACCCAGGCGCGGGCGGTGTCTTCGTCAATCACCGGCACCCCCAGTTCACGCGCTTTGTCGAGCTTGCTGCCCGCTTCTGCACCGGCCAACACAGCGGTGGTTTTTTTGCTGACCGAGCCTGCCACCTTGGCGCCCGCTGCTTCCAGCAAGTCGCGAGCCTCGTCGCGGCTCCAGCTGGGCAAGGTGCCGGTGATGACCACAGTGCAGCCCGCCAGCGGCTGCGGCGATTGGGCGGCGCCCTGCCCTTCGGGCCAATGCAGTCCGACGGCGCGGAGTTGTTCGACCACTTCGCGGTTCAAGGGGCTGGCAAAAAACTGCGCCACGCTGTCAGCCACCACCGGGCCCACATCGCGCACGGCAGTTAGGTCATCGGCACCAGCGGCCATCAATGCGTCAAGCGTGCCAAAGTGGCGCGCCAAATCACGCGCGGTGGCTTCGCCCACGTGGCGGATGCCCAAACCGAAGATGAAGCGCTCGAGCGTGGTGTGGCGAGATTGCTCAATGGCCGCCAGCAGGTTCTGCGCCGATTTGTCGCCCATGCGTTCCATGGCGGCCAGTTGCACCAGGCCCAAGCGGTACAGATCGGGCAAGGTGCGCACGATGTGGCCGTCCACCAACTGCTCGACCAGCTTGTCGCCCAGGCCCTCAATGTCCAGCGCGCGGCGTTGGGCAAAGTGCAGCAGCGCTTGTTTGCGTTGGGCGCCGCAAATCAGCCCCCCGGTGCAGCGGTGGTTGGCTTCGTCGGCTTCGCGCACCACCGGGCTGGCACACACGGGGCATTGGGTGGGCATGGTGAATCGCAGGCCGCGGCCTTCGTCGGCGGGCGGTGTTGCAGGCGCTGGCGGCTCATCGGGCAGTGGCCCCAAGCGTTCGAGCAGCGCGGCTTCGGCTTCGTCGTGCAAATGGGCGGTGAGGCCGTCTAGCAAACGCATGCCGCCGCGGTGGCGCGGCCCGGGGGCGACGTCGGCCGGTGTCTGCACTGGCTCGGGCCGCAGCAGGCCATCAGGCCCGACCACGCCGACCACTTCAGGAATCACGTCGCCTGCCCGGCGCACGATGACGGTGTCGCCCACCCGCACGTCTTTGCGGCGGGCCTCGTCTTCGTTGTGCAAGGTGGCATTGGTGACGGTGACGCCACCCACAAACACCGGCGCCAGCTTGGCCACCGGCGTTAACTTGCCGGTGCGGCCCACCTGCACATCAATGGCCAGCACGCTGGTGCGCATTTCTTGCGCAGGGTATTTGTGGGCCACGGCCCAGCGCGGTTCGCGGGTGACAAAGCCTAGGTTGCGTTGCCAATCCAGCCGGTTGACTTTGTAGACCACGCCGTCAATGTCAAAGGGCAGGCTGTCGCGCAGCGCCGCCATGTCGGTATGAAACTGCACCAGCGCCGCGCCACCGGCACACAGCCGGGTTTGGGCGGCCACGGCAAAGCCCCAGGCAGCCAAGCAATCGAGCAGTTCGCGCTGGGTGGACCACGGCGCGGCGCCGGCCACTTCGCCCACGCTGTAGGCAAAAAAACTCAAGGGGCGCTGGGCGGCGATGCGCGCGTCTAACTGGCGCACGGCACCTGCGGCGGCGTTGCGCGGGTTGACGAAGGTTTTGTCACCGCGCTGGCGCTGCCGCTCGTTGAGTGCGTCAAATTCTGCACGGCGCATGTAGACCTCACCGCGCACTTCCAGCACGCTGGGCCAGCCACTGCCGCCCAAGGCCAGCGGAATCTGCGGCACGGTGCGCAAATTGGCGCTGACGTCTTCGCCACTGGCGCCGTCGCCCCGGGTGGCGCCTTGCACCAACACGCCGTTTTCATAGCGCAGGCTGATGGCTAGGCCGTCAAACTTCAGCTCGGCCACATAGTCCACGGGCGGCGCGTCGTCAGACAAGCCCAGTTCTTTGCGCACCCGGGTGTCAAACGCCAGCGCACCGGCGGCCGTGGTGTCGGTTTCGGTGCGAATCGACAGCATCGGCACCGCATGAGTCACCGCCACAAAGCCATCCAACACAGCGCCGCCCACGCGCTGGGTGGGTGAATCGGCGGTGAACACCTCGGGGTGTGCTGCCTCTAGCGCCTGCAGGCGGGCAAAGGCTTGGTCGTAGTCGGCATCGGTGACCTGCGGGTCGTCCAGCACGTAATAGCGGTGCGCTTGGTGGTGCAGCCAGGCACGCAGTGCAGCCGCTTGAGCGGCGGGGGGTGCATCCGCTCGGGGCAAGGTGGGGGGCGTTGCGTTCACAGTGGGGCCCATCAAGAAAACAAGCGCCGCGCCAGCGCTGAGCCGGCCGTCAGGTCGCGCTCAGCTAGCCGCGCATAAAGGCTATCGAGCTCGCCGCCAATCACGTCAAGCTGTTCGGGCCCCAGCAGGTGGCCGGCGTCGTCGACCAATGCGCCGTCCATGGCGATACAGAGGGCTTGGGCGGCCTCACGCAGGCGCACAAAGGGGCGCTCGGCGCGGTCCACCAGGGCCACGTCCAGTTCCAGGGCCACTTCACGCAAGGCGCTGTTGGCGGGGTCATCGTCCAAGGCCGCTTGGGCGCTAAAGCTCAGGCTCAGCACCGGCGGCGCGCCGGGCGTAGCTGCGGGAAGCACCAGCCGCCCCGTCATGGAGCCGGGCACAAAGCCCACCCGCTGGGCTTGTTGCAGCACATAGCCGGGGCTCCAGGCGGTGCGGGCTGCGCGCAAAAGCAGCGTGAGCTGGGCGTCATGCGCGCTGGCAAAGGCGTCAAGCTCGCGGGCTCGGGCGACTTCCGCGCGCATGTCGGGAAAGTCGGGTGTGCCACCGATGGCATCCGCAAAGGCCTGCGCCTTCATGACGAATTCAGAAAACTCAATCTCATTGAGCGCGCCGTGCCGATTGGCCAACTGCACCCCGGCCTGAAAGGCGCCGTAGCGCTGGCCAGCGGCGGGCACTTCCCAGGCTTGCGCGCGCACATTGAAGGCTTCAATGGCCATGGGCTTGGTGCCCGCGCGCCGGCTGGCAGGCATGGCGGCCAGCGCCGCATCACCTGACACATTCGTGTCGAGCTGGATGGGGGCGATGGTGTCAATGAGCACGTCTAGCCCATCGGCCCGGCCAGCAGCTTGCGGGGGCAGCGGCAGGGCCATGTCATCGTGGGTGTCAAAGTCGTCGGGGTTGGCAGCCGGGGCCGCACCCAGGTCAGGCTCCATGCGCTTGGCGCCTTCGGGGGTGGCGGCCGCAGCGCTGGCCGTCTTGGCCCAGGCGGGCAGCCCATCGGTTTCACCCAAGGCGACATCACGGTCGGCCTGCTTGGGTTGCAGCCGCCGAATGCGCCAACGCGCCCAAGCCGCCACTGCCAGCAGCAGCAGCGCCCCCAACACAGTCAGGCCGATTTGCAGATCGCTCATGCGCCCGATTGTGTCGCCAGCCGCGGCTTAGGCCGTTTGCACCAGCCGCGCGGCGCTGTCCATGTCCACCGCCACGATGCGCGACACGCCTTGCTCTTGCATGGTCACGCCAATCAACTGCTCGGCCATTTCCATGGCGATTTTGTTGTGGCTGATGAACAAAAACTGCGTCTCGGTGGCCATCTTGCGCACCAGCTTGGCGTAGCGCTCGGTGTTGGCGTCGTCTAGCGGTGCATCGACTTCGTCCAACAAACAAAAGGGCGCGGGGTTGAGTTGAAAGATGGCAAACACCAGCGCAATGGCGGTCAGGGCTTTTTCACCGCCGGACAGCAGCGCGATGGTCTGGTTCTTTTTGCCCGGCGGCTGTGCCATCACTTGTACGCCACTGTCCAGAATTTCGTCGCCCGTCATCACCAACTTAGCTTGGCCGCCGCCAAAAAGTTCGGGGAACATGCGGCCAAAGTGTTCGTTGACGCTGCTGAAGGTGTGGCCCAACAAGTCGCGGGTTTCGCCGTCGATTTTTTTGATGGCGTCTTCCAGCGTTTGAATGGCGCTGTTCAAGTCGGCTGTTTGCGCATCCAAGAAGGCTTTGCGGTCGCGCGCAGCAGTCAGCTCATCTAGCGCCGCCAGGTTGACGGCGCCCAGCGCGGCAATGTCGCGCTGCAAGCGCTCAATTTCAGCCGACAAACCCGCAAGCTTGGTGCTGTCGGCGTCAATGCTGGCTTGCACGTCGTCTAGCAGCGCTTGTGCGTCCACCAACTGCTGGGTGTATTGCTCCACGCCCAATTGAGCGGCTTGCTCTTTCAGGCGCAGATCGGTGATGCGCTGGCGCA
>JAAFIY010000105.1 GCA_013297985.1 Comamonadaceae bacterium | reverse complement strand
TCAATCAACATCACCCGTGCGCAATCCACCGCAAAGGGCAAGCGGCTGGGCGTGCTATGGGCCAGGCCCCGGGCGGCAAAGTCGTCGCGGTGCAGGGCTGAGCTGACGATGCCGGGCTTGCCGCTCAAGCCCAGGCGCGCGTGCACATGCTCAGCCAACCAGGCGCCACCCGATGCAATGCCCACCACCGCCACCGGTGCGCTGCCCGCTTCAGTGGCCCACTGCTGCACCGCAGCGACCAGGCCATCCACCAAGCGGGCGACCGCCTCAGGCGCCATCAAATCGGCCGCTGAGATCTGCGGCGGCGGGTGTGGCTGGGGGGGGGATGCCGTCAAGGCAGGCTCCTTAAAAACTGTTCCAAGACGATGCAGGCCGCTGCGCTGTCGGTGTCGGCGCCGGCTTGGCCCTGACGCTGATCAGCCAAGGCTTCGGTGGTGCTGTAGCGCTCATCCACGCACATCACCGGCAGGCCAAAACGGCCTTGCAGTTGGCGGGCAAAGCGCTGTGCAGCGCGGGTGTTGTCGTGGGCGGTGCCGTCAATGTGCAGCGGCACGCCCACGATCAGCGCGTCGGGCTGCCATTGTCGAATCACCTGGGCAATCAGCGGCCAGCGGGCGTCGCCACGCGCATGCACGCTGCGCTGCGGCGTGGCCAGACGCAACAGGCGGTTGCCACTGGCCACTCCGGTGCGGGCGCTGCCGTAGTCAAAGGCCAAAAAGGTCTGCCAAGCGGCCATGCGCTCCGCACTGGGTGCAGGGCCTTCTGCTATTGTATTGATAGCTGATTCCGCAGTATTCATGGGCGGTTCAGCCTGGTTAGGCTTAAAAGCGGGCGGCGTTCAGGCATGCCCGGCATCGGGGGTGAGCATGAAGCCCTTCAGGCCCAAGAGGCCCAGGGCGCGGTCGTAGCGCTGCTCAACGGGCGTGTCAAAAATCACCGCCGGGTCAGCCTGCACGGTGAGCCAGCTGTTTTCAGCAATCTCGCTTTCCAACTGGCCTTCTCCCCAGGCGGCATAACCCAAGGTGACCAACACGCGCTTGGGGCCCGCGCCGCTGCTCATGGCCTCAAGCACGTCCTTGGAGGTGGTCATTTCCAGCCCGCCGCCCAGGGGCAGGGTGCTGGCGTAGGCGTGTTCGGCTTTGTCTTCGTCGGCACCTTCGGCCAGGGGCGGCGACATGGCGTCGTGCAGCACAAAGCCGCGCTCGGTTTGCACCGGGCCACCCAGCAGCACTTGGGCGTCTGACAGGTCGGCGCGGTTCAGCGGCAAGTCAACTTTCTCGAACAAGCGCTTCAAGCTCATTTCGGTGGGCTTGTTGATCACCAGCCCCAAGGCCCCACGTTCGGAGTGCTCGCACAAATACACCACACTGCGCGCGAAGGTGTCGTCTTGCACAGAGGGCATCGCAATCAAAAACTGATGCGAGAAGTTGGTGGCGTCAGAGCTGGTCATGTAGATGCAATGTCAACCTTGAATTTTATCGACCCCCCCGGTAGCCGTAGCGCCCAGCGCCCCTATGCCCGGGCATTGGTCTGGCTGCGGCGCGACTTGCGCACCCACGACAACGCGGCCCTGAGCCTGGCGCTGCAGCGCGCCGATGCGGTGTGGGTGGCCTTTTGTCTGGACGAGGCCATTTTGCGCCCGCTGCCCCGGCGTGACCGACGGGTGGAGTTCATTGTGCGCAGCCTGCATGGCATGGATGCCGATTTGCGCCAACTGGCCGTGCAAAGCGGCACGGCCCACGGCCCTCAGGTGAGCCTGATGGTGCGCCATGGCGACGCAGTGGCCACGGTGGCCAGCCTGGCCCAGGCGCTGCACGCGCAAGCGGTGTTTGCCAGCCACGACGACGAGCCCGCCGCCTTGGCCCGTGATGCGCAGGCACGCGGCGCCTTGGCAGGCCTTGGCTGCACCTTCGTCACCACCAAAGACCATGTGGTGCTTGAGCGATCAGAGGTGCTCAGCCAACAGGGCACGCCCTATGGCGTGTTCACCCCGTATAAAAACCAGTGGCTCAAAACCCTGCGGCCCGACCCCCACTTGGCCGAATGGCCGGTGGCTGACTTGGCCCAGCGCCTAGCCGCCGTGCCTGCCGAGTTGGCCCAACCCATCCCGCAGCTAGCCGACATCGGCTTTGAGCCCACCAACCTGGGTGATCTGCATTTGGGCGTGGGCGAAGCAGGCGCACAGGCCTTGCTGGCTGACTTTGAGCCCCGCATGCCACAGTACAAAGCGGCGCGCGATTTTCCCGCAGTGAAAGGGCCCAGCTACCTGGGCCTGCACTTGCGCTTTGGCACCGTGTCGATTCGAGAACTGGCCCGCCGCGCGCTGGCGGTGCAGCAAGGCCCTGCCGACACGGCCGGCGCGGCCACTTTTTTGTCAGAGTTGATCTGGCGAGACTTTTATCACCAGGTACTGCACCACCACCCCCGCGTGGCCACCCGCGCCTTCAAGCCCGAATACGACGCCATTCAGTGGGAACAAGGCAAGGCCGCGCAAGCGCTGTTTGCGGCTTGGTGCGAAGGCCGCACCGGCTACCCGCTGGTGGACGCGGCCATGGCGCAAATCAACCAAACCGGCTACATGCACAACCGCCTGCGCATGGTGGTGGCGAGCTTCTTGACCAAAGACCTCGGGCTGGACTGGCGCTGGGGCGAGGCCTACTTTGCCACCCACTTGAATGACTTTGATCTGGCCGCCAACAACGGCGGCTGGCAATGGGCCAGCAGCAGCGGCTGTGATGCGCAGCCCTACTTTCGCATCTTTAACCCGGTCAGCCAGAGCGAAAAGTTTGACGGCGCGGGCAAGTTCATCCGCCGCTATCTGCCGCAACTGGCGGCGCTACCGGATTCAGCCATCCACGCACCCTGGCTGGCGCGGCCCGTGGATTTGGCGGCTGCTGGCGTGGCGCTGGGCAAGAACTACCCCCTGCCGGTGGTGGCGCATGACGAAGCGCGCCTGCGCACGCTGGAGCGCTATGCGGTGGTGAAAAAAGCCAAGCCCAACCCCTAGCGCAAGAGCGTCAGGCGTGGGCTGCAGGCTGCGACGCCTGGGCCACATAGTCGGCCACGATGCGCAGCAGTTCATCTTCGGAGTACGGCTTGCCCAGGTAGTGCTTCACGCCCAGGCTGACGGCTTGCTCGCGGTGCTTGGGTGCGATGCGCGAGGTGATCATCACCACCGGCAACTCGGCCCAATTGGGTTCACCGCGGATGTTGCGCGTTAGGTCAAAGCCGTCCATGCGCGGCATCTCAATGTCAGTCAGCACCACGGCAGGCCGCTCTTCGCGCAGGCGTTCGATGGCTTGCAGGCCATCGGCTGCCAGCGCCACACGATAGCCTTCGCGCACCAACAAACGCTGGGTGACGCGGCGCACGGTGATGGAGTCATCCACCACCAACACCAGGGGCAGGGAACGATCGATCTCAGGCGCAGCCACCACCGGCACCAGCGTGCGCTGCGCCACGCGACGCGCGGCGGCTGTTTGCAGCGCCTGCAGGGCATCGGCCTCACCGCCCTCGACACTGCTGAGTTCGGACAAGCGGCTGTCGTGCATTTGCGATGAGGGCCCAAAGCCGCTGGGCGTGTGCTCCATCAAATGCTGCAAAGGCTCGACTGCGGCTTGATTGACCTCATTGGCCTGCGCGGCATACACCGAGGCCAGTGCCACCGGGTTGTACAGGAGCACCGTAGCACCGGTGGGCAAAATCGTGAGGCCCGTGAGACCCGGCAAACGCGACAACTGAGGGCCCAGGTTCTTCACCACCACTTCTTGGTTGCCCAGCACTTCGTCGGCCCACAAGGCCACCCGCTGCGCCGCACTGCGAATGACCAACACCGGCACGGTGCGACTGGGGGGCTCAGCACTTAGGGCGCTGTGTTGCAACAGCGCACCGGCCCACCAAAACGGCACGGCCGGCGCGTCAGCCTCGGCGTTTTCGCCCAGCAGGGCGGGTGCCACTTGGCCATCGACTTGCGCTTGGCGCGCCACACGCAGCGGGGTGCGGCGCACGCGTTCAACCAAGCTGGCGGGAATGCCCCACACCCAACTGCCCAAGCGCAGCAGCACCACCTGAGTGACGGCGGTGGTCAGCGGCAAGACCAGGCGGAACTGGGTGCCCTGGCCTGCCTGGGTACGGGTTTCGATGCGGCCGCCCAGCGCAGTCACTTCGGCGCGCACCACGTCCATGCCAATACCGCGGCCAGCCAACTCGCTGACCTTGGCGGCGGTAGTGAAGCCGGGCATAAAAATCAATTGGGCGGCGTCGTGTTCGGTCAGTTCAGCGTCGGCCGCCAGAAGACCCTGGGCGCGGGCTTTGTCCGTGATGCGGGGCAGGTTCAGGCCCGCGCCGTCGTCGCTGACTTCAATGGCCACATCGTTGCCCTCTTGCGCCAAGCTGATGCGAATCAGGCCTGCGATGGGCTTGCCTGCCGCCGTGCGGGCCTCGGCCGTTTCAATGCCGTGCACGATGCTGTTGCGCAAGAGGTGTTCAAACACCGGGCCCATGCGGTCGAGCACGCCCCGGTCAATTTCGATGTGGCCACCGCTCAAGTCCAGCCGCACTACCTTGCCCGCTTCGCGCGCGGCTTGGCGCACCACGGCGTACAAGCGTTCGGCCACTGAATCAAATTCAAGCATGCGGGTGCGCAGCAGGTCGCGCTGCAACTCACGCGCTTGCCGGGCTTGGGCGCCTAAATCGTCTTCAGCGCCTTGCACATCGCGTTGCAAATTGCGCTGCACCGTGGCCACGTCATTGACCGACTCGGCCATGATGCGAGTGAGCTCTTGCACGCGGGTGAAGCGATCGAATTCCAGCGGATCAAAGTCCACCGCCGCTTCTTTGCTGAGCGCCAAGCGCGACTGCATCTGGCTTTCAGCCTGCACCGCGATTTCACGCAGTTGGGTGCGCAAACGTTCCAAGTTACCGTCTAAGTCAGACAGCGAACTGCGAATCTGCCCCAAGCGCGTGTCCAGACGTGAACGGCTCATCATCACTTCACCGGCCTGGTTCAACAACCGGTCAAGCAATTGCGGGCGCACCCGGACCGCTTGCGCCGCGCTGGCTTTCAGCGGGTTCAGCACGGTGGCAGTAGAGGCCGCCGACACCGCACGCGAAGCCACCACCGGTGCTCTGGCCGCGGCCGCAGCGGGCGCTGGCGGGGGCACGGCCAAGGCTGCAGTCACCGGTGCTGCCAACGTCGCCGCGACAGCGACTGCGGCGGGCGCTGCAGGAGCGACCGAAGCGACCGAAGCCACAGGTACAGCGGGGACGGAAATCGTGGCAGCCGCCGCCCCGGGCGCCGCGTCTTGGCCCGGTGTAACTTGAGTTGCGGCGGTCAGGTCGGTGGCCGCCGCAGGCTCGGTCGGCGCGGGTGCCGCCCCCGGGGCTTTTGACGTGAAATCGGCCAGCTCCGGCAGTTTGTCGGCCGAATACGCTATGTTTTCGATAGCGCCTTCGGGCGAAGTGACGGGCTCAATGACGGGCGCGACCGGCTCCACGGGTACCGCATCCAAGGGCACCACTTCGGGTGGCGCCAGCGCAGCCACCGCAGGTGGGGCATCGGCCGTGTGGACGGACACATCGACGTCCAGCGGCTCAGGCTGTGCAGCGGCAGCCGGTGCGGCCGCATCCATCGGCGACTCAGCCTGGGCCAGTGCCTCGCGCAGCTCGCTGAGATGGTCGGTGAGCACGTCGTAGGCCGACAGCAGCGGCTCTAGCTCCACCGAACGCACCTGGCCATCGGCCAAGGCGTCAGAGCCCAGGGTTTCAATGGCCGATTCCACCCGATGGGTGCGCTCGCCCAGCCACAGGGCACCCGCCAATCGGGCGCTGCCTTTGAGGGTGTGCAAGCTGCGCAGCACCGAAGCCCGGGCGGGCATGTCGCCTGGGTTGTGGCACCAGCGGCGCAGCGCCGCACCCAGCACGGGCATCAGCTCGGTGGCTTCTTCATCGAAGATGGGGAACAGGTCTAGGTCGAGCGTGTCTTGCACCGATCCGTCGTCGTCCAGATCGATTTGCAGGTTGACCGAGCGCGACGCCTGCAGGGGTGCGAAGCTGGAGACTTCCACCTTGCGACCACTGCCGCGCCCCAGGCCACCCAGATCACTGGCCAACGGGTCGTCGGGCATTTGCGAACGCTCAAAGTCGTTGTGCGCAAAGTCCGAGCGCGAAAAACCGGGCACGCTGTGGCTGCGGCTTTCAAAGGGCACGCTGTCGCGGTAAGCCGAGGGCTCGTCGACAAAGGCCGCAGGTGCTTCGTCCAGCACCGCCTGCAGCGCTTGCAGCACTTCAGGGCGCGGTACTTTCAAAAATCCAGCGGCAAACTGATGCAGCAAGCGGCGCACATCGGCCGCCGCGTCTTGCACCGCCGCCACATGCGCGTCGGCCACACGCGGGAACATATCTAGGTGCTCGATGGTGTTCTCAAGCATCCGAGCCAGGTCTGACAAGCCCACAAAACCCACCGTGGCCGAGCTGCCAGCCAATGAATGCGCCATGGCTGCCATGGGCGACGGCAGGGGCGTGACGGGTTCATGGGCCCATTCGTCAGCGCCCACCTGCAAGCGGCGCGACCATTCGTCCGCCTCGTTCAGATAAACGTTGTACAGCGGGATGCTGATGCGCAGCCCGTCAATCACCTTGGTGCTTTCTTCTTCGGCCGCCGCAGGTGCTTCAGTTGATTCAGGGCCGGGTTGATCTGGGGTGGCCGCGGCGTTGGGCGCGGCTTTGGGGCGGCCGATGTCGGCAAAGTCCATTTCACCGATGCCCAGATCAGCCGGCGGCGCAGGCGGCGCACCAAACGGATCCGATTCGTCGATGAAGGCAATCGTGGCCTGAAAGTCGGTGTGATCGTTGTCGTCGCGTTCGTCCAGCGTGAACGTGGCGGCGCTGGCCGGGGGGGAAGCGGCGGGAGGCGCCACCTGCTGCACAGGCGGTTCGGGCGCCAGGCCTTGATCCGCTGGGGCTGGGCTGCCGTCAGCCGAGCCGTCCAAGCCCAGCCAGGTGCCGTCCACGCGCCACGCGTCGGCGCTGCGGCGAAAAGGTTCGGCCGACCACTGCGGCGCCACGCCCTTTTGGGCAGCCAAATCCGTCACCCAGCGGCCAAAGCCGTTCAAGGCGTCTTCGGACAGGCGCAGGATGGCCGGGTTGGCCGCTTGCTGCTCGGCCAAATGGGCGTTGTGCAGTTGCTCAAAGGCCCAGGCGGCTTCGCCAAAGGCGTTGAGCCCCACCATGCGCGAACTGCCCTTGAGGGTGTGAAACACGCGCCGCAGTTGGGTTTGCTCAGCCAAGGACTGCGGGTTCTGGCGCAAGAGGGCGATGGCTTGGGCGCCCTGCTCCACCACCTCGCGGGCCTCATCCAAGAAGATTCCGAGCAATTCGTCATCGGGGGCAGCGGCATCAACGGCGGCGCTGGGCGCGGGTGGCGTCGTGGCAGGGACTGCGGCGGCGGAAGCTGCCACTGGCGCCGCCGGGGGCGCTGCGGGTACCGCAGACGGGGGCGCGGACGTGAACGAAGAGGCCGACTCCACCGTCGGCGCCTCATCTTCAAAGGCACGCGCCACCGATTCAGAAAACTGCAGCTCCAGCGCCTCAAGCGATTCGCCGTCGGCCTGCGCTGCAGCGGGCTCGATGGCGCTGCCCGTACTGGCTTCGGCGGCAGGTGCCCCGTCAATTGGGCCTAAATCGAGGCTGATGCCTTCGAGTTCGGGCACCGCTTCGACCAAAGAAGGCACTGGCCGAACGGCTGCCAGCGGTGCCTGGGGCAACTCGGCCTCGGTCAGCGCTTGCAAGGAACCACTTAGGCTGGCTTCAAACTGCGAGAAGTCCACCTCTTGCACTGCCAGCGATTCCGCGCTGGGGGGCTGCAAAGCGGGTAACTCGGCGGGATCGCTGCCATGCGCGAAGGCCATGGGTTCGAGCAGCGGTACATCGGGCGCTGCGGCGGAGTCTGCAGGTGCTGCGCGCAAGGGCGCTTGCACCGAGACCAAGTCCAGATCAATGCCCAGGCCGTGATCGGCGCCAGACGCAGCGGCGGTGCCGCCGGCGTCAACCGTGGCGGTGAGCGTGGGCACTTGCGCCTTGTCGCTGGGCGGCGCCGCACGGCCCATCAGCAAGCGAAGTTCGCCCGCGTCTTCGTCGTAGATGAACAACTTGCGCGCCATGGCGCGCTGGTAGCTGAGCATGTCGATCATGAAGCCCAGGGCACCCAAGGTGTTGCCCATGCGCTCAATGAGGGGCTGGCGTTGGGCATCAGATGCCGGTTCGCCCAACTGAAAACGATCCACCTGCTCGCGCATGCGCAGCACTGCCAGCGAAGCCTGATCAAGGCCCAACACCGACAGCACCCCTCGCATTTGCGATAGCTGCCCAGAGACCCCCGCCAGCGGCGCCACATCGGCCGGGTTGCGGAAGAACTGGTCGAGCGATTTTTCAACTTCGCCCAGGGCCACGCGCAGTTCGTCGACCACGCTACCCATGGTCTGGCGGTCGCTGACGCGGCGGTACAGCTCCTCAATCCAGCCTTCCAGGGCCTCGGGCGCGCCGCCTGCGGCCACCCGGTCTAGCCGCTCCGACAGGCGACTGGCCCGCTCTGACCAGCGTGCGTCATCGGGATCCAAATCTTCAAACACCGCCTGCAGGTACAGCACGGCGGTAGCCACCTCCATGGCCAAAGCGGTGTTGGGCGCCGCACTGCCCTTGGCGGCGACATCCACCGCCCGCAACAGCGCCGCGGGCAGGTTTTCATTGCCTGGGCGCAAGCGTTTGAGCGAGTCGGCGACGAGGTTGAACTGGTCCAGCACCACCCGCTGCTTGTTCAAGTCGCCGCCGGCCAGTGCCGACCAGGTTTCGGCCACGGTGGCGATGCGCTTGCGCGCTTGCTGCAGCACGGTGGGATCAAAGCGACCAAAGCGCCGGTCGGCGTAGTTGGCCGAGGGCATGCTTTCCAAAGCTAGCCCGCTGCGCAGGGCGGCTAGCAGCGGGGCCTGCGCAGCCAATGCGGTTTGTTGCGCTTCGCCCTGCGGCGCGGCTTGAGCGCACTGAAAGAGCAGTTCATGGGTCAGCGACTCACCCTGGCTCTGATCGCCCTTGGTCAGTGCGCCAAAGTGCTGCAGCACCCGCGACGGCACGCGCTTGACGTACACATCTTCAGGCAGCAAACGCAGCGCGCGGGCCTGAAAAAAGCCTGCCGCCAAGGCCCACAAGCGGCGATCCGCCGCCGCCCGCGCACCCAAGGCCAGACCTTGGCAGGTGGCGTCCAGCGTGCGCGCGGCGCTCAGATCGCCCTTCAGCAAGCGCAGCACCGCCGAATCCAGTGTGGCGCGCACGGCAGGCTCGGGCAGCAGCGGGCCACCCACCAACATGTCTTTGCCCAGTCGAGCAGCTACCCGGGGCGGCGCAAACAAGTCGGACGGCTGCACTTTGTCGGTGCTGTGCAGTTGCTGCACGTCTTGGTACTGAGGAAACAGCGCGACCGCGTTAACGGGCTTGCCGGCCAGCCGTGTGTCAAGAAACTCCATCAGCGCAAACCCGGCGCGCTCTACCGTCTCAACCGCCTTGGCGTTGCAATGCTCCGGCCGCTGCAGCCAACGCTGCACCGACAGCTCCATGCCCCGGATGAGCTTGACACTCGGCCCCACGCCGACCAGCTCGAGTGCGCCGCCGGCCTGGTGGTAGGCGGTGCGTGCCTGACGCAGGCCCGCGACGTCCACCGTGCTCAGGTCACTGCCCGCCGCAGATTCGGCTTCGCGCAGGTGGCGTTGCAGCGCCTTGGCCGAGGTGTCCACGCACTTGCGAACCTCTTCGATGACCCAGGCCAGTGGGCCCAGGTCTTGTTCCGGTTGCGCAGCGTCTGCGGTGGCAGCAGCGGTGGCGTTGGTTGCAGTCATGGCGTGTGCTCGGGCGCCGTGGTTTAACCGATGCGAAAACGCGAAACCGACTGGCGCAGCTCTTCCGCCATGCGTGAGAGCTCACGCACCTGGGTGGCGGTGCTGCGCGTTCCTTCAGAGGTCTGCTCGGTCACGGCAAAGATGTGCTGGATGTTCTCAGCGACTTCGTTGGCTGAACTCGCCTCGCGGTAAGTGGCTTTGGAGATGTCTTCGATCAGCTCGGCCAAGCGGCGCGACACCCGGTCAATTTCGGTGAGCGCAGTGCCGGCAGAGTCCGACAACTTAGCGCCTTCCACCACGCCTTGGGTCGAGCGTTCCATGGCGGCTACAGCGTCTTGGGTGTCGGTCTGAATGGTTTTGACCAGGGCTGCAATCTGCCGCGTGGCGTCGCCGGAGCGTTCGGCCAGCCGCTGCACTTCTTCGGCCACCACCGAGAACCCTCGCCCGGCCTCACCGGCACTGGCTGCTTGGATGGCGGCGTTGAGCGCCAGCACGTTGGTTTGCTCGGTGATGTCTGAAATCAGTTCGGTGATTTCACCAATCTCTTGTGAGGATTCGCCCAGGCGCTTGATGCGCTTGGAGGTGTCTTGGATCTGATCGCGAATGACGTTCATACCGCCGATCGTGTCTTGCACCGCCTTCAGGCCCGAGTTGGCCGCTTGCAGCGATTGCCGCGCCACCGCGGCGGATTCTTGCGCTTGGCCCGACACCTCGTTGATGCGCGATGCCATGTCCAACACCGACTTGCCCGTCTCACGAATTTCGCGCAATTGCTCGCCCGATGCGGCCAGCAGTTCGGTGGACGTGTTGTCCACCTGCGAGGTGGTCTGCGCCACTTTCTGCGCGGTGTTTTGCACGCTGCCCACCAGCAAGCGCAGCTCTTCCACCGTGTAGTTGATCGAGTCGGCGATGGCGCCGGTGATGTCTTCCGTCACCGTCGCTTGCTGCGTCAAGTCGCCTTCGGCCACGGTTTGCAGTTCGTTCATCAAACGCAAAATGGCGGCCTGGTTGGCGTCGTTGACGCGCCGCTGTTCTTGCTCGTCTGATTCGGCTTTGCGGCGTTCACGTTCGGCCACCTCTTCCCGACGGCGTGACGCGGCAATTGACACCCGCGACAAGCCCAGGCCGCACAGCAGGGCCGCAATCGCTGCCAAAGCGCCCGCAATCAGCGGGCCCAAGGTCAAGCCCGTGCGCCCAGCCAGGGTGGACTGCACGCCTTCTAGCGCGCCACGCATCGGCTCGGTGTCGGCCACGATTGAGGCTTGCGCCTCGCGCGCGCCCAGCAAACCCTGCAAGTTGCCCAGCACACCCATGGTGGCGCCACGCATGGTTTCGTACTGCTTGACCAAGGCGCCTAGCCGCTCGCGCAGAGCCGGGTCTTTGGCGGCGCTGAGTTTGAGCTCGGGGCTGCCTTCAAGCAGGCCGCTGGCCAGTTCCCGAAAGGTATTGAGATCGCGGCCTATGGCAAACACCGCCTCGGGGCTGACGCCGCCCGTGCCCATCACTTCGCTGGCCGATTTGCCCAAGCGCTGCGTCAACATCACCAACTGCGCCGACGCCGATATCTCTTGCGCCGGGGCGTTTTGCTGCAGCTTGATGGCCACCACCGATTCAGCGGTTTCCAGCATGTCGGCTGATTGGCGGCTGATGTTGCGCAAGCCTTGGCTGCTGGATGTCAGCAGCGCCTGCTGGTTGATGATGGTGCGGGCATTGCGCTCGGCCTTGTTGACCCATTCGTCCAGCCCCGCCAAGGCTTCGACTTCAGTCTCAGACACCGGCTCCACGCCCATTTCGGGGTTGCCTTGGCGCAAGGCGCGCACGTTGGCGCCCAACGCCCCCACGCTGGTGTTGAGCGCAGCAAAAGCCTGCGGCACGCCCGCTAAGGCCTGTGCGGCCGACACACCCATGCGCTGTGATTCCACCAGCGCGCGCCCCGCAGCCGAGGCCTGCACGCTGGCTTGGTTGGCCGAACGCACCGCAAAAGCCGCCAGGGCCACCAACACCACCACCGCAAAGGCGCCCAGGGTGTACAGCACGCTTTGGTGCTGCGCCGGGGTGCGCAAGCCAAGAAAGGGCAAGCGGACCCGGTCGTCGTTGTCTTCCAACTGGGCTGCGACCACCGGCGGGGGCGATTCCATCGGCGAGAGGTCTGTGGCCAAGCGGCTTTCCGGGTAGTTAAACACCCGGCTTTCGCTCATGTCTTGAATGGTGGAGCCGTCCCCGCGCGGCGCCTCTTGGGCGGCATCGGGAGTGCGCGAAAGCCAGCGGCGCATTTGGTCTGCAAGCTTCATGGTGGCAGCCTGTGAAACATCAACGGAGAAGTGAACATGCCAACGGGCCCT
>JAAFIY010000104.1 GCA_013297985.1 Comamonadaceae bacterium | reverse complement strand
ACGTCTTGGGTGGCCACCGCGCGGGTGAGGTCGTCCACGCTCAGGCCCGACAGCAGCGACAAGGCAATGCGTGGTCCCACGCCGCTGATGCGCAGCAGTTGCCGAAAGGCTTCCCGCTCGGGCGCCGCAGCAAAGCCGTACAGCAGTTGCGCGTCTTCGCGCACCACCATGTGGGTGAGCAGCCGCACCGGCTCGCCCACAGCGGGCAATTGATAGAAGGTGGTCATGGACACCGCCACCTCATAGCCCACGCCTGCGCATTCAATCAGCACATCGGGCGGTGATTTCAGGGCCAGGCGGCCGTTGAGCGATCCGATCATGGGGTAGCGTCCGTCCTTGCAGTGAGATCGCACATCCCAGCGACAGTGCGATCATGGGGCCCCCTTAACCGATGGCCCTTGCGTGATTCTCAAGCACAGCTTCCTTCCTGCCCACAATGGCCGCTTGGCGCAGTTGTGCGGCCCCACCAATTCGCACCTGCGGCAGATTGAGCAAGCGCTGGCCGTTCGCATCACCCAGCGCAATGAGGCCTTTCGCATTGAGGGCCCCAAGGCTGGCGCCCAGCGCGCTTTGGAAACCCTGCAAGCGCTGTATGAGGTGGCGCATCGGCCCATTGACGCCGCACTGGTGCAACTCACTCTGGCTGACGACGCGCCGGATGCCGACGCGCCCGACGGCGTCACCCCCCACACCCGCCGCGGCCCGCTCAAGGCCCGCACACCCGGCCAAGGTGTGTATCTGCAGCAAATCGCCAATCACGACATCACCTTTGGCATTGGCCCGGCCGGCACCGGCAAAACCTATCTGGCCGTGGCCTGCGCGGTGGACGCGCTAGAGCGCAGCGCGGTGCAGCGCATCGTGTTGACGCGCCCCGCTGTCGAAGCAGGCGAGCGCCTGGGCTTTTTGCCGGGCGACTTGGTGCAAAAAGTGGACCCGTATTTGCGCCCGCTGTACGACGCGCTGTACGACCTGATGGGTGTGGACAAAGTACATAAAGCCTTTGAGCGCCAAGCGCTTGAGATTGCACCGCTGGCCTTCATGCGCGGCCGTACCTTGAACAACGCCTTTGTGATCCTGGACGAAGCGCAAAACACCACGCCCGAGCAGATGAAGATGTTTTTGACGCGCATCGGCTTTGGCAGCAAAGCGGTGGTCACTGGCGACGTGAGCCAGATCGACTTACCCCGCCAGCAACTCAGCGGCTTGATTGACGCCGAACGGGTGCTGCGCCGTGTGCCAGGCATCGCGTTTTGCCCCTTCACCAGCGCCGATGTGGTGCGCCACCCGCTGGTGGGGCGCATCGTGGATGCGTATGACGCCCAACGCTCTGAGCCCGAGCCCGCCCCCCCACCACGGCGCAGCCGGGCTTAAGGCCGCACCGCAAAGTCAGTGGGCGCAATTGCTATTTTTTTGATAGCTGATAGCGCCCTATTTATGGGCGAAAGACGCGGATTTGGCTTAAACCTTTCGAGCGGCTAAGCCTGGGTAGGCCGCCTCGGCCGCCGACTGGGGCGCCGCAGCAGGCTGCGCCACCGGTGTATTCGCCTGCGCCCGCAGCGCTTCGGTGGTCAGGTGCTGCCCATTGGCTTGCCAGCCTGGCGGCATGAACACATGGCCCAGCACCTCACGCAGGCTGCGCGAGCGGGCCAGGTCGCGGGCCAGCTTGCGCCACTCGACCAATTCCACCGCCACGGGGTTGGTGCTGCGGATGGGCTCGACCAGTCCGTAGCGGATGGCCACGTCGTCGCGCTCGGGGGTGTAGGTGCCAAACAGGCGGTCAAACACCAGCAGCACGCCGCCGTAGTTGGCGTCCAAGTATTCCAAGTTGGCGGCGTGGTGCACCCGGTGGGCTGACGGGGTGTTGATCCAGCCTTCCAGCCAGCCCAGCTTGGGCACCCATTCGGCATGAATCCAAAACTGATACAGCAGGTTCAGCGACAGCGTGGCAAACACCACCTCGGGCGGAAAACCCAGCCAGATCAGCGGCACAAAAAACAAGCCCGTGCCAATGAAGCGACCAAACACACCCAGGCGCAGCGCGGCGGCCAACGTCAAATCATTGGGCGAATGGTGCACCGCGTGGTTGGCCCAAAACCAGCGCATCCGATGCGATGCGCGATGAAACCAGTAGTAGCAAAACTCTTGGCCCACAAACAGCAACACAAAGGCCCAAATGCCGTCCAGCGGCACGGTGGTGATGCGGTGCGTCCAGGCCCATTGCGCCAAGGGCGTAATCAGGGTCAATGGCACCACAATCGTCACCACGGTGCGGGCCGCCATGTTGACCATGCTGACCCGGTACGAGCCCCAGTCGTAGTTGCGGCGTTTAAGGTGCAGC
Organism: Comamonadaceae bacterium; assembly: GCA_013297985.1. Taxonomy (GTDB): domain Bacteria; phylum Pseudomonadota; class Gammaproteobacteria; order Burkholderiales; family Burkholderiaceae_C; genus JAAFIY01. The sequence goes on along the minus strand of JAAFIY010000104.1, from coordinate 9,939 downwards.
ACCACGGCCTCAACTAGGGCACAGACGAGCGTGACCACCAGGGCGGTGAGTAGGATGGTTTTCATCATGCGCTTAATGGTACGCAATGCGTATTAATTTAGCAAGCAACTTCTGACTTGCTCATTTGTAAAGTTTGCTGAAGATCCAAAGTCATGCTGACGGTTTCACCCACCCCTGAAGACGTTGTGGCCCTGCGCCGGGGGGTACTGCGCCTGGGCCGACGCCTGCGCGCCCAGCGGCCCAGCACCGGCGGCTTAAGCGCCAATGCCTTGAGCGTGCTGGCCTATCTGGCCATGGAAGGCCCCAACAGCCCGGGCGCGATTGCGCACGCCGAGGCGCAGCAACCTCAGTCGCTCACCCGCACCTTTGCCGAGCTAGAGCAGCGCGGCTGGATCGCCCGCAGCAAAAACCCCGCTGACCAGCGCCAACAGACCTTGAGCATCACCATGGCAGGCCTGATCGCCCTGCAGGCCGACGTGCAGAGCCGCGACAGCTGGCTCACCCAAGCGCTGCAAGGCCTGACTCCGGCTGAACGCCAATTGCTCGCCATTGCCGGGCCCTTGATGGAGCGCGTGGCGCAGCACGCATCCACAGCCGCCCTGGGGGCCAGCCCGCTGGACCAAGCTGAGCAGTCAGCTGCAGACTAGTTTGCTATGTTTTCAATAGCTACTTCGGCAATGAAAACGGGCGCTCCAGGCACTTTTTATCTAGGCTTTTCATGCACCCGACGCCGCCGCTTGATCTAAGCCTGCAGCGCCCCGTTGGCAGCGCGCTGGGGCCCCAGGTGCTGCCGCGCGCCACTGTGGCCCAAGCGGTGCGCCATGCCCTGCAGCGGCCTGGTCAGATCACCGTGCGCTTGGTCGATGAGGCCGAGGGCCGCGCCTTAAACGCGCAGTTTCGCGGTCGCGACTACGCCACCAATGTGCTCACGTTTGACTACAGCCAAGCCCCCGTGGTGGCCGCTGACCTGGTGCTGTGCGTGCCGGTGTTGCTGCGCGAGGCGCAGCAACTGCGTCGCAGCGTGGTCGAGCACGCGGTACACCTGCTGATCCACGGCACGCTGCACGCCCAAGGCTGGGACCACGAAACCAGCGCCGCCGATGCCGACCACATGGAAACGCTCGAAAGCCTGTTGATGCTGGGCCTGGGCCTGCCCAATCCGTATGCGGGCGGGCAGCGGCTGTGACGGAAGCCGCCTTGTTGGCGCATTTGAGCGCCCTAGAAACCGAACTGCACCACCCCGGCGCGCCCGCCACGCCCGAGCGGGCGCAAGCGCTGCTGCATCCCGAGTTTTTTGAAGTGGGCCGTTCAGGCGCGTGCTACAGCCGCGCCACGGTGTTGGCGTATTTGAGCATCCAAACCAGCGCCAGCCCAGTGCGCGCCAGCCAGTTCCGACTGACCCGCCTGGGCGACGACACCGCCTTGCTCACCTACCGCAGCGACGCCACCGCCGGGCCTGGCCAAGCGCCCGGCAGCACATGGCGCTCGTCGGTGTGGCAATGCGTGCACGGCCATTGGCTGCTGCGCTATCACCAGGGCACGCCAGCGCCCGCGCTGCCTGCGCAAGACGCTATCGAAAAGTGAGCGGAATGGTGACTGGTCCGTCATTGACCAAGCTGACCTGCATGTCGGCCGCAAACACGCCGCAGGCCACGGGGCCCGCATGCTGCAGCCGCGCTTGGGCCACCAAATGCTCATACAAGGCGCGGCCCAGGTCGGGTGGCGCGGCGTTGGTAAAGCTCGGCCGGTTGCCGCCTGAGCAATCAGCGGCCAAAGTGAACTGACTCACGATCAACAGCCCGCCGCCGGTGTCGGTCAAGCTGCGGTTCATCTTGCCCGCGTCATCGGCCAGCACCCGCAGCTTGAGCACCTTGGCCAACAGCTTGTCGGCCAGCGCGGGCGTGTCAGCCGGTTCGGCGCAGACCAGCATCAACAAGCCCGGGCCGATTTCGCCGACCACCTCGCCTGAGACGGTCACGCTGGCTTGGCGCACCCGCTGCAGTAGGGTGATCATCAGATCAAATCCTTGGGATCATCAAAGTGCGCTTCGACGTCGCTGGGCAGCAATTGGATGCTGGCGCGCAGGCCGGGCACGGCGCTCATCAGGGCTTGTTCTACGCTCGTGCGCACCGCCGCGGCGCGGCCCAATGTCCAGCCTGCGGGCATGTGCATGTGCAAGTCGACAAACCGCCGCTGCCCCGCTTGGCGGGTGACAACATGGTCAAAGCGAATGGTGTGGTGCTCAAAACTGGCCAGCACCTGCTGGATTTGGGCCTGCGCCTCGGGCTCCACGGCTTCGTCCATCAGCCCCTGCCAACTGCGGCGCAACAGGTGCGTGCCTTCGCGCAAGATGTTCAGCGCCACGCCAATGGCCACCGCCGCATCCAGCCACAACCAGCCCGTGAGCGTGGCCAGCAGCAGCCCGGCCACCACGCCCACAGATGTCCACACATCGGTGAACAAATGGCGTGCATCGGCTTCTAGCGCAATCGATCGATGCTGCCGCGCCGCCTGCAGCATCGCCCAGCCCAATACGCCGTTGAGGGCAGAGCTGATGCACGACAACACCAGCCCCAAGCCCATGGCCTGCAAGGGCTGCGGCGCCAGCAGCCGCTGCACCGCAAACCAGATGATGGCGGCAGCGGCGCACATGATGAGTGCGCCTTCAAAGCCCGAAGAAAAGTATTCCGCCTTGTGGTGGCCGTAGGGGTGGGAATCGTCTGCAGGCCGCTTGGCCAAGGTCACCATGGCCAGCCCAAACAAGGCACTGGCCAAGTTCACAAACGACTCCAGCGCGTCTGACAACAAACCCACTGAATCACTGACCCACCACGCCAAGGTCTTCAAGGCGATAGTGGCCAGCGCCACCACCGCAGCCAGTTTCAGCCAGGTCCCGGGCTGCCAATGGCCCAGCCAGCCGGGGGCAGACTTATTCACCAGGCGGCTACGCGCTCAGGGTCACGCGCACAAACTTGCGCTTGCCCACTTGCAGCACCCGCGTGCCGGTGTCGAGCTTGAGCGCCTTGTCGCTGACCACCGCGCCATCCACGCGCACGCCGCCGCCATCAATCAGCCGGTTGGCTTCGCTGCTGGAGGGTGCCAGCCCCACTGCTTTCAAAAGTGCGGCAATACCCATGGGCGCGCCGCTCAGGGCGCGCTCGTCAATCTGCTCGGGAATGCCGCCTTGCGAGCGCAGGGCAAAGTCTTGCTCGGCTTTCTCGGCATCGGCCGCACTGTGGAACCGCGTGGTGATTTCTTTGGCCAGCGCCACCTTGGCGTCTTTGGGGTTGCGGCCTGCGGCCACTTCGGCGCGCAGAGCGGCAATCTCGGCTTCGCTCTTGAAGCTCAAGAGCGTGAACCAGTTCCACATCAAGTCGTCACTGATCGACAGCACCTTGGCAAACATGGTGTTGGCGTTTTCGGTGATGCCGATGTAGTTGTTCTTGCTCTTGGACATTTTGTCCGCGCCGTCGGTGCCCACCAACAGCGGCATGGTCAAGATGCATTGCGGCTCTTGGCCGTATTCCTGCTGCAAGTGGCGGCCCACCAGCAGGTTGAATTTTTGGTCGGTGCCGCCCAGTTCCAGGTCGCTCTTGAGGGCCACCGAGTCATAGCCTTGCATCAGCGGGTACAAAAACTCATGCACGCTGATGGGCGTTTGCGCCTCAAAGCGCTTTTTAAAGTCGTCACGCTCCATCATGCGGGCCACGGTGTAGCGGGCGGCCAGTTGAATCATGCCGCGCGCACCCAGCGGATCGCTCCATTCGCTGTTGTAGCGAATCTCGGTGCGCGCCGGGTCTAGCACCAAGCTGGCCTGGGCGTAGTAGGTTTTGGCGTTGGCTTCAATTTGCTCGCGGGTGAGCGGCGGTCGGGTGGTGTTGCGGCCAGAAGGGTCACCAATCATGCTGGTGAAGTCGCCCACCAGGAAGATCACCTGGTGCCCCAAGTCCTGCAACTGGCGCATTTTGTTGAGCACCACGGTGTGGCCCAGGTGCAGATCAGGCGCGGTGGGGTCTAGGCCCAGCTTGATGCGCAGCGGCACGCCGGTGGCGGCGCTCTTGGCCAGCTTGGTTTGCCAGTCGGCTTCGGGCAGCAGCTCATCTGCCCCGCGCAGGCTCACCGCCATGGCCTGGCGCACTGCGTCGGTCAGCGGCCAGCCCCCCACCGGCGCTTTAGGGGTGGGCGCTGTTGCTGAGTCGGCGGCGTTAGGCGCTTGCGGCATGGGGTCAATACGGTTGGACAGGCATGGGGTGTCGCTATACTGCGACGCTTCTTGGGCACGGGATTCTAGGTGCGTTGACAAAGCGCCTTGCTTGTGTCCTACAGAACCCAAAGGGCAGGTCGGCGCCAGAACCGATCGCCTTGTACGAGTTGGACATGCGTGGCTTGCTCAGGCAAGGTGCAGTTTGCACCTGCCGACTGAGCGCTTAGGCCACATCCAGCGTGTCAACACGGTCTAAGCGCGCGGCGGCCGCCATGTGGCCCCGGTGATTCGTGGAGAGTCTGGTTTGATCAAAAAGCACGTGGGCCCAGTTGGGACGATGCAAAGCGGACTCATCCAATGGGTTCAAGACCATTCCAAAGGGATCTCAGCTGCGGTGGCACTGGTGTGCCTGTGCGGTGCGGGCGGCGCCTTTGCCGTTGCCAATTTGGCGCCGGATCCAGCCGCTGGGCCGGTGCGGCTGGTGACCGAAACCGTGGCGCCGTTTGAGCTGAACAAACAAGCCGAGCTGCTGGACCTGCACCGATTCAATCTGTATCGCACCGACAGCACTCGCTCGAGCGACACCGCCGACGCCCTGTTGCGCCGCCTGGGCGTCAGCGACAGCGCAGCCGCCCAAGTGCTGCGTACCCACCCGCAGGCCAAGAGCCTGCTGAGCGGCCTGGCCAATCGGCCGGTGCGCGCAGAAGTCGATAACGACGGGCGCTTGGTGCGCCTGAGCGCTTCACTGGGCCTGAATGACGATGGGCAAACCTTCAAGCGTTTGCTGCTGGAGCGGGCGGCGCCCACGTCTGACTTCAGCGTGACAGTCAAGCCCATGCCACTGGTGAGCTCGGCTCGGCTGGGCAGCGGCGTGATTCGCTCGTCGTTGTTTGCTGCCACCGATGAAGCGCGGCTGCCCGACGGCGTGGCAACCCAGATTGCCGAGATCCTGGGCGGGGACATCGACTTTCATCGGGGTCTGCGCAAAGGTGACCGCTTCAGCGTGGTTTATGAAGCGCTTGAAGGCGACGGCGAGGTGTTGCGCACCGGCCGTGTGCTGAGCGTGGAATTCGTCAACAACGGCAAGGCGCGCCATGCGGTGTGGTTCAGCGACGCAGGCCCACAGGGCGGCGCCTACTTTGGCATGGATGGCCGCAGCCTGAAACGTCCCTATCTCACCTCGCCCATGGAGTTTTCGCGCATCACCAGCGGTTTTGCGATGCGCATGCATCCTATTCTGCGGCAGTGGCGCGCGCACCTGGGCGTGGACTACGCGGCACCCACCGGTACGCCCGCGCGCACCGTGGGCGACGGCGTGGTGGAGTTCGCTGGCTGGCAAAACGGCTACGGCAATGTGGTGGAAGTGCGCCACCGCAACAATCACACCACCCTGTACGCCCACTTGAGCCGCATTCTGGTGGCCAAGGGTGAACGGGTGGAGCAAGGCCAGCATGTGGGCTTGGTGGGCGCCACGGGCTGGGCCACCGGGCCGCATCTGCACTTTGAGTTCCGCGTCAATGGCGTGCACCAAGACCCCTTGACTTTGGCCCAGCAGACCGAGGCGATTGAACTGACGGCGCAGTCCAAACAGCAGTTTGCCTTGGTCGCCAACGCCATGCGCGGCAAGCTAGATGCCGCCCGGGCCTTGGCGCCTGCTTCGGCGCAGTGAGCTTCGGCCTGAGGTGACCGCGGCTACCCGGCGGGCCGATGGCGGCCTCTGCCAAGGGCTTGGTGCTACCACACCCCTGAACGCTCAGCGCTGGCTGCGCTTATCGCAAGGTTGCACTTGATGCAAACCATTGGCTTGATGTCTGGTACGTCGATGGACGGCGTAGACGGCGTGCTGGTGCATTGGCACGACGCCCAACCGACGAAGTTCACGGTGCGGGCGCAAGCCAGCGCAGATTTGCCCGAACCACTGCGCCAGGATTTGCTGGCGCTGAACCAGCGATACGGCAAGGACGAGCTTCACCGAAGTGCCGTGGCTGCAAACGCGCTGTCGCGCCTTTATGCCGAAGTCGTGCAAGCGCTACTTAGCGCGGCGTCGGTCAAGCCCGGCGAGGTGCAGGCGATCGGCGCCCACGGCCAAACCTTGCGCCACCAACCTGGCTTGCATGACGGCGTCGGTTACACGCTTCAAACGCTCAATGGCGCGCTACTGGCCGAGCTGACGCAGATCGATGTGGTCTGCGATTTCCGTTCTCGCGACGTCGCTGCGGGTGGCCAAGGCGCACCCCTGGCACCTCTGTTTCACCAGCATGTCTTTCAGCGCCCGGGCAAAGCTGCAGCCCTGCTTAACTGGGGCGGCATCGCCAACTTGACTGTGCTGGCAGCCGACCCGTCGGTACCGGTCATCGGCTTCGACTGTGGCCCCGCCAATGTGCTGCTGGACGCTTGGTGCCACAAGCACCGCGGCACCCGCATGGATGTTGACGGCGCCTGGGCCCGCACCGGTCGGGTGAACAGGCCCCTGCTGCAGCACCTGTTGGATTCAGAACCCTATTTTTTGCAGCCTATACCCAAGAGCACGGGGCGCGATCTGTTTGACCTGGGCTGGCTGGAAAGTCGGCTGACTTCGTTTGCGTCGGCGCATCTGCCGCCCGCCGACGTGCAGACCAGTCTGATCGAGTTAACGGCCTGCACTAGCGCCGCCGCGATCGGCCAGCACGCGGCGCAGGTGGATGCGGTGCACGTGTGTGGAGGCGGCGCCCTCAACCCCGTGTTGATGGCGCGCTTGCAAGCCCAGTTGGTCGCCGTGGGTCTGCGTGCGCTGGCGCCACAGGTGGCCAGCACCGCAGCCATCGGCCTGCCACCGCTACAAGTCGAAGCGGCGGCGTTCGCTTGGTTTGCCGCCATGCACCAGCTGCGCCAAAAGCTGCCCACACAAAGCATCACGGGCGCCCATGGCGCCCGTGTGTTGGGTTGCTGCTACCCCGCTTAAATGCGAGGCTGCGGCCTCTTGGAGGCTAGCGCACAAGCAGCGCCTGGCTGGCGCCAGTGCTATACCGAAAACGACGATCCGCAGCCACAGGTGGTCGTGGCGTTGGGGTTTTTGATCACGAACTGAGCACCTTGAAGGTCTTCTTTGTAGTCAATCTCAGCGCCCAACAGATATTGGTAGCTCATCGCATCAATGAGCAACTGCACGCCGTTTTTGTGCATGACGGTGTCGTCTTCATTGACGATCTCGTCAAAGGTAAAGCCGTACTGGAAACCAGAACAACCGCCGCCTTGCACGAACACGCGCAATTTCAGGTCTGGGTTGCCTTCTTCCGCAATGAGGTCGGCTACCTTGATCGCCGCGCTGTCGGTAAAGACGATCGGGGCGGGCATTTCGGTATCGATAGATTCAGCAACGGCGCTCATGAGGGCTCCCGGTCAAACGTTGAATTTCATACTACATCAAATCACTCGGGAATCACCGAGTGGGGACGCTTGCCCCCCAGCCCTCCGGGCGAGCCACGCTGGCTTGGCCCCGAACTGGCGTCGGCGAGCCACTGGCACCGACACCGACACCGAAACTCACACGGGCAAGCGCGCTAGCTGTTGTTGGCCGCCAGCTTGAGCGTCGGTTTGTCTTCCTCGGCGGACCACGGGCTTAGCTGTCCAGTGATGGTGGCGCCTTGGTGCATTTCAAGTGCGGCATAGCGCACATCGCCGTCCACGCGCGCTTTGGGCTGAAGTTCAAGCAGCTGGCGCGCAAAAATAGGACCGCTGACATGGCCGTTGACGATGACGTGATCGGCTTCAATCTCGCCCCGGACTTCGGCCGTTTCAGACAACACCAAAAGGCTAGGCACCGAACCGTCGTGGCGCACATTGCCCGCCACCTGTCCATCAATGCGCAGCCCGGCGGAAAAAAACAACTGGCCCTCGATGCGCGTGCCTTCCGCGATCAGGCTGCGGATCAGCGGGAGTTTTTTGCGTGCAAACATGGCGGTTGGCTCCTGTGCGAGTCGCGAAGGGTATCAACAAAGCACCAAGTGGTGCGGGCTGCGACTGGAGTGGGCGGCGCTTAAGAGGGTTTCACCGACTGCTGGGCGCGAGTGGCCGCACCGTCACTGACGCGGGCTATCACCTGCTGGACCACAGCGCCTTCAGGCAAATCCAGCCAGCCTTCCAGTCGCTGGGACTGGCGCACCCGCAGGGCCAGAGCCCCTTCAGTGGCCGACAAGGCCCAGGGGCGACCGGCCAATTGGCCTTGCACCGTTACATGCAGTTCGCCCGAAAACTCTGCCGCGTTGCGTTGAGACTGCATCACCAACACCTGCCAGCGCAGACGACCGGGTGAATCCGCCGTGGGGGCAGCGATTTGCCCTTGCACACTGCGAATGGAGATGCCCTCTGCCACTGGCAGAAGCTGCTCATAAAAGGCCAGGTCAGACCGCAAATTGCGGTTGTCGTCTTCCAGCGCGCGCAATTGGCTCGCCAAACGTTGCTGGGCTGCGCGCTCTGCAGTCAGCAAGGTCTGCGCGGAATCTGCCACGGCTTTGGATCGTGCCTGCTCGGCTTGCACGTCCGCCAACTGAGTGCGCAACAAATTGATTTCATCATGGGCCATCCGGCCCAAACCGGCCCAAGAGCGGCCGGCTTCAAAAGCCCACAAGGCCACAGCGCTGCACAGGCCGAGCATCACAGCCATGGCCAACCAGCGAAACGGCCACGGCAACGCAGTACGGATGGCCATGTTGGGCGCGCTGATGGTGAGGCGCCGGGCGAGCAGTCTCAGGCGCATCGCAACTGCTCCCAGTCAAACGACCAAACCGGCCCCCGGGGCACACCAGGCAGTGGGGCGCCACCGAAAAAAATGCAACACACGCGCATGCGCTGCATAGGAAAACCTTGGATGCAAGGTAGGCCCCAGGCACAAGCCCAGGGCCTAGTCCGGCGATTAACGCTTGGAGAACTGCTTGCGACGGCGAGCAGAGTGCAAACCAACCTTCTTGCGCTCTACTTCGCGGGCGTCGCGAGTCACAAAGCCAGCCTGGCTCAACGCGGGCTTCAGGGTGGCGTCGTAGTCGATCAAGGCGCGCGTGATGCCGTGCCGCGTGGCACCCGCTTGGCCCGACTCACCACCGCCGTGGACGTTGACTTGGATGTCAAACGCTTCGGCCATGTTGGTCAGCATCAGCGGCTGCTTGGCGATCATGATCGACGTTTCGCGGCCGAAATACTGCTGGATGTCACGACCGTTGATCGTGATCTTTCCAGAGCCCTTTTTGATGAACACACGGGCCACGCTGGATTTGCGTCGGCCGGTGCCATTGTTCCAATCACCAATCATGTCAGGGCTCCTCAGATCTCAAGGGCTTTGGGGCTCTGCGCGCTGTGCGGGTGCTCAGCACCGGCATAGACCTTGAGCTTCTTGATCATGGCGTAACCCAAGGGGCCTTTGGGCAGCATGCCCTTGACCGCTTTTTCCAGCGCGCGGCCGGGGTGCTTGGCCTGCATATCGCGGAAGTTGGTGCCGTAGATACCGCCGGGGAAGCCCGAATGGCGGTAGTACACCTTGTCGAGTGCCTTGTTGCCGGTGACCCGGATCTTGGCGGCATTGACAATGACGATGAAATCGCCGGTGTCGACGTGGGGCGTGTAAATGGCTTTGTGTTTGCCGCGCAACCGGAGGGCAACTTCGCTGGCTACCCGGCCGAGGACCTTGTCGGTCGCGTCAATCACAAACCACTCGTGCACCACGTCAGCGGGTTTTGCGCTGACAGTTGTGGACATGAGAAGTC
>JAAFIY010000103.1 GCA_013297985.1 Comamonadaceae bacterium | reverse complement strand
TCGCACGATCTGCGCACGCCGCTGGCCCGACTGCGCTTGCGCATCGAAACCCAATGCAGCCCCGAGGTGGCCGATGCAGCCCAGGCCGAATTGGGCGCGGTTGAACACATCGTGGCGCAGTTCCTGGCCTATGTGCAGGGCAATACCGGCACGGCGTCTGGCCGCCCGGCAAGCGCCGTTGAACTGCTGCGGTCTGCCGTGCAGGGCTGCGCTGAGCGCGGCCAGCCAGTAGCGCTTGAGCTGCTGGCACCCGACGCCCTGGTGCCTAGCGTGGGCCTGCAACGGGTGTTGACCAATCTGCTGGACAACGCCCAAGCCTATGGCCGCGCGCCTTTCACACTGGCGTGGTCAGTCGACCCCTTGGGCCAGCACCAAATCACCGTGTGGGACCACGGGCCAGGCCTTTCGCCCGGCCAATTCGCGCAAGCGCGCGAGCCCTTTGTGCGCTTGTCGACCGATGCCGACATCGGCCATTGCGGCCTGGGTTTGGCCATCGTGGCGCAGATCGCCCAGCGATGGGGCGGGCAATTGCACTGCGGGCACGACTCGGTCGACCGATTTGGCGTTTGGGTGGTTTGGCCGCCCGCCGCCGCGCCCAGCGCCAACCCAGAACTGGCGCCGGGCGAGGGCTCAGTGCCGATCAGGCGCTAGACAACAAACGGCCCAAGCCGCCATGGCTCACCGATTGGGTGTCCCACTGTCCGTAGCTGGCAGTCAGGCGGTCCACCATGGCACGCAGCTGCGCACTCAGGTCTTTTTGCTTGGCTGTGCCTGAAGTGGAGTCAGCGGTCTCGGTGGACGTGTCGGCGTCTTCATTGGTCTGTAGGGCCTTCAACAGGGCGTCTAGTGAGCTTTGGGTGTCGCTTGCTGCACCGCCGCCCATCACACCTGCCATGCCACCCATGCCGCCGGCACCCGCGCCGCCGAATGCCTGCATCGTGCTTTGCATGCGCTGCATCATCTGGTCTTGCATCGCCTGCATTTCGGTGGTGCTGAGCTGGCCGTTGCCGTCGCCATCGATTTTTTTGAAGGCGTCTTGAGCCGTGACGCCCTTCGGCCCTTTGCCTGCCATCGGGCTATTGGCCATGGCCGATTCAAACTCTTTGATGTCCAGCCCGCCCGACGCATCTGCATCGGCCTTGCTGAACATCTTTTGCTGCATCTGCCGCATGGCATCCATGGACGGCATGCCGCCCATACCCCCACCTATTCCTGAGATCATGTGGTTTCTCCTGCAGGGCAGCCCGAGCCACACCATGTGGACCTTTGCACCCTGAATCACATCCTCGGCGCTGGCAAGCCCGAGATAAGGGGTAAGAAGACCCGCCATTCACCCGGGTGGTGACTTGGTGTGACAGCCGCCGTCACAAACGCCATTCAAGGCCGCAGAAAAGGCCCGTACAAAGCTTTGAGACTGGGCGGCAGGTTTCGCCCGGCCCACAGCGGCGTGAGCTCTGACACAAACTGCCAGCCAAAAAACAGCACGTGGTCATAACGCCCGGCATGGCTGAGTTGGGCGTTGATGTGGGTGGTGAAAGCGGCGGAATCCCAATCTGGGCTTTTAAAGGCCTGCGCGATCAGCCAGGTCTCGATGCGCGGGTTGGCGGCGCGGGCGTCATCGGCAAAGCGTTCGGTCCAGGCGTTCAGGCCCGCCACCTCGGCAGGGTTGCCAAACCAATACGGGTCGGTGCCGACCCAATCGACCGTGGTCAGGGCCTGGCTGATGGCGGCGCGCACCCGGGCTTGGGTGGCGGCGTCGCCGGCCACGGCGTAGGGCGTGACGGTGATGCCCACTCGCACTAGCGGCATGGCCTGGCGCACCAAGGCCACCGCCGCGCGCAGCCCTTCGGTGCGGGCTTGCAAGTCAGCGGCGCTGGTGCTGGGCAGACCTGCATTCCAAAAGATTTCGTCCAAGATCACCACGCGCACGCCGGGCACCAACAGGTCCGCGTTTTCGCGGGCGTAGCGGGCCAGCTCAGCGGCGGCTTCCGGGCGCGGCTGCACGCTGGGCGCGGGCTCCCGCTGGGCGCCGTGGAACACAAAGAGCAAGTCCAAGATGTTGGCGCGCCCAGCAGCGGCTAGCGCACGCGAGGTGGCCAAGTCGCCGCTGTAGCCTACGGTGGCGCGCAGCTCACTGGTGGCGATCTGGCCGGGCCCAGCCAACACCTCGCCCACCAAACGCACCGGTGCCGCAGGGCTTGGGCTGCCGCTGTCGCCACCGCCGCAGGCTGACAGCGCCACCACGGCTGCGCCGAGAAAAGTGGCGGCCACCGCCCGCAAGGGCAAGTGGCAAGCGCGGCGCAGCGATTGCGCCCACCAGCGATTGAGTGGCATGGCGACAGCGTGCATGAAGGGCTCCAGTGACAGCAAAGCGTGTCACCTCATGCTAGGGCCCGGGCACGCACTTGCGTGGTGATCAAAATCACCTATTGCGCCCCTCAACAGGGCGCAGCTAGCTACTTTTTTTGTAGCGCTTGCAACTGCTGCAGTAGCAGCGCATACGCCTGTGCCCGTGCTTCGGGGTTGCCGCCTGCGTGCACGCCTTGGCCAGGATTGACGCCGTTGGGCACGTCGCGGCGCAGGCGCACCGGGTTGGCTGGGTCGTCAAAGCCGTGGTAGGCGCCTGGGTACTCGTGATAGCTCACCGGTGGCGTGGCGTTGGCATGGGCCTGGGCCAGTTCGCGGCAGGGACCGGGGGGCGTCCAGTCGTCCAAAGCGCCCGTCAAAATCAGCAAGCGGGTGTTGGACTGCCAACCTGCCGGGGTGGTTTGCACGTCGCGCACGGCGGGGTTGGCAGATGGGGCTGGGCTGCCGGTGGCCGCCACTGGGCCTGCGCTGCGTTGCAAATTGATGCTGCAGCCGGGGTAGAAAGCCACCGCCAAATCAGCCTTGGCTTGGCGCGCTTGGGCGCGTTGCACCAGCGGATGGCTGGCGTCCACGCTGGCCAGCACCGCACTGCCGCCGTGGCTCCAGCCCAGCACCACCACGGGCAGACCTTGCGCCCAGGGCTGTTGGCGCACCCAGGCCAAGGCGCCCAGGGTGTCGGCGCGGCGCTGGGTTTGGTTGATGCGGCGCTGACCGATGCGCTGGGTGCACAGCTCGCGCTCACCGCGTGGCGTCAGGCTGTCAGGGAACACGCTGGCCCAGCCGTTCTGAGCCAAAAATTCGGCCATGCCGCGATGCCGTGCGCTGAACACATAGGGCTGATCCGCCCGGCTGACGTATAGCCCGCCGCAGCCGTGCAAGGCCACCACAACGCCACGCGGCAGCGGCGCATCGGCACCTGGGCGAAACACCCAGGCCAGCAGATCGGTGCCGTCTAGCGAGGGCACGCGCGCTTCGGTGCGCACTAACGCTGACTGCGATTCGCGTGGCGCCACAGTAGGTGCCGCAGCGGCTGTAGGTGCGGTAGCGGCTGCGGGTACGGCTGCGCTCTGTGCGGGCGAGGCTGGCGCGGATGTGTCGGTGGCGGCGCAGGCGCTGAGCAGCAGCAAGGTCGCCGCCAAGCCTAGGGCCCGAACAATTGGGGTCTGACCCCAATTAATTTTGATGCGACTCAAGCAGGTACACCCAACTTAGCGGCCACCCAGCCCGCCACGCTGGCCAGGGCGGCGGGCAGCGCGGCAGGTTCAGTGCCACCGGCCATGGCCATGTCGGGCTTGCCGCCGCCCTTGCCGCCGACTTGGCTGGCCACGTGGTTGACCAAGTCGCCGGCCTTCACGCGGCCCACGCTGTCCGCAGTGACGCCTGCCGCCAATTGCACCTTGCCGCCCTCAACCGTGGCCAGCACGATGGCGGCGGTTTTGAGCTTGTTCTTGAGCTGGTCCAGCGTGTCGCGCAGCACGCGGGCGTCGGCGCCTTCCAACTGCGCGGCCAGCACCTGGATGCCGCCGATGTTGACGGCACGCGCGGCCAAGTCGCCGCCCTGGGCTGCTGCCAGTTTGCTTTTGGCGCGGTCCAGTTCTTTTTCAGCCGCGCGCAACTGGTCTTGCAGGGCCGCGATGCGGGTGGCCAACTCATCAGGCCGGGCCTTGAGCGCGCCTGCCGCTTGCGCCACCGTGCCTTCGGTTTGCTGCAAATAGGCCAGCGCGTTCAGGCCAGTGACGGCTTCAATGCGGCGCACGCCTGCGGCCACGCCTTCTTCCACCACGATCTTGAACAGGCCAATGTCGCCCGTGCGCGCCACGTGGGTGCCGCCGCACAGTTCGCGGCTGTTGCCGATGTCCAGCACGCGCACCTCGTCGCCGTATTTCTCGCCAAACAGCATCGTGGCGCCCACTTTCTGCGCTTCGTCAATGGGCATGACACGCGCTTGGGTGGCCGCATTGGCCAGGGTTTGGGCGTTGACGCGGCGTTCAATCTCAGCGATTTGCTCGGGCGAAACAGGCGCGTTGTGGGCAAAGTCAAAGCGCGTCTTTTGCGCGTCCACCAGGCTGCCTTTTTGCTGCACATGACTGCCCAACACCTCACGCAGCGCGGTGTGCATCAGGTGGGTGACCGAGTGGTTGCGCATGGTGGCGGCGCGCTGCTCGGTGTGCACTTGCGCTTGCACCGCGTCGCCCACCTTCAAACTGCCCTGGGCCAAGGTGCCATGGTGGCCGAACACGTCGGCCTTGATTTTTTGGGTGTCGGCCACCTCAAAACGCATACCGCTGGCGGTGATGGCACCCGCATCGCCCACCTGCCCGCCCGACTCGGCATAGAAGGGTGTCGATTCCAACACCACCACGCCAGATTGACCAGAGGATAGGCTGCTAACGCCCACCCCATCAGCGTAGAGCGCTACCACTTTTGTAGCGCCTGCCAGCTGTTCGTAGCCGGTGAAGGTGTTGCCCACACCGCCGTACTCCAGCGCGCGGTCCATCTTGAATTTGCCTGCCGCCCGCGCCGTGTCTTTTTGGTGCTGCATCGCAGCGGCAAAGCCGCCTTCGTCCACCGATACGCCGCGTTCACGGCAGACATCGTTGGTCAAGTCCAGCGGAAAGCCGTAGGTGTCGTGCAGCTTGAAGGCGATGTCACCCGACAGGGTTTTGGCGTCACCCGCTAAGGCGCCGTCCAAGATTTCCATGCCGTTGGCCAGCGTCTCAAAAAAGCGTTCTTCTTCGGCCTTGAGCACATCGCTGATGCGCTGCGCGTTGGCGGCCAAATTGGGATAAGCCGCGCCCATTTGCTGCACCAGCGTGGGCACCAGTTTGTGAAAAAACGGCGCCTTGCAGCCCAGCTTGTAGCCGTGGCGAATGGCGCGGCGCACGATGCGGCGCTGCACATAGCCGCGGCCATCGCTGGCGGGGATGACGCCGTCGGCCACCAAGAACGCGGTGGCGCGAATATGGTCGGCAATCACCCGCAGGCTGGGGTGGTGGATGTCAGCGCAACCCGTGGCCTTGGCCGCAGCAGCAATGAGGGCCTGGAACAGGTCAATCTCATAGTTGCTGTGCACGCCTTGCAGGATGGCGGCCAAGCGCTCCAAGCCCATGCCGGTGTCCACGCAAGGGGCAGGCAGTTTCTTGATGCTGCCATCGGGCTGCATGTCGAACTGCATGAACACGTGGTTCCAGATTTCGATGTAGCGGTCGCCGTCTTGTTCGGGGCTGCCGGGCGGGCCGCCGGCGATGTGCGGGCCGTGGTCGTAGAAGATTTCGCTGCACGGGCCGCAGGGGCCGGTGTCGGCCATCATCCAAAAGTTGTCGCTGGCGTACTTGGCGCCCTTGTTGTCGCCAATGCGCACCACGCGGTCGGCGGGCAGACCAATTTCTTTGGTCCAAATGTCATAGGCCTCGTCGTCGTCGATGTAGACCGTGGCCCACAGCTTGTGAGCCGGCAGTTTGTAGACCTGGGTGAGCAGCTCCCAGCCCCACTTGAGTGACTCGCGCTTGAAGTAGTTGCCAAAGCTCCAGTTGCCCAGCATTTCAAAAAACGTGTGGTGCCGCGCGGTGTAGCCCACGTTTTCTAAGTCGTTGTGCTTGCCCCCGGCGCGCAAGCAGGCCTGCACGCTGGCCGCGCGCACGTAGCTGCGCTTATCGCTGCCCAAAAACACGTCTTTGAACTGCACCATGCCGCTGTTGGTGAACATCAGCGTGGGGTCGTTGCCGGGCACCAAGGGGCTGCTGGCCACCACGGTGTGGGTGCGCTGGGCAAAGAAGTCCAGAAAGCTCTGGCGGATTTCGGCAACTGTGGTGGGGCGTGGGGCGGTCATGTCGGGCGCTGGCTGGCAGGTGCGAAAAGCGAATCAGAAGGCGGTGCGGGGCACTTGGCCGAAGGTGGCCAAAGGGGTGAGATTGTAGTTTTGTGGCCCCGGCGGCGGCCGATGGGCACCTTGCAGGGCCCGCCCGGCGCGGCTCAGTGAAAGTTGCGGCTGCTCAAGCCCGCATCCAACAAGCGCCCCAGCCAGGCACTGACATCCACCAGCCGCTGC
This sequence comes from Comamonadaceae bacterium, assembly GCA_013297985.1. Lineage (GTDB taxonomy): Bacteria > Pseudomonadota > Gammaproteobacteria > Burkholderiales > Burkholderiaceae_C > JAAFIY01. Next base: position 5,868 of record JAAFIY010000103.1, on the reverse strand, counting down.
GCAATCAAATGCCGCACCCGGCCATCGGCGTCGCCGTGCTCGGCGGTGCCGTGTTCCCAGCGGCCTTGGCACCACAGCAGGCGGGCGTGCAGCAGGGCGTCGCGGTGGTCAGCGGCCACTTGCGCCCAGACGATGATGTTGACGCTGCCGGATTCGTCTTCTAGCGTCACGAACGTGGTGCCCTTGGCGGTGCTGGGGCGCTGGCGCACATTGACCAGACCGCAGGCGTGCACGATGTGGCCTGCGCCCAAATGCGCCAGTTGCGCGGCCGTGCGCGCGCCGCGGCGGGCCAGGCGCGGGCGCAGGATGGCCAGCGGGTGGCGGCGCAAGGTCAGGCCGGTGGCGGCGTAGTCAAACACCACTGCCTCGCCTTCGGGTGCCGCTATCAAATCAGGAGCTGCCTCCGCAGGTAAATCAAGCGCTGCAAGCATATCAGCCACATGACGCTGGGTGCCCGCGGCAGCCCACATCTGCTGGCGGCGATGGCCCACCAGCGCGGCCAGGGCGTCAGCAGCGGCCAGCAGTTGCACTTCAGGCTTGCCCAAGCTGGCGCGGCGGGCCAGGTCATCTACATCCACAAACGCGCCCTGCCCGCGCGCCGCCACGATGCGCTGGCCCACCGCAGCCCCCAGGCCCGCCACCAGCTGCAGGCCCAGGCGCACCGGCACCCCAAAATAATTGGGGTCAGACCCCAATTGTTTGGGCCAGGGGACGTCGGGGGCCAAGTGGAAATTGGGGTCTGACCCCAATTGTTTAGGGGCTTCGGGCAAGGTTTGCCAATGGCTGCGCTGCACGCACACCGGCCGCACTTGCACACCGTGGCGCTGGGCGTCTTGCACCAACTGGCTGGGGCTGTAGAAGCCCATGGGCTGGGCGTTGAGCAGGCCGCACAAAAACACATCAGGGTGATGGCGTTTGAACCACGCGCTGAAGTACACCAGCACCGCAAAGCTGGCCGAATGGCTCTCAGGAAAGCCGTATTCGCCAAAGCCCTGCATTTGCTTAAAGATGGTTTCGGCAAATTCAAGCTGATAGCCGCGCGCCACCATGCCGCCCACCAGGCGGTCGTAAAAGGGTTTGACGTCGCCGTGCATCTTCCAGGCGGCCATGCTGCGGCGCAAGCGATCGGCCTCATCGGGGCTGAAGCCCGCGGCCAGGATGGCCACTTGCATCACCTGCTCTTGAAAGATGGGCACGCCCAGGGTGCGGCCCAGGGCTTCTTGCAGTTCAGGGCTGGGGTAGTGCACCAGCTGCGGGTTCAGCCGCCGCTGCAAATAGGGGTGCACCATGCCGCCTTGGATGGGGCCGGGGCGCACCAGGGCGACTTCCACCACCAGGTCATAAAAATTGCGCGGCTTCAAGCGCGGCAGCATCGACATCTGCGCCCGGCTTTCGATTTGGAACACGCCCACGGTGTCGGCTTGGCAGCACATGTCGTACACGGCGGGGTCTTCGCGGGGGATGTCTTGCAGGCGCCATGGCTGGCTGCTGGGCGCCAGCGCCAAACAATTGGGGTCTGACCCCAATTGTTTTTGCCCCGCCAGCACCAGCATGTGCCGCAGGGCCGACAGCATGCCCAGGGCCAGCACATCGACCTTCATCAGGCCCGTGGATTCCAAGTCTTCTTTGTCCCACTGGATCACGCTGCGATCGGGCATGGCGGCGTTTTCAACCGGCACCAGTTGCGTCAGTGGCCCCTCAGTCAACACAAAGCCGCCCACGTGTTGACTTAGGTGGCGCGGGGTGCCGCGCAGCAGCAGCGTCAATTCCATCCACTGCGTGATCTGTCTTTGCAAATCAGCGGGCACGGTGATGGCGCCCTGCCCGTCTGCGGTGGCCAGGCCCAACTCAGCCAGCAGCTTAGGCAGCCTGTCGGTGCCCACCTGGCGGTCAAACCAGTGGTGGTCTTTGGCGAAGGCGTCGATCAACTCGGGCGGCACCGCCAGCGCCATGCCCACGTCGCGCAGTGCGCTGCGGGTGCGGTAGCGCACCACCACGGCGGCCAGCGCGGCACGGTCGCGGCCGTATTTGGCGTAGATGTATTGAATGACTTCTTCACGCCGCTGGTGTTCAAAGTCCACATCAATATCGGGCGGCTCGCGGCGGGCGCGGCTGATGAAGCGTTCAAACAGCAGGCTGTGCTGATCGGGGTTGACTTCGGTGATGTGCAGGCAATAGCACACCGCCGAATTGGCCGCCGAGCCGCGCCCCTGGCACAAGATGCCGCGCTGGCGTGCAAAGCGCACGATGTCGTGCACGGTGAGGAAATACATCGCAAAGCCCAGCTCGTCGATCAGCGTCATCTCGTGCTCGATCAACTTGAGCACGCCCGCTGGCACCCCGGCTGGATAACGCTGCGCCGCGCCCTCAGCCGTCAACTGGCGCAGCGTCTGCATGGGCGTGAGGCCTGGCAGCACGCTCTCAGACGGGTAGCGATAGCGGATGTCTGCCGGATCAAAGCGGCAGCGATCAGCCAGCGCCACGGTGGCGGCCAATGCGTCGGCATCAAACAGTTCGGCCAGTTGGCGGCGGGGGCGCAAATGGCGTTCAGCGTTGGCATGCAGCGCCTGGCCGCAGGCGTGCAGGGGCCTGCCCACGCGCACCGCGTTGATCACGTCCAGCAGCGGCTTGCGGCTGCGCTGATGCATCACCACCCCGCCCACTGCCACCCGCTGCGCCCCGGTGGTGGCGGCCACCTGCTGCAGCGCGCTGTGCCAAGCGGCGTCGTCGGCCGTGCGCAGCGCCTGCACACCCAGCCAAAGGTGCGATGGCTTGCGAAGCAAAACGGCCGCCAGCGCCGTCACTGTGGCGCAAGCAGCTATTAAATCAATAGCATCAGTAAAAGGACGGATGGCCAGCGGGTCGTCGGCCACCACCGCCGCCGTACCCACCGATGCCGATGCATTCGCCGCCCGCTGCCCGCGATGCAGCACCACGATGCATTCACAGCCCGCCAGCAGCGCCCAAGCAGCGTCAGTGGCCGCAGGCATGTGATAGCAGCCCTTGGGCGCAGCGCGGCGCGTGGCGGTGATGAACTGGCACAGCCCGCCCCAGCCTGCGGTGTCGCGTGCCAGCGCCACCAGGGTGCAGGCCAGTGGGCTGAGCGTGCCGAGCGTGCCCGCGGGCAGCTCAAACGAAGCGCCCCACAGCAGGCGCAATGCAGGCGGCTCTGTGGGCGGCTCTGTGGGCCGTTGTTCGGCGGGCAGTGCAGCCTTCTGCATCCAATCCCGATGCGCCTGCAAGGCCCGCGCTACGCCAGCGACTGAGGCTTCGTCTGTAATGGCCAGCGCGGTGTAGCCCAGCTCGGCCGCGCGCTGCACCAGTTCATGCGGATGCGAGGCCCCGCGCTGAAAGCTGAAATGCGTCAGGCAAAACAGCTCGGCGTAGTCGGGCGCGGTGGAATTGGCTGCGTTGGCTGCGATGCGCTCGTCATTGGCGGCACGCAGCTTGACTGCTGCCAAGCTGACGGGGCCTTGCAAGGTTTTGTCGATGGTGTCGGGCATGGCCTTGCCTTAATCCATCACGCCATGCAGCCACCAGCCATCGGGTGCGCCGGGGGCGCTGCTCGCATCGCGGTACACCCACACCACGCCCCAGCGCGCATGGCGGGCCAGCCAGTAGTCGCGCCGCACCGGGCCGCCAGGCAGCCACCAGTGGGTTTCAAGGCGTTGCTGCGGGTGCGGTGACATCAGCGCCAGCGGCGCGGCGCTGGGCGGCAGAGGCTGCGCGGGGTTGAATAGCCAAGTGGGGTGGGAAAGTGCGGGGGGCGCAGCGCAGACCTCAACCGGCGTTGGTTCGCGCACCTCAAAGCGTGGCGGCGCAGTGTGCGCGGTCAGCGCCTCATAGGTGGGCTCTTGCACGCCGCTGTACAGCAAAGCTTGCAGCGCGGGCGTGTGCAGCGCGGTGGGTTGCCAGTGCTGCAAGGCTTCGGGCCGGTGGTCGTCGGCAGGCACCGCGTGACGCACCGCTTGGGCGCCTAGGCGTTCGCTTAAACGTTCCACCAATTGGCTCAAGGCTTCGCCCTCTTGGGTGTCGATGTCGGAGCCATCCGTGCCCGGCAGCCAACTGCGGTTGCGCGGCTGCCAGGGCGCGGTTTGCAGGCTTTGCAGGCGCAGCCGATCCACCGGTGCGGCCAGCGGCGTGCGTTCTAGTCGCTGGGCCAGCAGGCGCTTTAAGTGCGCCAGTTGCTGCAGCGGCTGGGCGGTGCGCAGATCAGTGTGGCCGGTGGGGGGAATGTCTGCACCATCGAGCCTGCGCAGGTGGTGCGTCCATTGCAGGCGCAGCGCCAGCACGCCCAACTGGCGCGCCTGCAGCCACACGCTGAGCTGGCCCAGCAGGCGCTGCGCGGTCCATAACAGTTCAGCCGCGTGGTGGGCGGTGGCGGGGGTGTCCAGCGCCACGTCAAAGTGTTGCGGCAGCAGCAGCCAGGGCAGGCTGTGAGGCATGTGGCCCAGGGCTTGGTCGAGCGCGGCCAAGGCAGGCGCGCCCAAGCGGCGCACCAGGCCCGCGCGTGGCAGCGCCTGCACATCGCCCCAGGTGCGACAGCCCATGCGCGCCAACGCCGCAGCGTGCGGGCGCAAGGCGCTTAAGGTGTGAACTGGAAGCACGCGCGCAGACACGTGGGGCAGCGTGTGCGGCGGTGTGTGCGGCTGTGCCTGCACCCGCAGCCGCGCCAGCGCCAGCAGCGCGGTGCCGCCGCTGGCCCAGGGCACGGGCGCCAGTGCGTCGCCGCCGCCCAGCAACTGGCGCAGCAGCGCGCGCCGACCGCCCCACAGGCGCAGGCTGGGGTGGATGTCCAGCAGCACCGCCTCATCGAGCAAGGCCACACGGGGGGTGAAGCGCAGCGCCCAATGCGCCCAGGGCACGGCTTCATCGGCGGGCGGGCCCAGGGCGATCCAGTGCAAGTGCGCCTGGGCCGCCGCCACGGCCTGCGGGTTTGGTTGCGCCCCCGACATCGCTCAAGCCCCCACCAACTGGGGCGGCGCAGATTCGCCATTCGCTACATTTTTAATAGCTGCTTGGGCCGATAAATAGGGCGCAAGCGGCCTTTTTATCGCTTGGTTTAACCACAACACTTGTTCCAGCGGCGGCCCGCGCCGTTTAAGGATGCGCACGCCCCAATCGGCGCGGGTGGCTGCGGTGACAGCGGCGTCAATTACCTGCAGCCGCAGCACGGCGGGCGATGACGCTTCACCCGCTTGCCCAGGCAGCGGCAGCGGGCCAAAGGCAAACAGGCCGCGCCCCGTGTGCCCACCCCGCGCGGCCACCTGCAGGCGCCGCAAGGCATCGGCCCGCGCCGCAGGCAGCCAGGCCAGCACCGCCAACACTTGCGGGCAGCGCAAGGCTTGCTCAGCCGCCCACAGGGCGCTGACGGCATCTGGCGTGCGCACCCACAGCAGCCGCTGCGGCGGCACGCCTTGCAGGGCCAGCGCGGGGCCAAAGGGCTCAGCCGGTGGATTGACCAGCACCAGCGGCCCCGAGCGCCCCCGCAGCGCCCCCGCCAAGCCCGGCGCCAGCAGGCTCCACACCCGCTGCAGCGGATGGCTTTGCAGCACCTGTACCAAGCCGCCCCAAGGCCAACCACCGCCGGGCAAGGCGGCATCTAGCAGCGCGTGGCCGCTGGGCCACACGCCCAAGGGGCTGGCCTGGCCCACGGCATCCGCGTGCCGCAAATCAGACACATCGGCCCGCCGTGCATCGGGCATACCGAACGCATGGGCTTGTCGCTCATCTGCATCGGCAGGCTCAGAAGCCGAAGCATCTCCCCAAGACTGGCCCCACTCCACCGCCCGGGCCTGCGCTGCTGCTGCTGCCACCTGTTGCCTTTGTAAGCGCCTTGCGGCGCGGATGCCCGCCGCCGCTGATGTG
>JAAFIY010000102.1 GCA_013297985.1 Comamonadaceae bacterium | reverse complement strand
CCACCAGCACGGCCACCGTGCCCCACACCCCCAGCCAAAGCCACCACGCGCGCTTGGCCATCCACAGCGCCAGCTCGCGCCAGCGGTTGCGCACTTGGCCCACCAGCTCTTCGGCGCGCTCGGTTGCGGTGCTCATGGCTTTCCTTCTGCAGTGTGCCGGGGGGGTTTAGGCGCCGTGCCCCACCACCACCGGCTCGGGCTCTAGGCGGATGCCAAAGCGCTCGTACACGCTGGTTTGAATGGCGCGGGCCAGCGTCATCACTTCGCCGCCGGTGGCGCTGGTAGACCCATGGCCGCGGTTGACCAGCACGAGCGCTTGCCGGTCATGCACGGCCGCCTGGCCCATGCTTTTACCTTTCCAGCCACAGGCGTCGATCAGCCAAGCCGCTGCCAGCTTGAAGCTGCCATCAGGCATGGGGTAGTGCACCACTTTGGGGTCGCGCCCGATGATGTCGGCGCACTGTTCAGCGCTTACCGTGGGGTTCTTAAAAAAGCTGCCCACGTTACCGATCACGGCAGGGTCAGGCAGCTTGGCGCGGCGGATGGCCACCACCCAATCGCGCACTTGGCTGGCGCTGGGTTGGGTCAACCCCGTCTCAGTCACCTTTTTTTGCAGATCAAGATAACTCAACTCAGCGCGCCAGCGCTTAGGCAGCGCAAAGCGAACATGGGTGATGAGCGCCCGGCCCGCCAGGCCCAAACGGCCGTTGCCGCCCGGGTGCTTAAAGATCGAATCGCGGTAGCCAAACGCACACTGGCCGTTGCTCAGGGTGAAGGGCTGGCCGCTTGCCAAATCCACCGCGTCCACCTCGTGCAGGCGGTCTTGCAACTCAACGCCATATGCCCCGATGTTTTGCACCGGCGCGCCGCCACAGGTGCCAGGGATAAAAGCCAAGTTCTCAAGCCCCAACCAGCCCTGGGCCAAGCAGTGGTCCACAAAGGCTGACCAGTTTTCACCCGCGCCCACTTGCACCAGCCAATGGCGATCGGTCTGGCCCACCAAGCTGATGCCCGGAATTTCAACTTTAATGACCAGCGCATGCACGTCGCCCGTCAACACGATGTTGCTGCCGCCGCCCAAAACAAAGGGCGCCGCGCGGGCCAAGTCATGCTGAGCGCACAGCGCCTGCACCTGCGCCACGCTGCCCACACGCGCCAGCCGGTGCGCTTTGGACAAGATGCCAAAGGTGTTGTACGGGGCCAGCGCCACCATGTTCTCGACTACCATCTGCGCGATTGTGCATGCCCCATTTACTGTGTTTTTCTAAAGCGCCATGCCCTCGTTTGACACCGTTTGCGAAGCCGACTGGGTGGAAGTGAAAAACGCCGTGGACAACACGGCCAAAGAGATCGCCACCCGGTTTGATTTCAAAGGCACCGCCGCTGCCATTGAATACAAAGACAAAGACAAAGCCGTGCACCTGCTGGGTGACGCTGAATTTCAGCTGGCGCAGATCGAAGACATCTTGCGCAACAAGATGACCAAGCGCAGTGTGGACGTGCGTTTTTTGGATGTGGGCGATATTGAAAAGATGGGTGGCGACACGGTGCGCCGCATCATCAAGATTCGCAACGGCATCGACAGCGAACTGGCCAAAAAAATCCAGCGCTTGGTGAAAGACAGCAAGATCAAGGTGCAGGCCGCCATCCAGGGCGAAACGGTGCGCGTCACCGGCACCAAGCGCGATGACTTGCAAGCGGTGATGGCGCTCATCCGCAAAGACGTGGCCGACCGGCCGCTGACGTTTAACAACTTTCGCGACTAGCCCGACCGCACACGCTCATGTTGCTGCCCCGCCCTGTCGCCACTTTGCATGTAGGCACAGGCTGGGTGCGTGCGGTGCTGCTGGCCTGCACGGTGGCAGCGGGCGTGGCGCAGGCACAGCCGAGCGTGACCTTGGCAGGTGTCTTGGGGCAAAAGGCGCTGCTGGTGATCAGCGGGCAGGCCCCGCGCGCCTTGGCAGCGGGTGAAAGCGCCGAAGGCGTGCGGGTGCTGCGGGTGGAGCGCGACCAGGCCACCATCAGCATTGACGGCCAACAGCAAGTGCTGCGGCTGGGGCACGCCCCAGTGGCCATTGGCCCGGGCATCACCCGTGCCAGTGGCGTGGGCAGCAAAGTCATCTTGGCGGGCGACACGCGCGGCCACTTTGTGACCGCTGGCAGCATCAACGGGCGGCCGGTGCAGTTCATGGTGGACACCGGTGCCAGCGTGGTGGCCATTGGCAAACCCGACGCCGATCGGCTGGGCCTCAAAACCGATAACGCGCCCACGGTGCAAGTCAATACCGCCAACGGCCAGGCGCAAGCGTGGTTGGTCAAGCTCGACAGCATCCGCCTGGGCGACATGGAGCTGCTCAACGTAGACGCCGCCATCACCCCTGCGGCCATGCCCCATGTGCTGCTGGGCAATTCGGTGTTGAACCGCCTGCACATGACCCGCACCGCCGACCGGCTGGTGCTAGAACGCAAAGCGCCGTAAAACCCGCATCGGCCCCCCCACCCCACACCGCCATGCACCCAGTCAACGTTCTAGACCCCGAAGAAGGCACCTACGAAGAGCTGCTGGCGCAATGGGGCGATTTGGAACAAGCCCTGGCCCTGCTGCTGAATGCGCCCACTGCCGCACAAGAATTTGCCCGCAAGGTCACCCAGCTGGATCGCTGGATGCAAGACCTATTGGCGCAAGACACCGACACCGGCCTGTACCTGCTGTTTCAAATGGCCGCCACCAGCACGGCGGGCTACAGCAGCGCCCACGCCTTGGTGTGCGCGGTGCTGTGCCAAGTGTGCGCCAATGAAATGAAAATGCCGCGCCACCACCGCGACGCGCTGGTGCACGCCGCCATGACGATGAACATCGCCATGACCCGCCTGCAAGACCAATTGGCCCTGCAAGCGGGCCGACCCACGCCCGAGCAGCAAGCCGTGGTGGACCAACACGCCGACCGCAGCGCTGCACTGCTGATGCGCCTGGGCGTGCACGACACGCTGTGGGTGGACATCGTGGCCCAACACCACGACAGCGGCGCCGACACCGAGCCCGCTGTGGCCACGGGCCTGTCACAGGTGCTGGGCGTGATCGACCGCTACGCCGCGCTTGTCAGCCCCCGCCAAAGCCGCGCGGGCCGATCGGTGACTGAATCTTTGCGCCTGCTGATGAACGCCGCCACAGTGCAACAACAAGCCGTGGGCGAAGCCTTGGTGCAAGCCGCAGGCGCCAGCCCGCCCGGCACCTTTGTGCGCCTCAAAAACGAAGAAGTGGCCGTGGTGCTGCGCCGCGGCCTGCGCCCGCAAGAGCCCTGGGTGGCCGTGTTGCTAGACGCCCGCAGCGAACCCCTGCCCGAGCCGCGTCTGAAGAACACCGCCCGCGAAGGCAACCAGGTGGTGCTGGCTTTGGCGCACAACGTGGTGTCGCTGTCGCTCAACCACCGGGTGATGGTGGGCTTGAGCCAATCGGTGTCCCAGGCTATGCACGCAGGCTTGTAAGCCAAATCGGCCTGATCCGCCCTAAAAATGGGCGGAGTTAGCTCACTTTTTTGTAGCGTTGGCCTTGCTGCGCGGTTTGACTGCGGCGGGGCTGGCCGCCGGTGGCGCGGGGTCGGCCACCTGCTTTTGCCCCAATCGGCTTTCGGTGCCCTTGAGCAGCCGCTCAATGTTTTCGCGATGCCGCCAGATCAGCAAAAACATCATCGCCACCAAGGCGCCCAGCAGGGGGCGCTCTAGCGTCCAGGCCACCTGATGGCCAAACACGTAGTACACCGGCGCAAACACCCCGGCCACGATGGACGCCAGCGATGAATAGCGAAAGAAATACGCGATCACGATCCAACTCACCGCGCAGGCCAGACCCAGCAAGGGTTCAAATCCAATCACCACCCCGATGGCGGTGGCCACGCCCTTGCCGCCCACAAACTTAAAAAAAACCGGCCACAGGTGCCCCACAAACGCCGCCAGCCCCACCAGCGCCACCGTGCCCGCCCCTAATCCAAAGCGCTCGCCATAGGACTGCACCAGCAGCACCGGCACCAGGCCCTTCAAGGCGTCTAACAACAACGTAAGCACCGCCGCCACCTTGTTGCCCGAACGCAGCACATTGGTGGCGCCGGGGTTCTTGCTGCCGTAAGTGCGGGGGTCATCTAGCCGCATCAGGCGGCTGATGATGACGGCGAAAGACAGCGAGCCAATCAGGTAGGCGGCCCCGGTGGCCAGGGCGGGCAGGTAAGCGTTCATGGCGCAGATTGTGGCGGCGAGCGGCGGGGCTCACAGTCAGCTCGCGGCTCTACAAGTCATCCAAAGCACATTGCACCGGCACGGCTGCCAGCACCCGGGTGAGCACGGCTGGATCAATCCCAATCAAAAACCCCCGCCGCCCGCCGTTGATCAAGATGCGCGGCAGCCCCAGCACGGTTTGCTCCACATACACCGGCATGCCCCGCCGCGTGGCAAAGGGCGAGGTGCCGCCCACCAAATAGCCGCTGTGCCGGTTGGCCACTTCGGGCTTACACGGCTCCACCGACTTGGCCCCCATCTGCCGCGCCAGCGCCTTGGTGCTCACGCTGCGGTTGCCGTGCATCAGCACCAACAAGGGCTTGGCGTCTTGGTCTTGCATCACCAGAGTTTTGACCACCGCAAACGGGTCCCAGCCCAGCACCTGGGCGCTGTGCAAGGCGCCGCCGTGTTCTAGGTATTCGTAGGGGTGCTCAGTAAACGCCACCCCCTGCTGGCGCAGCAGCGCAGTGGCGGGGGTTTCGCTGATGTGGGCTTGTTTTTTGGCCATCTAGGCGACCGGCGAGTAAACTCTGACTAGTCTGGTTATTTTAAGGATGCTGCCATGTCTGCCACCTGGTCCATGCAAGACGCCAAGGCCCGCTTGTCCGAGCTGGTGAAGCAAACCGCCCACGGCCCGCAAGACATCACGGTGCACGGCAAATCAGTGGCCGTGGTGCTGGCGCGGGCTGACTATGAACGCTTGGCCCACGGCGGGCGCGGCAACTTGGTGGATTTTCTACGCGCATCGCCCCTGTGTGACGCGCCCGGCCAGCCGCCTTTGGGACTGGACCTGGCCCGCGACCGCACCCCCTTGCGCGACCTTGATCTGTAGGCCTGCCCGCCGTGGCCTACCTGATTGACACCAACGTCCTCAGCGAGCTGCGCCGCCCGCAGCCTGACGCCAGCGTGGTGGCCTGGGTGGCCGCCCGCCCACCCGCCACCTTGTTCATCAGCGTGCTGACCCTGGCCGAGCTCAAGAAAGGCATCGCCCGCCTGCCCCCATCCGCCCGCAAGACAGCGCTGGCCGATTGGCTGGACGTGGAGCTACCGGCGTACTTTCTGGGCCGCATCTTGGCGGTGGATGTGCCGGTGGCCTTGCGCTGGGGTGAACTGGTAGCTGCTGCGGGCAGGCCGCTGCCCGCTATTGATGCGATGCTGGCAGCGACGGCCAGCGTGCATGGGCTTAGCTTGGTCACGCGCAATGTGCGGGACTTTGAGGGCTTGGGGGTTGTGGTGATTGATCCCTGGGAAGCAGACCACGAGTCAGGGTGACTTCCGAACTGACTCGATGTCGTCGTTGAGCGCCAGCATCTCGTCTCGAAGTGCCATCAGTTCGCCTAAGCGGCCTCCCGGTAGAACACCGAACGCCGCTTCCAGCGCGATGAGTACGCACTCGATGACCGAGCACAGCAAGTTGTCCAATCCGTCGGTCTCTGGTCCGTACCGAAAGTAGTCAACAGAGCCGTCTGGCCGCTTTTCAACCAGACGATCCAAGTCGCGGATGGTTGTATGCGCGGACTGACTCCAATAGGCATAGAGCGAGTTGTAGAAGTCCAGCATTCCCGCTTCTTGCGCGAACCACTTTGTCTGAAGCTCTTTGATGTCCGCTGCCCTGACGGTGGCAGCAGCCTCGGCGCTCGCCTCGTCAACCATGCGCTGCTGCTCCGGGGTGAACGAAACGCCTTTCAGCGCCTTGAGCGTCTTCAGAAGCCCGAGCCGGTTGACGTCGTCCAGCTCAACGTATTTGGTGGCAACGGGAGCTGATTTGGCAACGGCGACGAGTCGAAACGTGACCTCCAATGCTTTGCGCGCCAGCAAAGTTGCTTCAGACAAAAGACCACGTTCGCCCACTACGACACAGCCTTGAAGGGCGGTAAGCGCTTTTGACAACAGCGCCGACACGACAGCTTGCTGCAGGTTGTCCCGCTCCAAGTGAGTCGAGAACATGAAAGCGTTCCCAAAAACGTTTACCCGATCCGCCAGTTGAAATGATTTGCTATGGCGGCTGCGAATCTCCTGGACCACAACGCCAAAGCCGTCCCCCAGAAACATGGCGTCCGTCAAACTTGCCTCGGATGGAAGTGGGGATTCCCTCTCCCCATCGGGCACGTGACTCACTGCGCCGGATCCCGATGCACCCACCGCACAGCATCAATCGCCGCCAACAACTCCGGCGACAGCGCAGTCCCCCAAGCATCCAAATCCTCATCCAATTGCGCCAGGCTGGTCACGCCGATGATGGTGCTGGCCACGCGCCAGTTTTGGTAGCACCAGGCCAGGGCCATGCGGGTGGGGCTTAGGCCGTGGTCGCGGGCCAGGGCGTTGTATTGGCGGGCGGCGGCCAGGGCTTCGGGGCGGCCCCAGCGCTGTTGGCGCACCGATTCAAACTTGGCCATGCGGGCGTCTTGCGGCGCAGCGGGGTCGGTGGGGGCGTGTTGGTCAAACTTGCCGGTGAGCAGGCCAAAGCCCAGGGGCGAATAGGCCAGCAGGCTCACGTTCAGGCGGTGGCAGGTTTCGTCCAGCCCGTTGTCGTAGGTGCGATTGACCAGGCAATAGGGGTTTTGGATGCTGGCCATGCGCGGCAGGCCGTGCTGTTCGGCCAGGCGCACAAATTCATGCGTGCCCCAAGGCGTTTCATTGCTGATGCCCACGTGGCGCACCCAGCCCCGCTGCACCAGGGTGGCCAGGGCGTCGAGTTGCTCGCGCAGCGGGGTTTTGCTGCGCTCTTTGCTGGGGTCGTAGTACACCGCGCCAAAGGCGGGCACGGTGCGCTCGGGCCAGTGGATTTGGTACAGGTCAATCACCTCGCACTGCAGGCGCTTTAGGCTGGCCTCGCAGCTGCGGATGATGTCTTCGCCCGTCATGCCGTCGTTTGGGCGCACCCAGGGCGCCTGGCGCGCGGGGCCTGCCACTTTGGTGGCCAGCACGATTTGTGCGCGGCGGCTGGGCTGGGCCTTGAGCCAATTGCCAATGAGGCGTTCGGTGGCGCCGTAGGTTTCGGCGCGCACGGGCACGGCGTACATCTCGGCGGTGTCCACAAAGTTCACGCCGCGCTCTAGGCTGCGGCTGAGTATGGCGTGGGATGTGGCTTCGTCCACCTGCTCGCCAAAGGTCATGGTGCCCAGGCAAATGGGGGTGACGTGCAAGTCACTGGTGCCTAGGGTTCGCAGGGGCAGATTCATCGATTGGGTCATGGCTGGGCGTGGGTTGGAAGCTGTCGTGTCGGCGTCTGGGTGGCTGCCAGTTTACGCAGCCGCCTACCTATGATCCCCCGCATGTATCAGCCCCTGCACCCCGCCGTTTCCACCACCGCCACCGTGCGTGGCCTGCCCTATCACTTGCTGCACTGGGGCGCCGCGCCTGACAGCACCGCGCCACTGGTGCTGATGGTGCATGGGTGGATGGACGTGGCCGCGTCGTACCAGTTTGTGGCCGATGCCTTCAGCCCCGCCTTTGTGGCCGCGCACCGCATCGTGGCGCCCGATTGGCGCGGCTACGGCGCCAGTGGCGACGGCGGCGCAGATGCGTTTTGGTTTGCTGACTATGTAGGTGACCTAGACACCCTGGGCCAACAACTGTCGCCTGATGCGCCGTTTGATTTGGTAGGCCACAGCCTGGGCGGCAATGTGGCCATGACCTATGCCGGTGCACGGCCTGAGCGCTTGCGGCGCTTGGTCAACATCGAAGGCTTTGGTGTGCCCGCCAATAAGCCTGAGCAAGCCCCAAAACGGCTGGTGCGCTGGCTGGATGAGCTTATCGCGCTACAAAAAGGTGAGCTTGACCTGCGCCCTTACGACAGCGCTGACGGCGTGGCCCGCCGCCTGCAAAAAACCAATCCGCGTCTTAGCACCGACAAGGCTGATTGGCTGGCCCGCCACTGGGCGGCGCAGGGGGCCGATGGGCAATGGCGCATTCTGGGTGCGGCGGCGCACAAAGTGATCAACCCCATCCAAACCCGCTTGGACGAAACCCTGGCCTTTTATGCCGCCATCACCGCACCCACGCTGGTGGTGGAAAGCGACACCGACAGCATGCAAGGTTGGTACAAGCGCAGCTACACGCTGGAGGAGTTCCACCAACGCCTGAAGCACGTGGCCAACTGCCGCATAGAGGTCATCCAAGACTGTGGCCACATGCTGCACCACGACCAGCCGCAGGCGCTGGCTGCCCTCATTGAGGGCCATCTGCAGGGCTGATCTGGCCGCTTGTGAGGAGGCGGCCACGGGGCAATGAGAAAATCAGCCCCATGGACATCGAACGCATCAACCTGATTGGCACCACCCTCACGGATCTGCAACAGCGCACCGCCGCTTTACGGGGGTATCTTTGACGTCGATACCAAAGCCGACCGGCTGCGCACCGTTAACGCCAGCCTAGAAGACCCCGCCGTCTGGAACGACCCCAAAAAAGCCCAAGAACTGGGCAAAGAGCAAAAGGCGCTCTCCAGCGTGGTGGATACGCTCAACCGCCTGACCCAAACGCTGGCTGACAACCTCGAGTTGTTTGACATGAGCCGCGACGAAGGCGACGAGCCCGGCTTGCTCACACTTGAAGCCGAAGCCGCTGCACTGGCGGCTGACATTGAGCTGCTGGAGTTTCGCCGCATGTTCAACAACCCGGCCGACCCGCTCAACGCCTTTGTGGATGTGCAAGCGGGCGCGGGTGGCACCGAGGCTTGTGACTGGGCGGGCATGCTGCTGCGCCAGTATTTGAAGTACGCCGAGCGCAAAGGCTTCAAGGCCACGGTAGAAGACGAATCGCCCGACGAGATTGCAGGCATCCGCAGCGCCACCATCAAGATCGAGGGCGAATACGCCTTTGGCCTGCTGCGCACTGAAACCGGCGTGCACCGCCTAGTGCGCAAAAGCCCGTTTGATTCATCTGGCGGGCGGCACACCTCGTTTGCGTCGATTTTTGTGTACCCCGAGGTGGATGACACGATTGAGATCGACATCAACCCAGCGGATGTGCGCACCGACACCTTCCGTGCCAGCGGCGCGGGCGGCCAGCACATCAATAAAACCGATTCGGCGGTGCGCCTGACGCACATCCCCACCGGCATCGTGGTGCAGTGCCAAGACGGCCGCAGCCAGCACAGCAACCGCGACGTGGCCTGGCGGCGCCTGCGCAGCCGCTTGTATGACCACGAAATGCGCAAGCGCCTGGCTGAGCAGCAAAAGCTGGAAGACACCAAAACCGACGTCGGCTGGGGCCATCAAATTCGCAGCTATGTGCTCGACCAAAGCCGCATCAAAGATTTGCGCACCAACGTGGAAATTTCGGCCACGCAGAAAGTGCTGGATGGCGACTTGGACCCGTTTATCAGCGCCAGCCTGAAGCAGGGCGTCTAAGTGATGCCCCAAGCCGTTTGCTACATTTATGATAGCTTCTTGCGCCCTATTTTAGGGCGCTACAGCCTGTTTAGCCTTGTAAACACACAAGCGCCCACCGGAGAACCCCATGCTGCGTGAAGGCCAAGCCACCGTCGTGCGACGACAAGACTACGCCCCGCCCGCGTGGTGGATTGACACCGTCGATCTGACGTTTGATCTGGACCCCGCCAAGACCCGTGTGCTCAACCGCATGAGCGTGCGGCGCAACCCCGATCAGCCCCACCAAGCCTTGGTGCTGGACGGCGAAGACCTCAACCTGGCGCGCGTGCTGGTCAACGGCCAAGGCGCGTCGTTTCGCATGGATGGCAGCCAACTGGTGTTAGACGGCCTGCCCGAATCGTTTGAGCTGGAAATCTTCACCACCTGCGCCCCGGCCAAAAACACGCAGCTGATGGGCTTGTATGTCAGCCAAGACACGTTTTTTACCCAGTGCGAGGCCGAAGGCTTTCGCCGCATCACTTACTTTTTAGACCGACCCGACGTGATGGCCAGCTACGCGGTCACCCTGCGGGCCGATGCCGCCAAATACCCGGTGCTGCTGTCCAACGGCAACCGGGTGGACGGCGGCGTGCTGGACGACGGCCGCCACTGGGCGCGCTGGGTTGATCCGCACAAAAAGCCCTGCTATCTGTTTGCCCTGGTGGCCGGTTGCTTGGTGTGCCGCGAACAGCGCATTCAAAGCCACAGCGGCACCGACCATTTGCTGCAGGTGTTTGTGCGCCCGGGTGACTTAGACAAAACCGAACACGCCATGCAGTCGCTGATGGCCAGCGTGGCCTGGGACGAAGCCCGCTTTGGCCTGCCGCTTGACTTAGAGCGCTTCATGATCGTCGCCACCAGCGACTTCAACATGGGCGCCATGGAAAACAAGGGGTTGAACATCTTCAACACCAAGTTTGTGTTGGCCAACCCGGCCACAGCCACCGACGTGGACTTTGGCAACATTGAAAGCGTGGTCGGCCACGAATATTTTCATAACTGGACGGGTAACCGCGTCACCTGCCGCGACTGGTTTCAGCTGAGTTTGAAAGAAGGCCTCACCGTCTTTCGCGACCAAGAATTCAGCCAAGATTTGGCGGGCACGCCCTCGGCCCGCGCCGTCAAGCGTATTGAAGACGTTCGGGTGCTGCGCACCGCCCAGTTCCCCGAAGACGCAGGCCCCATGGCCCACCCGGTGCGGCCCGATCAGTATTTGGAGATCAACAATTTCTACACCGTCACGGTGTATGAAAAAGGCTCTGAAGTCGTTCGCATGATGCAAACGCTGGTGGGCCGCGACGGCTTTGCGGCGGGCCTGAAGCTCTACTTTGCGCGGCACGACGGCCAAGCCGTGACGTGTGACGACTTTGCCCAGGCCATCAGTGACGCCAATCCGCGATCGGCGCTGGCTCAGCATCTGGACGCTTTCAAGCACTGGTATGCCCAGGCCGGTACGCCACGGCTTAAATCGTCTGGCAGCTACGACAGCGCTGCCCAGCGCTACACCCTGCACTTTGAGCAAAGCTGCCCGCCCACGCCCGGGCAAGCCACCAAGGCACCGTTTGTCATCCCCATCACCGTGGGGCTGATCGACACCGCCAGCGGGGCTGAAATTGCGCTGCAGCAAGGCGGCCAACACCTGGGCACCAGCCACACCGTGGTGCTGACTGACACCCACTGCAGCGTGAGCTTTGACGGCGTCACTGCCGAGCCGGTGCCTTCGCTGCTGCGCGGCTTTAGCGCGCCGGTGGTGCTGCAAGCCAACCTGACAGACGACCAACTGCGCCTGCTGCTGGCGCATGACACCGACCCTTTCAACCGCTGGGAATCGGCCCAGCAACTGCTGGTGCGCCGCGCGCTAGAAGCCGTGGCCCGCCCCGCCGAAGACACCCGCCCCGCCATTGATTTGGGCACGCTGGCCGCCCTGTCAGCGGTGCTGGCTGACGCCAAGCTAGACGACGCCTTCAAAGACTTGGTGCTGACACTGCCATCAGAAACCTATGTGGCCGAACATCTTGAGGTGGTTGACCCGCAGCAGGTGCACCGGGTGCGCGAACGCATGCGCGCTGAGCTCGCCCACGGCCTTCATGCGCAGTGGGCGCAAGTGGCCACCGCTGCGCTGGCCGAACGCAGCGCCTACACGCCCGACCCAGTCAGCACTGGCCGCCGCGCCCTGGCGGGGCTGGCGCTGTCCATGCTGTGCCTGGGCGCACGCGACACCGCCGACGCCATTTGGCCCGGCAAGACCTACCAGCGCTTTAAAGACGCCACCAACATGACCGATCGCTTCAACGCCCTGAGCGCCCTGGTCAGCAGCGGCCACGGCCTGGCCGCGCCCGCGCTAGAGCGTTTTGCTGAGTTGTTTGCAGACGAAGCCCTGGTGATGGACAAGTGGTTTGCCCTGCAAGCTGCTGCCACCGACCGCGGCGGCCAAGTGCTGCCAGCGGTGCGCCAGTTGATGCAGCACCCCGCCTTTAACTTGCGCAACCCCAACCGAGCGCGCAGCCTGATTTTTAGCTACTGCAATGCCAACCCCGGCGCCTTTCACCGCACCGATGCGGCGGGCTATGTGTTCTGGAGCGAAAGGGTGTTGGAGCTGGACGCCTTCAACCCCCAAGTAGCCGCGCGCCTAGCCCGCGCCATGGACCGTTGGCGCAAGCTGGCCGAGCCCTATCGCAGCGCCGCACGCGAAGCCGTCAGCCGCGTGGCCGCACGCGCAGAGCTCAGCCGCGATTTGCGCGAAGTGGTCACGCGGGCC
>JAAFIY010000101.1 GCA_013297985.1 Comamonadaceae bacterium | reverse complement strand
GGTCAGCTGGGGCAGGGGCCGCTGTGCGCGGGGCAGGTGTGCTCGCCGCAACGGCTGCGCGGGGCGCACCGGCAGCGGCCGCGGGTGCGCTGGCACGGGTTGCGGCTCCAGCGGCCGCAGATGGCGAGGCAGCCTCGGTGATCATCGGCGGCGCAGGCGGCGCAGGGGGGGAGGCGGTGGCGGGCTGCGGCGCAGGGGCAGCGGCCGGGGCCGGGGCGGGGGAGGGCTCGCTGGGCGCCGGGGCTTGCGGCGCCGCGATGGTCGGGGCGGTCGGTTGGGTGCTGGCAGCTGTCTTGCTGGATGCGGGCGTGGACGATCGCGGCATCAACACCCAAGCCACTGCGCCCAGCGCCACCAACAGGGCAATGCCTGCCATCCAGATACCGGTTCGATTGCCGCCAGATGCCTGACTGCTGCTGGTCGCGGCGGGCATCCCGCTTGGCATGGCGCTGGGGGCAGGGCTCGCGGCCGACGGTGTGGCGGCGGCAGTGGGTGCAGGTGCTTGCAGTACAGGCCAGCGGCCCGATGCCGCAACCGGCGCGGCGGCCAGGTCCAGGCGCTTGCCGCACTGACGACAGAACTTGGCGCTGTCGGCGTTGTCGGTGCCGCAGGCGGGGCAGGTTTGGCTCATACGGTCATGCTAGCAAAGCGGCGCCGAAAGCGGGGCCAAAAGCCGACCACAGGCGCCCCAGATAATCGCGCCCATGGAATGGTGGCTGGCCCTGTGGGACTTTATTGCGCATGTCGACACCCATTTGCTCGCCTGGACGCAGCAATATGGCGCGTGGGTCTATGCCATCTTGTTCGCGATTGTGTTCATTGAAACCGGGGTTGTGGTCATGCCGCTGCTGCCTGGCGATTCGCTGCTGTTTGTGGTGGGCGCGCTGTGCGGCGCGGGCGTGCTCAGTTGGCCTGTGGCGGCGACGGTGCTGCTGGCCGCAGCGTTTTTGGGCGACCAGTGCAATTACCAAATTGGCCGCTGGGTGGGCCCGCAGGTCTGGCGTTGGGAGCAAACCCGCTGGTTCAACCGCCGGGCGTTTGACGCCGCCCATGCGTTTTACGAACGCTGGGGCGGCATCACCGTGGTGGCGGCCCGCTTCATGCCTTTCTTGCGCACCTTCGTGCCATTTACTGCGGGCGTTTCGGCCATGAACCGCTGGAGCTTTGTGGCCTACAACGCAGCAGGCGCCCTGCTGTGGGTGTTGGGCGTGACGGGGCTGGGCTACGTGCTGGGCCAAAACGCCTGGGTGCAGGCCCATTTGCAATGGGTGATTTGGGCGCTGGTTTTGGCGCCCGGCCTGCTCGCCATGGCGGGGTTTTGGCGGGCGCGGCGGCGAGTGGCGGCCTGAAAGCGCCACACCGGCCCCGCGCCTGTTGCAGAGATCAGCTGTCCGCGCTGATCTTGCGTTCTTGCACGATGGTGGTGAAGCGCCGCAAATCAGACGCTTGCACATTGCGCAAGTCGGCCGGACTCATCGGGGTGGGTTCGGCACCCAGGTTGGTGATCATGGTGCGCACCTGCGGCACCGCCAGCGCTTTGTTGATTTCAGCGTTCAAGCGCGTAACGACATCGGCAGGCGTATTGGCGGGCGCGTAGACGGCATGGGTGGTGCCTGCGTCAAAACCGTTCAAGCCCAGTTCGGCCAGGGTGGGGGTGTCGGGCCACAGGCCCACTCGGCGCGCGCTGCCCACAGCCAACATGCGCAGGCGGCCTGAGCGCACGTGCTCAAAGGCAATGCCGGGGTCAAACATGTAGTCAATTTGCCCAGCCAACAGCGCTTGCAGGGCTGGGGCTGAGCCGCGATAGGGCACATGCACCGCGAAGAAACCCGCCTGGCTCTTGAGCATTTCGCCCGCGAGGTGCGGGGACGAACCGCTGCCCGGTGATCCATAAGTGAGCCGGGCCGGGTTGGCCTTGGCAAATCGCACAAACTCAGCATAGGTGCGATAGCTGGCTTCACTTCGGCTCGTCAAAAACACCTCAATGCGCGCCAAGGCCGCCACTGGCGCGAGGTCGCGTGCCGGGTCATAGGGCATGCGCGGATAAATCAGCGGGTTGATCGACAAACTGCTGCCTGAAGCCACCAGCAAGGTGTAGCCGTCAGCCGCAGACTTGACCACCGCCTCACCGCCCACGATCCCCCCTGCACCCGAGCGGTTCTCAACGGTGACCGGCTGGCCCAGCGCCTGTTGCAGCGGCGCGCTGATGGCGCGTGCCAGCAAATCGGGTGAGCTGCCCGGTGCAAAGTTCACCACCAACCGAATCGGCCGCGCAGGCCAAGCGGCCTGGGCCCAGGTGGGCAGCGCCACAGCGGCGGCCAAGGCGCCACTGGCTTGCAACAAGTGTCTGCGTCGCAGCACTGACGGGCGCGAATTCAAAGGGGTCATGGTCTTGTCTCCGGGTTGTCTTTGGATGCAGCGGCAGCGCTGCCTGAGAGCGCACGGATTGTGGAAAGGCTGGTGTGGCCTTGCCGTGGGTAGGGTCTGCGCGGCAACGGGTCTGAAAGACAATCGGGGCGTGGCATGAGCGACTTGCTACAAGATTGATAGCTGCAGAGGGAATCTAAATGGGCGCAACGGAACGTTTTGATCAGGTGCAGGCCTCGGCCCAGCCCGTGCGTGCGAGCCCGTCGGGCGCAAGCCATGTGTTTCATCGCCATCTGCGGCAAAGCTATCCAGTGGCCGCGGCGGGCGATGGCCCGTACTTGATTGATGACCAGGGCCGTCGCTATTTGGACGGCTCGGGCGGCGCGGCAGTGAGCTGTCTGGGCCACAGCCACCCCGAGGTGATTGCAGCCGTGCAGGCGCAGGTGCAAAAGCTGGCCTATGCGCACACCTCGTTCATGACGAGCGAAGGTGCCGAAGCCTTGGCTGACGATTTGGTGGCCCACGCCCCAGCGGGCCTGCAGCGGGTGTACTTTGTCTCGGGCGGCTCAGAGGCCATGGAAGCCGCTTTGAAGATGGCGGTGCAATACCACGCTGAATGCGGCCAGCCCCAGCGCAACCGCATCATTGCCCGTTGGCAGAGCTATCACGGCAACACGCTGGGCGCCTTGTCAGCCGGCGGCAACCGCTGGCGGCGCGCGCAGTTTGCGTCGCTGCTGCTGCCCATTACGCACATCGATGAGTGCCACCCTTACCGGCATCAGTTGCCTGGTGAGAGCCTGTACGACTATGGCCAGCGCGCCGCCAATTTGCTGGAAGCTGAAATCTTGCGCCTGGGCCCCGACACCGTAGCCGCCTTTGTGGCCGAGCCGGTGGTGGGGGCCACCCTGGGCGCGGTGGCCGCTGCGCCGGGCTATCTCGCGCGCATACGCGAAATTTGCGACCGCTATGGCGTGCTGCTGATCTTGGACGAAGTGATGTGCGGCATGGGCCGCACGGGCACCCTGCATGCCTGCGAGCACGACGGGGTGGTGCCCGATTTGCTGGCCGTGGCCAAAGGCCTGGGCGCCGGTTATCAGCCCATTGGTGCGCTGCTGGTGCAAGAGCGCATTTGGGAAGCCATTCGCGCGGGCAGCGGCTTTTTTCAGCATGGCCACACCTATTTGGGCCACCCGGTGGCCTGTGCGGCCGCGCTGGCCGTGCAGCCGGTGATTCGCAGCTTGTTGCCGCAGGTTCAGGCCTTGGGCCAGCACCTGGGGATTTCCCTAAAAGACGCGCTGGGCGATCACCCGAACGTGGGCGATATCCGGGGTCGCGGGCTGTTTTGGGGGCTAGAGCTGGTGGCTGACCGCACCAGCAAACAGCCCCTGCCCAGCGCCCAAAAGACCCACGCCCGCATCAAGCAAGCGGCCATCCAGCGCGGGCTGCTGTGTTATCCCATGGGCGGCACAGTGGATGGCGAAAACGGTGATCATGTGCTGCTGGCGCCGCCCTTTGTGTGCAGCACCGCGCACATCGACGAACTGGTAGACAAGCTGCGTGGAGCCATCCACGACGTATTGCCTGCCTAAACCACCCATCAAACCAACGCCGAAGGATCGACTCCATGCGCAAACTCAAACTCGCCTTAGCTACCCTGGCCGTTGCCGCCCTGGGTGCCACCGCACTGCCCAGCATGGCGCAGCAGCGCTTTATCACCATCGGCACCGGTGGCGTGACGGGTGTGTACTACGCGGCGGGTGGCGCCATTTGCCGGTTGGTGAACAAAGACCGCGCCCGCCACAACATCCGCTGCTCGGTGGAATCCACGGGGGGTTCGGTGTTTAACGTCAACACCATCCGTCAAGGCGAGCTGGACTTTGGTTTTGCGCAAAGCGACGTGCAGTTCAACGCCACGCGTGGGCTGGCGGGCTTCCAGCAAGGCGGCGCGCACAGTGATCTGCGCGCGGTGTTTTCGGTGCACGCCGAGCCGGTGACGGTGGTGGCCCGCAAAGAAGCCAACATCACCCGCTTTGAGGACTTCCGCGGCAAGCGCTTCAACATTGGCAACCCCGGCAGCGGCACCCGCGCGGCGGCTGAGGAGTACCTGGCGGCCATCGGCTGGCGCACCAGCGACTTTGCCCTGGCCTCTGAACTGCGCGCTGACGAGCACGGCCCCGCGCTGTGCGACGGCAAGATTGACGGCTTTTTGTTTGCGGTGGGCCACCCCAGCGCCAACATCCAAGACCCCACCACTGCTTGCGGCGCTCGCCTGATTCCCATGACTGGCCCGGCGGTTGACAAACTGCTGGCCGACAAGCCCTTCTACACCCGCGCCACCATTCCGGCAGGCCTGTACCCCAACAACCCGCAAGCCACTCAAACCTACGGCGTGATTGCCACCCTGGTGGCTTCGTCCAAAACCCCGGCCGATGTGGTGTACACCTTGGTCAAGCAGGTGTTTGACAACTTCAATGAATTCAAAGGCCTGCACCCCGCCCTGGGCACCTTGACGCCCGAGAACATGGTGAAGATGGGCTTGTCCGCCCCTTTGCATGAAGGCGCAGCGCGCTTCTACCGTGAAAAAGGCTGGATTCAGTAAGCTCTGCATTTCCGCGACCTGATCTCAACGGGGCCGCTTAGTCGGCCCCGTTTTTTTTATTGCCGCCGCCCACCACACCAACCAGACCATGGCCACTGACCTAGAAAAAGCCCCTGAGAGCCTGCAGCAACTGGTGGCCGACACCGATACCGGCGGCCGCAAGCCCACCGGGCTGACAGCTCAAGTGATTACCGGTGTGTGTTTGTTGTGGGCGCTGTTTCAACTTTGGTACGCGTCGCCGCTACCCTTTGCTCTGGGTTGGGGCGTCATCAACGACACCCAGGCACGGGCCACCCATTTGGCCTTTGCCTTGTTTTTGGCCTTTACCGCTTGGCCCGCGTTCAAGCGCTCGCCGCGCGCGCACGTACCCATTACTGATTGGGCCATGGCCTTTGCGGGCGCGTTTGCAGGTGCTTATCTGCTGCTGTTTTACGACCAGTTGGCCGCGCGCCCTGGCACCCCCATCTTGCAAGACATCGTGGTGGCCACGGTGGGCATCGTGCTGCTGCTAGAAGCCACCCGGCGCGCCGTGGGCTGGCCCATGAGCGCCTTGGCAGCCATCTTTATTGCCTATGCCATGCTGGGGCCCTACATGCCCGAAGTGCTGGCCCACAAGGGCGCCAGCCTGAACCGCCTGCTTAGCCACATGTGGCTGACTACCGAAGGCGTGTATGGCATTGCGCTGGGCGTGTCCACAGGCGCGATTTTTGTGTATGTGTTGTTTGGCGCTTTGCTCGACCGGGCGGGCGGTGGCAATTACATGATGCAGGTGAGCTTTGCCGCCTTGGGCCACTTGCGCGGCGGCCCAGCCAAGGTGGCCGTGGTGTCCAGCGCGCTCAACGGCATGATCAGCGGCAGCTCGGTGAGCAACGTGGTCAGCGGCGGCATCTTCACCATCCCGCTCATGAAGAAAGCGGGCTACGGCGGGGTGAAGGCGGGGGCCATTGAGACCATGGCTTCAGTCAACGGCCAGATCATGCCGCCGGTTATGGGCGCAGCGGCCTTCTTGATGGTGGAGTACGTCGGCATCAGCTACGCCGAAATCGTGAAACACGCCATCTTGCCCGCCACGCTGAGCTACATCGGCCTGCTGTACATCGTGCACCTAGAGGCCTTGAAGCTCGGCATGCAACCTATTTTGCAACGCGCCCCGCGTGCCATGAGCGACAAGGCCCTGCGCTGGGGCTTGGGGCTGTCGGGCTCGGTGCTGGTGGTGTGCGTGCTCTACTACGTGCTGCAAGGCTTGCAAGCGGTGCTGGGCGCGGCGGCGCCCTATGCCACCGCGCTGGTGGTGCTGGGTCTGTATGCGGTGGCGCTGGTGCAAGCGGCCCGTTGCCCAGACTTGCCTGACGACATCGACATTGAACGCCCAGTGGCCATGGACACCTGGCCCACGGTGCGCGCGGGGCTTCACTTTTTGATGCCCATCGGCATGCTGATTTGGTGCCTGATGGTCGAAGAAATGTCGCCGGCCTTGTCGGCCTTTTGGGCCATCGTCACGCTGGTGGTGTTGATGCTGACCCAGCGCCCCTTGATTCGCCTATTGCGCAAACAGGCGGTGGGCGACACCTGGGCCCAGGGCTGGCACGATGTAACGGCAGGCTTGGTAGACGGCAGCCGCAACATGATCGGCATTGGTGTGGCCACGGCCACTGCGGGCATCATCGTGGGCGGCATCACACTCACTGGCTTGGGCCTGCGCATGACCGAGTTTGTGGAATTTGTCAGCGGCGGCAATGTGATGGTGATGCTGCTGTTCATCGCCTTTGTATGCCTGGTGCTGGGCCTGGGCGTGCCCACTACGGCCAACTATGTGCTGGTGGCCACCTTGATGGCCCCGGTGGTGGTGGAACTGGGCGCGCAAAGCGGCTTGATCATTCCGCTGATCGCGGTACACCTGTTTGTGTTTTATTACGGAATCATGGGGGACATCACACCCCCGGTGGGGCTGGCTACCTTTGCGGCGGCGGCCATCAGCGGAGAGGATTCCATCAAGACGGGTATCCAAGGTGCGGTGTATGCGCTGCGCACAGTGATCTTGCCGTTTATCTGGATCTTCAACCCCATGCTGCTGCTGATCAATGTGGACGGCTGGCTTGAGTTGATGGTGGTGGTCAGCGCCTGCACCTTGGCCACCTTGCTGTTTGCGGCCATCACCATGCGCTGGTTTCGTATTCGCATGCAGTGGTGGGAAATGGGCGCGCTCACACTTGCCGTGTTGCTGCTGTTTCGCCCCGATTGGTTCATGGACCAAATCTCGCCGGAATACCGCGATGTCGAAGCCGCGCAGATTTTTGACATTGCCAAAAACGCCCCTGCTGGCGAGCGCATGGTGGCCGTCATCAGCGGCACCACCATTGAGGGCGATGAGGTCGTCAAGACCGTCGCCCTGCAATTGGGCGACGTGGCCGCCGACGGCCGGGCGCGCTTGCGCGATTCAGGCCTGACGGTGGTCAGCCTGGGCGGCAAGGTGCAGATTGCCCAAACCCGCTTTGGCAGCCGAGCGCAAAAGGGTGGCTGGGAGCAGGGCTGGGACATCAAGACCCTGAAGGTGCCCAGCGGCCGCGCCAGTGAACATTGGTTCTACCTGCCCGGCTTTTTGCTGGCGGCCTTGGTGTGGTGGGCGCAGGGTAGGCGCATGCGCGGCGGCGCGGCCCCTCGGCCAGTGGGCGCTGCAGCCTGAGGCGGTCTCGCGGTGCCGCGCATTGCGCTTATCCACGCGCTGGCGCATTCGCCTGCGCCCGTCAACGAAGCGCTTGATCGGCTGTGGCCCCAAGCCCAGCGCATGAA
The DNA here is from genome assembly GCA_013297985.1 of Comamonadaceae bacterium. Classification (GTDB taxonomy): domain Bacteria; phylum Pseudomonadota; class Gammaproteobacteria; order Burkholderiales; family Burkholderiaceae_C; genus JAAFIY01. The sequence continues at coordinate 4,928 of JAAFIY010000101.1, read as the reverse complement.
CCTGCTGGACGATTCGCTCAGCGCTGACTTGGCCCGCAGCGGCCAGCTGGATGGCGCCATGACGCAACGCTTCATGACCTTGGCTGACTATGCAGTGGCCACCGGCGCCCATGCGATCTTGTTTACCTGCAGCGCCTTTGGGCCCTGCATTGACGCCGTCAAAGCGCGCCACGCGGGCCTGCCGGTCCTAAAGCCCAATGAAGCCATGGTGGATGAGGCTCAAGGCCTGTGGCGTGATCAGCAGTCGCTGCAAGTGTTTCAAGCAAAAACGGCCGATACCGCCCATTTAACGCCGCAAGCAGCTATTGGTTTGATAGCAAGCTTCGGCCCCACGCTGCAATCCATGCCCGCCGAATTTGCCAGCGACGTGGCCTTGCGCACCGCCTTGGCGGTGGGCGCGATGGATGCCCTCAATGCAGGTGACACGGCCACCCACGACCGTGCCGCGGCGGACGCGGCCGAGCACTTGGTGCGCCAGGGCTGTGCCGTGATTGCGCTGGCCCAGTTCAGCTTGGCACGCGCAGCACCTGCGGTGCGCCAACGGCTGGCAAGCCTTGGTTACGCGGTGCCCGTGCTGACCACCGTGGACAGCTCCGTGGCGCGCTTGCAAACGGCGCTGGCGCCGCCGCGCTAGTGCCTCACGCTTGCATATCCATCGCTTGCAGCGCGTCGGATTCAATTGCAGTCACGCCCGGCTGGGGGTTGAGCGCTTCTTGGAGCAGCGCGTGCGCGACCCGTTCGACGCTGACTGCACGGTAGCGCTTGGGGATGAGTGGGGCCAGCTTGCGCGCCAGGCTTAGGCTGAGTTGCTCCATGGGCCGACCGTCGGGCCGGGTGCTGGGCTGATCGCGCCCATCCAGCAGCGAGGGGCGCACATGGCAGACGCTGGCGAAGGTGAGCTTTTCTAAGTCACGTTCCAATTCACCTTTCACCCGCAGATACAAACCCGAGGCCTGTGGGTTGGCCCCCAGCGACGAATTGTTGATGAACACCCGCGTGCCAGCTGCGCGCGCGGCGCGTGCGCAGGCCATCACCACGCCGTAGTCAACGGCGGTAAACGCGGCGGCCGAGCCCGCTTTTTTGAGCGTGGTGCCCAAGGTGGAGATCACCACGTCGGCACGCCACCAAGGCGCTGTGGTGGGCAGGTCGTCAAAAGAAACAAGGGGGTTGCTGAGCTTGGGGTGCGCCCACTGGGCGTCCAGCGCGCGGCGCGATGGCGCCACCACGGCGCTGACCTGGGGCCGCGCCAGGGCCTGACGCAGCAAAGCTTGCCCCACCAAGCCAGTGGCACCGATCAGCAGCAGTTGGGTCATGGGCTTCTCCGTAGTGTGGGCGCAGCGCTGCGCCAATTGCGCCCATTGTGACCATGGCTGTGACCTTGGCGTTGACCTTGGCTGTGACCGTGCCCTCACCCGGTGGCGCCGCTCAGCGTGGACCGGTGCTAGGCCTGGCGGCTTCTGGCCAAGGGCGGATTGCGGCTGAAGTAGCGCTGAATGCCGCGCAACAGCGCATCGGCCAAGGCGTCTTGGTAGTCGGGGTCGCGCAGGCGCTGTTCTTCGCCCGGGTTGCTGATAAAGGCGGTTTCCACCAGCACGCTGGGGATGTCTGGCGCGCGCAGCACCGCAAAACCAGCTTGCTCGACGCGCGGCTTGTGCAGGCGGGCAAAGCGGCCAATCTCACCCAACACGCTCGAGCCCAGGCGCAGGCTGTCGTTGATCTGCGCGGTGGTGCTCATGTCCAGCAGGGCGCGCTGCACCGCGCCGTCGCGGGTGTTGGCCACGTTTAAGCCGCCTACGTTGTCGGCGCTGTTTTCACGCTGGGCCATCCAGCGCGCGGCGTTGCTGCTGGCGGCGCCTTCGCTTAACGCGAACACGCTGGCGCCGCGCGCTTCGGGGTTGTAGAAGGCGTCGGCGTGCACGCTCACAAACAAATCGGCCTGCACCCGGCGCGCCTTGTGCACCCGCTGCATCAGCGGCACAAAAAAATCAGCGTCGCGGGTCAGAAACGCTCGCATCGGGTAGCGGCCTTGGGCGGTTTGCACCGTGGCGGCATTGATGCGGTCGCGCAGCTTGAACGAGATGGCCAGCACGATGTCTTTTTCGCGCGTGCCCGCCGGGCCAATGGCGCCAGGGTCTTCGCCGCCGTGGCCAGGGTCAAGCGCCACCACGATGAAGCGGTCGATGCGGCCACTGGGGCGGGCGTCGGCCGGGGCGGCGGCGTTGGGGGGGGAGGGGGCGGGATTTGAGGGCGCGCTGGCGGTCGTGGTGGCCGCGGCGGGTGCCGGGCTGGCGGACTGGGCCACGGCGCCTGCGCTGCGGTTGCGCTCGGCGATCAGGTCGCCCAATGGGTCGGCTGCAGCGGGCGCGGCACTTGGCGCGGCACCCGACGAGGTTGCTGCGCGCGCTGCACTGGTGCCCGCGTCGCGGTCCCGCTCGCGAATCAGCGTTTGCAGCGGATCGGGCCCGCGGGTGGGGTACAGGTCAAGCACCAGCCGGTGCTGGTAAGCCGCCACCGGCGCCAGGTTGAACACCTGCGGCTCAATGGCTTGCTTTAAGTCCAGCACCAGCCGCACGGTGCCAGGGTGCTGTTGGCCCACGCGGATACCGGCGATGTTGGGGTCATCGGTGCGGACCTTGGCCACCAGTTCGCGCAGCGGCGGTGTGAGGTCAATGCCTTCAATGTCCACCGCCAAGCGCGGTGGCTCGGCCACAAATACCTTGCGGGCCACCAGGGCGCCGTCGCTTTCGATGGTGACGCGGGAGTAGTCAGCGGCCGGCCAAATGCGCACCGCCAAAATGGTGGCGCCACGCGCAATTTGCGCAGGGCCCAGCCACAGAGCGAGCCAGCCCGCGCCTTGCACCAAGGTGCGACGGCTTAAGGCCGGGCTGTTGGCCGCAAGCGTGACAAGGCTTTCGCGCTGACCAGATGGCGTTTTCACGCTATCTATTTTGAAGCAAAGCCCGCCGCTTGCAAATGGGCAACCCCGCGCGGCGTGAGCGCTTGCAGGGTGATCTGGCGCGGGGTGTCGGTGGGGGCGTCGTCATCGGCGCCCACTGGCGCACGCGGCGCGCTGTCGCTTTCGGCCAGTCGCAGCCAAATTTGCACGTCGGCCACCGGCGCGGCCCCTGCAGCGCGTTCGGGCCACTCCACCAACTTCAGTGCGGGCGTGGCAAATACGTCACGCAGGCCCGCATCAGCCCATTCGCGCGGGTCAGAAAAACGATACAGGTCCAGGTGAAAAGCCTGCCACGGCGCCGCCGCGTTGGGGTGCGCGGGCAGTTCATAGGGCTCCACCAACGCGTAGGTGGGGCTTTTGATGCGGCCTGCCACGCCCAGGGCACGCAGCAGGTGGCGCACCAGGGTGGTTTTGCCCGCACCCAGGTCGCCGTGCAGTTCAATCACCGCGTCCAGTGGCTGGCCGCTGTCCTGCGCTTGGCGCGCCAGGGCGCGTGCCAGGCGTTGCGCCAAGTCAGCGGTGGCCGCTTCGTTTGCTGCAAAAAATGTAGCGCTCTGCACTGTCAGAGATTGCCGTAGCGGCCTGCGGGGTTCATAGAATGGATACATGCACGGCGCTGCTGCCCCGCTTTCTGATTCAGCCCTTGGGGCCGCGCTGCGCGCTTTGGCGCAGCGGCATGGATTGTCCCAAATCGGCATCAGCGGCGTGGACCTGAGCAGCGCTGAACCCGGTTTGCTGCAATGGCTGGCCCAAGGCTTTGCGGGCGACATGCACTACATGGCCCGCCACGGTGCCCTGCGCCCCCGCCCGGCAGAGCTGGTGCCGGGCACCCTGAGCATCATCACTGCCCGCCTGGACTACTTGCCGCGCAATTCCACCGCAGCGGGGGACGACGGCGATTGGCGCGCGGTGGAGTGGCAGCGCATCCAAAGCCCGCATCAGGCCACCGTCTCCATCTACGCCCGCGGCCGCGATTACCACCGGGTGCTGCGTTCTCGCTTGGCTGCGTTTGCAGCTGACCTGCCGGGCCTGCTGGCCGACCACCTAGGGCCCAATGCGGGGCCCATTCACACCCGCGCCTTCACCGATTCAGCCCCGGTGCTCGAGGTGGAGCTGGCCCAGCGCAGCGGCCTGGGCTGGCGTGGCAAGCACACCTTGGCCTTGTCGCGGGACGCGGGCAGCTTGTTCTTTTTGGGCGAGGTGTTTGTCAACCAGGCCTTGCCGACCACGGCGCCGGTGTCTGACCACTGCGGCACTTGCAGCGCTTGCATCGATGTATGCCCCACCCAGGCCATCGTGGCGCCGTATCGGTTAGACGCGCGGCGCTGCATCAGCTACCTGACCATTGAGCACGCCGGGCCCATCGCGCCTGAGCTGCGCCCCTTGATGGGCAACCGCATCTATGGCTGCGACGACTGCCAGTTGGTTTGCCCGTGGAACAAGTTCGCCCAGCGCAGCCCCTTGCCAGACTTTGACGAACGCAGCGCCATCAGCCCACGCAACCTGGTGGAGCTGTTCGCTTGGGACGAAGCTGACTTTCTGCGCCACACCGAGGGCAGCGCCATCCGCCGCATCGGGCATGAGCGCTGGCTGCGCAACATCGCCGTGGCCCTGGGCAACGCGCTGGCGGCAACGCCTGCGCCGAACGACTGGCCGCTGCGCCAGGCCTTGGCCGCGCGGGCCGATGACAGCAGCGATTTGGTGCGCGAGCATGTGGCCTGGGCGCTGGCGCAGACGCACACGGCTTAGGTACCAAGCACCCCGCTTAGGCGCCCAGCACCCAGCCCTTCAGGGCCAGTGCAAACGGCAAGCTGAGCATGCCCAGCAACGTCGACAGGGTGACCAGGCCCGCCACATACGGCCCGTTGTAGCCCATGCGAGCCGCCAGCACATAGGCGCTGCCTGCGGTGGGCAGCGCTGAGAACACCATCAGCACCGTGGCCTGCAAAGCGTCCAACTGCAGCCACCAGGC
>JAAFIY010000100.1 GCA_013297985.1 Comamonadaceae bacterium | reverse complement strand
GACGGGCAGTTTGTGCCCCAGGTCAGCAACGCGCAGATCAGCGGCGCGCTCACCCTAGACGGCACCGAAGCGGGCTACGGCTTCATCAAGAACGTGCCGGGCGGCGTGGTGCGCGGCGTGACGCTGTGGGGCCGTTGATTTAGCTGCCATGACCGCCCCGCTCGCCAATCCCGCATCGCCCCAGAGTGCCCCCAGCGGCACACCCGCGCGCAGCCGCTGGGCGGTGCTGGTGCTGGCCGTGGCGGCTGCGTTGGCGATTTGGGCGGTGTTGATACAAGGCTTGGGCGGCTGGCTGCAGCCGCTGCAAGAGCGTTTGGGCGACTCGGTCTGGCGCGCCGGTGCCAGCCTATCGGCCACCCCCACGGCTGATGAGCGTCGGGTGGTGGTGGTGGATGTGGATGAACGCAGCCTGGCCGTGCTGGGCCCTTGGCCGTGGCCACGGGCAGCCCAGGCCCAGTTGCTCGATGCCATTGCCGCCGCTGGTGCCCGCCAGCAGGTGCTGGATGTGGTGTTTGCCGACCCTCGCCCGGATGACGCCGCCTTGGCCGCCGCCGTGCAGCGCCACAAACCGGTGCTGGCGCAGGTGTTTGCCTTGCCGGGCGCCCAAGGCGCGCAGCCTCGGTCGGGCCAGTTGGCAGGTGCGTTGGACTGGTCCACCTGCCCGGCTCCTTTTGCCGACGCCAGCGGCTTCATTGCCAACACCCCCGCTATCGCGCAACACGGCAACCTCCCCAGCGGTCACACCGGCCACATCAGCCCCCGGGTGGCGGCTGACGGCGTGGTGCGCCACCAACCTGCGGTGGTGTGCGTGGCGGGCCGCTCCTACCCGGCCCTCAGCCTGGCCGCCCTGATGGCCGCCACCGGCGACGCCAATTGGCAGCTCCAGCGCGGCAGTTGGTGGGAATCGCCCTGGCTGTTGACCAGCGCCAGCGGCGCCTTGGCACCCGTACCCCTAGATGCGGCGGGCGACATGCGCATTGGTTGGCGGCTGCATCCGCATCGATTTGTGAGCGTGTCGGCGGTCGATGTGCTGGCCGGCCGCGTGCCCGGCGACGTGCTGCGCGGCGCCTGGGTGTTGGTGGGCAGCAGTGCGTTTGGTTTGAACGACACCATCGCCACCCCGTTTGGCGGCGGTAGCTCTGGTCTGCAAGCACATGTGCAATTGATGGTGGGCCTGCTGGATGGAACGGCTCCGTTCACACCCCGCGCCGCGCCGTGGCTGCAGGGGGCAGCGGCCGCGTTGGCCTTGGCCTTGTTGCTGGCCGCTGGCGGGCGTGGGCGCCGCCCCGTGTTGGGCTTGCCTCTGGCGGCGCTGGGTTGCGCGGCGGCGATGGCTGGCGCTCACGCGCTGCTGTTGTGGCAGATCAATTGGTGGGTCGGCTGGCTGGCTCCGGCGCTGCTGGTGTTGTTGGCCGGTGTGGCCCTGGGGGTGGCTGAACACGCGCTGTCGCGCCGCGAACGCGATCGCTTGTTCCAGCACTTGTCGAGCTACCTGCCCGCCCCCGTGGCGGCTTCGTTGGCGCTGCAGCCGCCTTCTAGCGCCATTCGCGCCAGCACCCGGCAGGTCAGTGTGCTGTTTGCTGATATCCGTAACTTCTCCGCCTATTGCGAAGCCCGCCCGCCCGAAGAGGCGGCGGCGGTATTGCATGCTTTCTTTTCAGCAGCAGCGCGCGTTGTGCAGCAGCACGGCGGTGTGGTGGAATCCTTCCATGGCGACGCCGTGGTGGCGGTGTGGAACGCCAGTGACGACGAGAAATCCCCCCACATTTCTGGCGCAGGCGCCCCATCTGCGCTGAAAGCAGCTATTGAATTGCTAGCAAACATGCATGCCGTTTTGCCCCAGCAGGTGCCCGCAGGGCTAGAGCCCTTGGCCCTGGGTCTAGGCCTGGAAACCGGCCCCGCCATGGCGGGCAGTTTTGGCTTGGCCAGCCGCCGCACGCACATGGTGATGGGCCGCACCGTCACCATCGCGAGCCGCTTGGTCGGCATGACGGCTGATCTGGCTCACCCCATCTTGGTGGGCGAAGGCATGGCCGCGCAACTTGGCGGCGCCGGGCTGCAGTCCATGGGCACCTTCTTGCTTGACGGCCTGCGCACACCCCACCACGTGTATGCCGTGCCCTTGGTGGCCGCCCACGCCGCATCGGCTGGCGTGCCGCCCGATCCGGATTTGCCCAGCTTGCGCACACCGGTGCCCCAAGACCAATTGGCGCCGGTGGCCGGTGCCTGATCGTTCGGGGTCGGGGCGGGGGCGGCTTGGCCCCCAGGTGGACTGGGTTCGCGCTGCCGCCTGCGTTGTGCTGAGCTGTGCGCCCTTGGTGGCGCTGGCGCAGGCTGCCGTGCCCGCTGCCGCTGTTTCCCCAACACTTGAATGCCAAACCAGCGCCTGGGCCGCGCAGCCGCCTGAAGCGCTGCTGCGCGTGCTGCCCGCCTGCCAAGGCAGCGCCGAATGGCTCGCTCTGCTAGGCCGCAAGTTGCTGGCGCAGCGCCGCTTTGGTGACGCTGCCGAGCATTTGGAGCGTGCCTTGCTGCTCGACCCCGACCAGCCCGCGCTGCAGATGGACTTTGCGCTGGCCCTGGCGGGCTCGGGCGACGCTGAATCGGCCGTGCAATTGCTAGGCGCCCTATTGACCCGGCCTGACGTACCTGCCGACATCCGACCCCAAATTGAGCGGGCCCGCCAAGATGCGCAGGCCGCCCTGCAACGCAGCCAGCAAGACATGGGCGCGCGCCTGAGTGCATCGCGCGCCAACGGCTCGCAAAGCGCCGCCAGTCAGGCGCCTGACGCACCCCGCTTGCGTTTGACCACATCCTTGCGCGTGGGGCACGACAGCAACCTGCTGGGCGCCCCCACTGCGCCCAGCCTGCAACTCACCGTGCCCGGCGGCCCCCCCATTGAATTACCCTTGGACGCCAGCAACCGCCCGCGCCCCGGCAGCTATCTGCGGGCCGATGCCCGGCTCGAGGCGGGCGTCCTGCTGGACAGCGGCCGCCGCTGGGACTTGGCCGCCAGCCTGCTGGCCCGCAACAGCCCGCGGGTGCCTGAATCCGATTCCCGCCAAGCCGAACTGGTGCTGGAGCATTCCAACCCCAGCCTGGGCTGGACGCTGTCGGCCAGCGTGGCGGGCCTGGCCACGCGGGGCGGCGGGGTGTCGGGCTCTGGCACATCCACCTCCACTAGCGGCACGGTGGCCGACAGCAACAGCCCAGAAGCCCCGGGGCCCGAACCCGCACCCACCCCGCTGGTGCAACCCACCCGTTTTCAAACCCAGGGCTTAAGCGCCGGCTGGGGCTGGCGTTTTGGCGCGGCGCCGCAACTGCCTTGCGTGGGGCGCTTGGCGCTCGATGCCCAAGCCCGGCAGCTCATCAGCAATCCCTTGCTGTCGGGCCGATACATGGGTGTAAGCGGCTTGGTTGGCTGCACCCAATCCACCGAGGCTGATGCCTCGGGAGTTGCCCCAGGCGTTGCTTGGTGGCAGCCGTCTCGCTGGCAGCTGGCCGCCCGCTGGGGCCTTGACACCCCCACCGACGCCGCCCGCCCCGGTGGTCGGCAAGCCCAGTTCAGCCTGCGGCCCACGCTGATCTGGGGTCAGCTTGAAAGCGGGCACGCAGCGGTGCTGGATGTGGACTTGGGGCTTAACCGCGACGCCACTGGTTATTCAGCCCTGCTGGACAACAACGCCCGCCGCCGAATCTCGCGCGCCAGCGCCCGCTTTGAACTCCAAGGCCCCCTCACTGGCATGCCGGGCCTGCTGTGGGTGGGCGGGGTAGAGCTGTCGTCACAACGCTCCAACATCAGCTTGTTTGACATCCGCAGCTGGGGGCCCTACCTGGCAGTGCGCTGGAACCCCTGAGCCTGGCGAGTGTTTTCGAAACAATTGGGGTCTGACCCCAATTAATAAAAATGATAGCTAGAGGGGCTTGTTTCTAGAGCGGTAGCGCCTGGTTTTATGGTTGGGTTGTTTGGGGGTCCTTGGGTCACGAACTTCCGCACACCACGAGCTGCGCACTGGCGCACCCCGCGTTCGACGGCCATGAGTGAAGCGCAGCAGCCGAGTGGGTGGCCCGATAGCGTAAATAGAGGAGGAGAAGAGTCCAGTGGACTCTTCGGGGGACATGGAGCTATCGGGCTGCCCGCTCGGCTGTTGTGCTTCTGGGCAGAGCGCTCAAATCAAGCACTTATGAAGCCTCAAAACAAAACAGCCGCTACCGCCCTAAAACACGCCGCATTCAGCTATCTTTTTAAATAGCAAATCCCAAGACTCAGAGCCAAACAATTGGGGTCAGACCCCAATTTACGTCCACCCCGACGTTTTCCTAAATTCAAGAAAACGAACCGGGGAGTGCGTCAGATGAACCCAGGCGACTTGGCCGTCGTCGGTTGGAGCGCAGTTGCCAACTCGGTCGAGCTCGCCGTGTTGGCACGCATCCCCGCTGGCACGGTGCTGCAGTTCACCGACCGGGGCTGGTCCAACACCACCCGGCTGTTCACCACCAACAACAGCACCGACGGCACCGTCACTTGGACGGCTGCAGCCGACATCCTGCCCGGCACGCTGTTGCGGCTAAGTTTGCCCAGCAGCACCGGCGCCAGCGCGATCACCCTGCGCAACCTCAGCACCGATGCCGATCTGACCTCCGCCATCAGCGTCAGCGGCTTTACCGGTGGCGACAAAGTGCCCACCGTTGGCGACAACTTCTTCATCACTGAAGGCAGCGGCACCGCGCTGAAGTGGCTGTGGGGCCTCAACAGCACCAGCACCTTTCCGCAAGACGCCAATGGCTGGAACACCGGCACCATCACCCCCAGCAGCGCCAGCGCCAGCAACCTGCCCAACGGCACCGACACCGCCAATGCACTGGCCAACGGCACCCACGCCGTGGGCTTTGTGGCGCCGCAGCTTGACCACTTGCGCTACACCGGCCCCACCACCGCCGCCAGCGCGGCCGCCTGGGCCACGCGGCTGGCTAACGCCGCCCATTGGACGGGTGACGACACTGGCAGCGTGGCTTCCACCCTGTCGTTGGCCGCAGGCGGTGTGCTCACCCTGGCCAACACCGCGCCCAGCGCCAGCGCCACTGCGCTCAACCCCACCTACGCCGAAGACAGCACCACCCCCAGCACGCTGTTCAGCCAAGCGGCCATTGACCCCAAGCAGGCCGGCCAGCGAGTCAATCAGATTCAGATCACTGTGGCGGGCGTGGCTGACGGCGCGGCTGAACAGCTCTGGGTGCAGGGCACTGCAGTGCAGCTCACCCAAGGCAGCAGCGCCACCGCCAGCGGCAGCCCCAATGTGCAGATGGCCGTGTCGGTCAGCGGCAGCACCGCCACTGTGACCCTGACGCCGGCCACCGCATGGACAGCCGCGCAGGCGCAAACCGTGGTCAACGGCCTGGCCTATTCGCACAGCGGCCAAGCGTTCAGCGGCACGCAACGCGTCGTAGCTTGGGCCAGCGTGCGTGACGACGGCGGCACCGCCGCCAGTGGCGTGGACACGGCCAGCGTGAGCCTTACCAGCACCGTGGCACTGCAAGCCGTCAACGACGCGCCCACGCTGCAAGCCCCCAGCACGGCCAACACCCCAGCGGGCCAGGCCGTCACCTTCAGCGCCGCCTTGGGCAACGCCATCACGGTGGCCGATGTAGATGCGCTGACCAACCCGGTGCGCATCAGCCTGACGGCCACTAATGGCGTGGTCACCCTGGCCAGCACCACGGGTTTGTCCTTCACCCAAGGCGGAGGCAGCGCCAGCGCCAACATCGTGGCCACGGGCACCTTGGCGCAAGTCAATGCCGCATTGGCGGGCCTGCAGTGGCTGCCCAACAGCGGCTTTAGTGGCGCGGGCAGTTTGGGGGTGCAGATCAACGACCAGGGCCACAGCGGCAGCGGCGGGGCACTGGCGGCCAATGCCACGGTAGCGATTCAGGTGGCGGCCCCTCCGCCACCACCGCCACCGCGACCGCCACCTCCACCCGCCCCCGAGCCACCGCCCGGCCCGCCCATCAACATCACCCGTAGCGTGGAAATGGGCCACCCGGTGACCACCACCGTGCAGGGCGACCGGTTTCGCATCGCCATTGACCCGGTGCCTGCGCCGCCGCCCCTACCGCAAGCGCCCAATCAACCCGCAGCCGCGCCACCCGACATCGCGCTGCACCCCAAGGCCGAGCAAGCCGTCTTGCTGCAACTGCCTGATGCGGGCAGCGCCACCGCAAGTGGCCCGCTACAGCCCACTGTGCTGGGCGGCGACCCCAGCGCGGCCCTGTGGCAAGCCCTGGCCGCCGTGCCCCGCACACCTGAGCTGGTGCAGGCCGTGGCCGACACCGCAGCCCTGGCCCCGCCTGGCCAGCCCGTGCAGGTGTTGCAACTGCAATTGGGCCCCGCAGCCGGGCCGTGGCAACTGCAAGGCCAGCCGCAGCGCACCGAACTGCTGCATCTGCAAACCACCCCTGCCAGCACCGGTGTGGTGGTGCTAAGCGCTATTGAATTTGTAGCTGTATCCGGCCCATTGACGGGCGCAAGCGGCCAAAACACCGCAGACACCTGGATAGCCAACGCCGCCGGCCAGTGGTTGCACACCGGCCCGGGCGCCGACCGCCTGTTTGGCGGCGCAGGCAACGACACCTTGGCAGGCGGCAGCAGCGCGGACCTGGTCGACGGCGGCGAGGGCGACGACTACCTGAGCGGCGCCGACAGCGAATCCGCCGCCGTCACTTTCACCCTGGCCACAGACGGCCGCATCCACCTGCAAGCCCAGTCCACCGATTGGGCCGAACAACCCGAATGGCAAGCCAGTACCCCAGCCGGTCAACCACCTCAAAACCTGGACCCGCGCCTGCGCTGGTCCCAAACCGCGCCAGACGTGCTGGCCGCCGCCGCCCTGTTGCTGCGCACCGCCTTGGGCCGCCAGCCCACCTTAGAAGAACTCGCCGCAGCAACTGACGCAGTCAACGCGCAGGCCCTAAATCTGTCCCAACTCCTGGCCCACCCCCTGGTGCAGCCATTCGTCACCCAAGCCTTTGCCCCGCAGACCATCGCTGCCGCTCTAGACGCCAACGGCCGCCTTCCCCTGGCCCAGTCCTGGCAAACCCCCGCCGCCAGCGGCTGGCGCACCGACCACGCCCCCGACACCCTGCAAGGCGGCCCCGGCAACGACACCCTGGCCGTGGGCCCCGAAGGCGGCGACACCCTAGTGGGCGGCCCCGGCACCGACACCGCCGTGCTCTGGGGCAACCCCGCCCAGTTCAAGCTAACGCCCCAAGGCCAGCCCTCCGACGCCCCCAGCAGCCCCAGCCCCAGCACCTGGCTGCTCACCAAACCCGCTGACCCCAACTTTGCGCCAGTCACTTTGGTGGGCATTGAGCGCATTGAAATTGGCGGGCTGGCGTTTCCGGGCTGATAAAGTAATACCTATTCACACCATTCGGGGCCATCTATGACAGAAGCTGCAGCCAACCCCGGCGCACGACCCATGTCAGTCAAGCTAGATGCCGACACCCGCGCGCGCATCGAGCAGTTGGCCCAAGCGCGCCGCCGCACCCCCCACTGGATGATGCGCGAAGCCATTGCCCAATATGTCGATCGCGAAGAAAAGCGCGAAGACTTCCGACAAGCCACCCTGCAAGCCTGGGACGAATACCGCGCCACCGGCGAACACGCCGCAGCGGCCGATGTCCACACATGGCTGCAAAGTTGGGGCACCGATGCAGAACAGCCCGCGCCCGCATGCACCAAGTAAGGTTTGCCGCCAGCGCGGTGCGTGACCTACAGCGTATGCGTGAATTTTTGCGCCACAAAAATCCAGCGGCCGCGCAACGCGCAGGCCAAGCCATTGCGCAAGCGCTGCAGGTGCTGGGCCACCAACCGCTGATGGGCCGCCCAGTAGAAGACCTGCCCGACAACTACCGCGAATGGATCATTGACTTTGGCAACACCGGCTACGTAGCCCGCTACCGAGTGGACGCACAGGCTGTAGTGGTGCTGGCCGTGCGGCACCAAAAAGAAGCGGGGTTTTAGCAGCCCTGGCGTTCGCACCCCACCGTGACCCCCATCACACCCAAGCCCCCAACAGCCCAAAACCGGCCCCCAAAGGGCCAAAACCGCCCCAAAACCCACCCCACCGTGTGACGCGCGTCACCACCCCTTTGGCAGGGCCTTGCCTACACTGGCGTCAAGTTAGCCGGTAAAGGCACCACTAGGTGGCCGCAATCCCCAAGCTAGCCCAGCTGTCGCGGCAGCGTGTGTGCAGCGTGGGGTGCCCAAGACACCCCGCACTGTTGCGCAAAACCATCACATTGCCCTGTGTAACTGTGCTGGGCTGCGGGTTGGGTGGCGGGGTGGGCCCCTTCAGTGATAATGCGCTGGCAAACTTGTTTTGGTGGGGTGCTTGCGCACGCATGCCCGTACGCCCTTTCAGGTGTGCGTGGGTGTTGGCTAGCTATCACCCCGTTTAAGCAACTTGTCGCTTTAGTTCAACCAAGAGAGGAACTCACATGCCCGTTACCGTATTTGGCGCACAAGCCGCCGTCATGACGATCAACCGTGCGCTGTTCGATACGTCGCCGGCTTTCAACGTGTTCAACAACCAGGTGACCACGGCCACCGGCGGTCTGGCTTCTGGCGCCAACGCCAGCATGATCACCAGCTACAGCACCTGGGCAAACCAGCAAGTGGCTGGCCTGGGCACCGTCACCGATGCCGCTTTGGCCACCCGCGTGCTCGGCAACATGGGCCTGCTGCCCAACGCCGCTCTTGAGACCGAACTGGCCGCCTATTTCGGCGCCGTGGGCGCTGCCAACCGCGGCACCGCCATCCTGCAATTGGCCAACATCCTGCAAGGTCTTGAAGGCGCCACCGGCAACTTGGCCGTGTACAGCACCGCCGCTGCCTCTTGGAACACCGAAGTTGCCAACGGCGTGAACTATTCCGCCACGCAGACGAATAACGTGGCCGGCCAGATTGGCGCGGCTGCCGCAACAACCGGCCAAACTTATACGCTGACCACCGGCGTTGACAACATCTCGGGTACCGCCTTTGACGACACCATCATTGCCGACAACTCCGGCGCCGCGAACACACTGACCGCCGCCGACCAAGTCAACGGTGGTGCCGGCACAGACAGCCTGCGAATTTTCCAAGCGACCGCAACCAACATCGCCAACACGGTGTTCGGGCAGCTAAGCGGTGTTGAATCTGTCGAAATCAATAGCGGCACGTTGACCAACACCGGCAACCTCAACACTTCTGCTTTGGCCGGTTTGACCTCCGTTCGCGTGGTCAGCCCAGCCGTAATGGCTGACAGTGATGCGTTCACCTTTACCGGTACCGCCGCGCAATCGGTCGGTCTGCAGCAGGTTGCTGGCACTGGGGGGGGCGCAACCTCCACGATCAACTTGGCCAGCGGCATTAATTCGGTCACCGTCAACCGCTTCGGCACGGACGTGACCCTGAACTTGGGTGGCACCAGTAACACGCTGAACGTCACCACCGCGGGCGGCTCTGCCTCTGGTGCCAACAGCAACTTTGCACTCACCAACACTGGCAACGCCCTGCGCACCATCAACGTCAGTGGTGACCAGACTCTGACTGTGACGCCCAACGCTGCAGTCGCGGCCGCAGTCACTACCGTGAGCGCTGGCACCGCCACTGCTGCTGTGAACTACAACAACAGCGCTGCTGTCATGCCTGCTACCTTTGCTTTCACCAGCGGCACGGGTAACGATTCGCTTGAGCTGATTGACAACGCTTTGGGCACCTTGGCCAGCGGCACCACCATCAAGATGGGTGATGGCACCGACAAAGTTGTGCTCAACGATGCCGCCTTGACCGCAACCGAAATCGCTCGTATCAACCAGTTCGACAGCGTCGAAGTGCTTGGCCTGAAGGCTGGCATCACCGTTGACACGTCGGCTATCACCACCATCAAGTCGTACTCCATTGATGGCAACATCACTGCGACCTTGGCCAGTCTTGGTGCAGGTGTTAGCACGAACGTGGGTATTTCCTCTGCTTCGCTGACGCTAGCGCCTGCTGTGGGTACCACCACGACGGCTGTAACCATCGGTAGCGCGGCGTCAAACACTAACGTGACGTTGGGCACTTTGGTGACCACTGGCCTGTCGAATGTCAGCATTGCGTCTAACGGTTCAGGTACCGGTGCCAACGTGGTGACGACGCTCACCAACAGCGATAACACCGCGTTCACGATTACCGGCACCCAAGCACTGACGTTGGCGCTCTCTGCGGGCACGGCGGCTGGCAGCGCACTCAACGGGTCGGCAGCCACAGGAGCCCTGACGCTGACCGGTTCTGGTTTTGGTGACATCATCACTGGTGGTGGTGGCGCCGACACGCTGAACGGCGCGGCTGGCGCAGACCGGCTTACCGGCGGTGCAGGTAATGACACCTTCCGATTCGTCTCTACTGCTGAGACCCAAGCAGGTTTCGCTGCTGGCAACACCAACTACAACAGTGTGGACAGCATCACTGACTTCGTCGGCAACGGCGCTGCTGCAGGTGACACCATTTCTCTGGGTGTTGGTGCCAACGTTTTCGGCGCCGCGCTCCAGTTCACCGTTGCTTCGGTGGCTAACGTCACTGCTGTTACCGTCGCAACCGCTGCGGATTTCACTTCTCTCGCTGCTGCGATTCAGGCGGCCAGCGCGGGTGCTGCGTCCACAAACGGGACAGCGCAGGTTTATGACGTGACCGTGACCGCTGGTAATCTGGCCGGGCGCGTACTGGTTATCAACAACGATACCGCTGCCATCGCAGCAACCGACACCTTCATCAATATCACCGGTGTCACTGGTGCGCTGAATGCGCAGGACTTCGTGTTTGCTTGATCCTGCTCCCCCGGGGCAAGCCTCTGAAAACTTAGGCCTGCCGCGTTAGTGTTAAAGCCCTGCCTTTCTTGCGAGAGGCAGGGTTTTTGTATTGGCGCTTTGATTCGCGCAGTTTAATCTGCCCTAGCTATGCCGCCGGTACTGCATCCAGACGGGAAATGGGCGAGTCGGGTGACGACTCCGTGAATGTTCAACCTAAATCAGCAAAATGCGGTTACCGAATGGCAGGCGCCCACAACTACCAAAATTCCGTAGCATTTAGCTGCTTCTCGGGCTGCACCACTACCACCCCGCCGCCGTTTACCGCGCCTGGTACGCGCGCTATGCGCGCCCAGCACGGCGAGCAGGGCGCGCTGGCTGCTACCGTGGTTTGAATCCGGTAGCCAGCGGTGTGTTGGAGCGTGAAGTGTTGCGCCACTACGGCCTGCAGCAGCCAGCTGATGAAGCGGACGCCTACGAGCTGGCCAGGGTGCCCAGCGCATCGCAGGCCATGGCGCGTGCGCATACTGAAACGGTGCTGGGCTGCCGCTTTGTGCGCAGGCAGGATGGATTGGCATAATCAGCCAAACGCAGTCACTTGAGGTGTTCCATGCCCACGCGCAACGTCGTTCTAACAGAGTACCAAGCCCAGCTGGTGCAGGGCTGGGTAAGCTCTGGCCGCTACCAAAACGCTAGCGAAGTGTTGCGCGAAGGCCTTCGCTTGGTGGAGCGCCGCGAACAACAAGACGCGCTGCGGCTGGCCGCGCTGCGCCAGGCGGCACAGGCTGGTTTGGCCGACATGGCGGCTGGTGCTTACACGTCGTTCGATTCCGCTCAGGCGCTGCGGGCGCACTTGTCAACCCTGCCGCCCTCAGCAGCGGCAGAGTAAACGGTGCCGTCACAAGGCTGGACGGTGCGCCTCACGGCTGCAGCCGAGCGTGACTACCAACACATTCTTGCTTGGACGCTGCAGACGTTTGGCCAAAACCAACTCGCCATCTACCGCCAAACGCTCTCCGACGCCTTGGCGCAACTACACCACGGCCCAGATGTCCCAGGCAGCAAGCGCCGCGACGAGATCGCAGGGGGGATCTGCACCTTGCACGTGGGGCGCCAAGGCCGTAAGGGGCGGCATTTTGTAATGTTCACGGCCAACCCCCAGGCCAAGACGGTGAACGTGCTGCGCATCTTGCACGACCAGATGGACTTGGCGCGCCATCTCGACGAGGACTTGGAGTAAGCGCCAACCGCCCACTCCCCCGACCATGCCCACCCCCCACCACTACCACCCCGCCGCCGTCTACCGCGCCTGGTACGCCGCCATGCGCGCCCAGCACGGCGAGCAGGGCGCGCTAGCCGCCACCGTGGGCGTAAATGCGGTGGCCAGCGGCGTGTTAGAGCGCGAAGTGCTGCTCCACTACGGCCTGCAGCCCAATGCGCCTTTGCTAGATGTCGGCTGCGGCAGTGGCCGTTTGGCCTTGCAGCTCAGCAGCCAAGGCGCGGCGCCCGGGGCGTGGCTGCAGCAGCCCGGCTGCTACTGGGGTTTGGATGTGGTGCCAGAACTGGTGGCCCACTGCCAAGCCACTCTGGCCGCGGCGCACGGCTGGCGCTTTGATGTGCTGGCCGATGCGGCGCCGGGGGACGAAGCCGCTGCCTACCAGTTGGACATGTTGCCCAGCGAATCGCAAGCCATGGTGTGCCTGTTCTCGGTGTTCACCCACCTGCTGCCTGAGCAGACTTGGGCCTACTTGCAAGCGGTGGCCCGCGTGCTGCGCCCTGGCGGGCGCATGGTGGCCAGTTTTTTAGAGCACGACGGCAACCCCACCCGCTGGCGCATCTTTACCGACAGTGCCCACGCAGCCGCCACCGGCAACGGCCCGCTCAACACCTTTGTGCACC
>JAAFIY010000010.1 GCA_013297985.1 Comamonadaceae bacterium | reverse complement strand
GGCCTGTATCGCCTTCTTTCGGGCCTAGGCCAGGAGACCGCCCCATGAGCAGCAAAGACAGCACCGCCATCCACGAACTGCTGAGCCTTCTGGAGACTCGCTACGCCATGCGCGTGCTGTGGGCCTTGCGCGATGGCCATCCGCAGACCTTTCGCCTGTTGCAAGACAGCGTGGGCGGCATAACGCCCAACACGCTCAACACCCGCATCAAGGCTTTGCGTGAAGCGGGCTTGCTAGACCACGGCAGCGACGGCTACCTCATCACCCAGGTGGGTGCTGATCTGCTCAAGCGCCTGTCAGATTTGCATGCCTTCGCGAACAAGTGGTTTGCGGCATCGGGCGCCCGCAAGCCCGCAGCGCGCTAGTTGCCTTGAGCGCTGCCCTCGGCATGCGCGAGCTGCTCACCCCCCAACACGTTCTGCCGTTTGATCACCGCCGTGCGGTGTTGATCGGCCGTGTGCTGGTGCCGGGTGTCGGCCCCACGCTCGTGCAGGTGCGCGACGACTCACTCGTTGACTTGTCCGAACTCGCGGCCACCTGCAGCGAGCTTTTAGAGCGCGACTACCCCGCCGGTGACGTGCGCAAGTTCGTCGGCCCGCGCCTGGCTGACACGGCCAGCGTGCTGGCCAACACAGCGCACTGCAACGCCCTGCCAGACCATCCACAGGCCGCCGCCCATGACCGTAACAAGCCGTGGTTTTTGGCGCCGGTTGATTTGCAAGCCATCAAGGCCGCAGGTGTGACCTTCGCCGATTCCCTGTTGGAGCGGGTCATTGAAGAACAAACCGGCGGTGACCCCGCCAGGGCCGAATCGGTGCGCGCCACGGTGCATGCGGCTTTGGGCGGACAGTTGGGCTCAGTGCGCCCCGGGTCACCAGAAGCGCTGCAGCTGCGTGCCAAGCTCACCGAATTGGGTCTGTGGTCGCAATACTTGGAAGTGGGCTTGGGGCCGGAGGCCGAAGTGTTTACCAAGGCCCAGCCCTTAAGCGCTGTGGGCGTGGGCGCCCAGGTTGGCGTGCACCCAGCCAGCCAGTGGAACAACCCCGAGCCCGAGGTGGTGCTGGCGGTGAATTCACGCGGGCTCGTCAAAGGTGCCACGCTGGGCAACGACGTCAATTTGCGTGACGTCGAAGGCCGCAGCGCCTTGCTTTTGGGCCGCGCCAAAGACAACAACGCCAGTTGCGCCATTGGCCCGTTTATCCGGTTGTTTGATCCTGACTTTTCGATCCATGACGTGCGCGCCATGGACCTGACTCTGCAGGTCAATGGCGAAGACGGCTTTGAGCTGCAAGGCAAAAGCACCATGCGCCGCATCAGCCGCGACCCACTGGATTTGGTGTTTCAAACCTACGGCGATCACCACCAGTACCCCGACGGCTTCATGCTCTTTATGGGCACCTTGTTTGCCCCCACCCAAGACCGTGGCGGCGCGGGCAAGGGCTTCACCCACGCGGTGGGCGACACGGTGCAAATTGGTACCCCGCAGCTGGGTACGCTGGTTAACTCGGTCAACTCCACTGACCGCATTGCACCGTGGACCTACGGCGCCCGCGCCTTGATGCGCGACTTGGGGCGCCGCGGCCTGATCCGCTAAAATCTCACGTGCTTTTGGGGCGCTGCGGCCTGTTTATGGGCCTAAGGCGCTATTTTTTTTGTAGCATCTACGCGCGCCTTGGACTCCTATAGGGGCTGGTGGCGTGTGGGTTGCACGCCTTTTGCGCCAACTCGGCGCCATCTCATATGACCACGCCCACCTTCACCACCACTGCCACCGGCTTGCAAATGGCCGACGTTCAAACCGGGACGGGCGCCACTGCCGTCGCGGGCCAGTCGGTCAGCGTGCACTACACCGGCTGGCTGTATGCCGACGGCAAGCAAGGTGCCAAGTTTGATTCCAGCCGCGACCGCAATGACCCATTTGAGTTTGTGCTGGGTGGCCGCATGGTGATTGCCGGCTGGGATGAAGGCGTGGCGGGCATGCAGGTGGGTGGCCAACGCACCCTGATCATTCCGCCCCAGTTGGGGTACGGCGCCCGAGGTGCTGGCGGCGTGATCCCGCCCAACGCCACCTTGAAGTTTGACGTCGAGCTGCTAGCGGTTCGCTAAAGTTTTTGCCGCTGGGGGCTTGTAATTGGGTCCCCAGCCCCAATAGTGGCTCCCGAGGGATTGGTGTGGCGCGTTGGGCTTAGTGCTCGGTGGTGCCCACAGCTCTGTGCTCGTCGGGCCCAGCAATTGCGTCGCCACGCAGATTCGCTGATGTCGGCAGGCTGAAATTTTCGTTTTTCACCCCAGCTTGGTTGCACGGGCTGTGTCTTGAGGCGTGGCCCGCTCTATTTGTTTTTGCCGACTTCACTTGCTCGGTTCATCGTCTCTTCGGCCTTGTATGTCTGATCCGATTCACAACCCGCCTTCCACTGAACCCGCTGCCGCTGGCACCGACCCGGTGACCGGTGAACCCTTTTTGCACATGCCCGGCTCTGACACCCCCCTGCCCCCCGCCAGCGACGCCGAAGCCCTGGCCCAGGCACAAGGCGAGTTGGTCACCTTAAAAGCCAAAAGCGCTGAGTTGGCTGACCAATACCTGCGCGCCAAAGCCGAAGCTGAAAACGCCCGCCGCCGCGCCGAAGACGACATCAGCAAAGCGCGCAAGTTCGCGGTGGAATCCTTTGCCGAGAGCATGCTGGCCGTGGCCGACAGCTTGGAGGCGGGCTTGGCTATCCAGGGCGCCACCACCGAGCAAATCCACGAAGGTGCCAACGCCACGCTGCGCCAGTTGGTCAGCGCGCTTGAGCGCCACAAGGTGATTGCCATCAACCCCAGCGCGGGCACCAAGTTTGATCCGCACCAGCACCAGGCCATCAGCATGGTGCCCGCCGAACAAGACGCCAACACCGTGGTGAGCGTGCTGCAAAAAGGCTATCTGATCGCTGATCGCGTGCTGCGCCCGGCCCTGGTGACGGTGGCAGCGCCCAAGTAGGGGTTCGCCACCAAACCGGCGCGCGCTGGCACCCTTGAAACAGCGGCACTTATCCACAGCTTCAGCACATCCGCATTTTTTCTTTTTCTGACCGTCTGACACCGAAGCGAGAACAAACACCATGGGCAAGATCATCGGCATCGACCTGGGCACCACCAACTCTTGCGTGGCCATTTTGGAAGGCAACAACGTCAAGGTGATTGAAAACGCCGAAGGCGCGCGCACCACGCCTTCGATCATTGCCTACCAAGAAGACGGCGAAATTTTGGTGGGTGCCCCGGCCAAGCGCCAGGCGGTCACTAACCCGCGCAACACGCTGTATGCCGTCAAGCGCCTGATCGGCCGCAAGTTTGAAGAAAAAGAGGTGCAAAAAGACATCGACCTGATGCCTTACACCATCGCACGTGCCGACAACGGCGACGCTTGGGTAGAAGTGCGCGGCAAAAAAATGGCCCCGCCCCAAGTTAGCGCTGAAGTGCTGCGCAAAATGAAAAAGACGGCCGAGGACTACCTGGGCGAAGAAGTCACTGAGGCCGTCATTACCGTGCCGGCTTACTTCAATGACGCGCAGCGCCAGGCCACCAAAGATGCCGGCCGCATCGCGGGCCTGGAAGTCAAACGCATCATCAACGAACCCACCGCCGCTGCATTGGCTTTTGGCTTGGACAAGGCCGACGAGCAGCGCAAAGGCTCTGACCGCAAGATCGCGGTGTACGACTTGGGCGGCGGCACCTTTGACATCTCCATCATCGACATCGCTGACCTTGATGGCGAAAAGCAGTTTGAAGTGCTGTCCACCAACGGCGACACTTTCTTGGGTGGCGAAGACTTTGACCAGCGCATCATTGACTACATCATTGCTGAGTTCAAAAAAGAGCAAGGCGTGGATCTGTCCAAAGACGTGCTGGCCCTGCAGCGCCTGAAAGAAGCGGCCGAGAAGGCCAAGATTGAGCTGTCTAGCAGCGCCAGCACCGACGTCAACCTGCCCTACATCACGGCTGACGCGTCCGGCCCCAAGCACCTCAACATCAAAATGACCCGCGCCAAGCTGGAGGCGCTGGTGGATGAACTGATCGAGCGCACCATTGAGCCCTGCCGCACCGCCATCAAAGACGCGGGCGTGAAAGTGGGCGACATCCAAGACGTGATCTTGGTGGGCGGCATGACGCGCATGCCCAAGGTGCAAGAGAAGGTCAAAGCCTTCTTTGGCAAAGAGCCGCGCAAAGACGTGAACCCCGACGAAGCCGTGGCCGTGGGTGCCGCCATTCAGGGCCAGGTGCTCTCAGGTGACCGCAAAGACGTGCTGCTGCTGGACGTGACACCGCTAAGCCTGGGCATTGAAACCCTGGGCGGCGTCATGACCAAGATGATTGGCAAGAACACCACCATTCCCACCAAATTTGCGCAGACCTATTCCACGGCGGATGACAACCAACCTGCGGTGACCATCAAGGTCTTCCAAGGCGAGCGCGAGATTGCGGCGGGCAACAAGCTGCTGGGCGAATTCAACCTAGAAGGTATTCCCCCCGCCCCGCGCGGCATGCCGCAGATTGAAGTGACCTTTGACATTGACGCCAACGGCATCTTGCACGTCAGCGCCAAAGACAAAGGCACCGGCAAAGAAAACAAGATCACCATCAAAGCCAACTCGGGCTTGTCTGAGGCCGAGATTCAGCAAATGGTGAAAGACGCCGAGCTGAACGCGGTGGAAGACAAGAAAAAGCTCGAGTTGGTGCAAGCGCGCAACACGGCCGAAGCCAGCATCCACGGCGTGAAAAAGTCCTTGGCTGAACACGGTGACAAGCTGGATGCAGCCGAAAAAGAAAAGATTGAAGCCGCCATCAAAGCCACCGAAGAAGCCGCCTTGGGCGAAGACAAAGACGCCATTGAGCGCGCCAGCACCGAGTTGATGACCGCCAGCCAAAAGCTCGGCGAGAAAATCTACGCTGACATGCAGGCCAAAGAGGCCGCTGCCGGTGCGGCGGCAGGTGCTACGGGTGCAGCCCCAGGCGCTGGCGCAGCGGGTGCGGGCGCCGCCCAAGGCAAACCCGCTGACGACAATGTGGTGGACGCCGAGGTCAAAGAAGTCAAAAAAGGCTGATTGCCAACTGCCCCCCCAAAAAGGCATCACCCCAAGCCCCAGGCGCATCGGTTGCACACTGATGCGCCTGTTGGCATTCAGACCCCGCCCCACCCCGCACACCGCCGCCCCAACCGCTCTCATTGCCCATGGCCACCAAGCGCGACTACTACGAGGTTCTGGGCCTTGCCAAGAACGCCACCGACGAAGACATCAAAAAGGCTTATCGCAAGCTGGCGATGAAGCACCACCCTGACCGCAACCAGGGTGAGGCGGCCGTGGCTGCTGAAGAAAAATTCAAAGAGGCCAAAGAGGCCTACGAGATGTTGTCGGACACCCAAAAACGCGCGGCCTACGACCAATATGGCCACGCCGGGGTGGACCCCAACATGCGCGGCCCCGGCGGCGCAGGCGGCCCCGAGGGCTTCGGTGGTTTTGCCGAAGCTTTTGGCGACATCTTTGGCGACATGTTCGGTGGCCAGCGCGGACGCGCCGGTGGCGGCCGACAGGTGTACCGCGGCAACGATCTGAGCTACGCGCTGGAAATCAGCCTAGAAGACGCCGCCCGCGGCAAAGACGCGCAAATCCGTATCCCCACCTGGGACACCTGCGACACCTGCCACGGCAGCGGCGCCAAGCCTGGCACGCACCCTAAAACCTGCGGCACCTGCAATGGTTCGGGCGTGGTGCAGATGCGCCAGGGCTTCTTTAGCGTGCAGCAAACCTGCCCCACCTGCCGAGGCACCGGCAAGGTGATCCCCGAGCCCTGCACCGTGTGCAACGGATCAGGCCGCACCAAGAAGCAAAAGACGCTTGAGGTGAAGATTCCCGCCGGCATTGACGACGGCATGCGCATTCGCAGCGTGGGCAATGGCGAGCCCGGCACCAATGGCGGCCCGCCGGGTGACCTGTACATCGAGATCCGCCTGAAAAAGCACGAGATCTTTGAGCGCGATGGTGATGACCTGCATTGCAACGTGCCCATCAGCTTTATCACCGCCGCGCTGGGGGGCGAAATCCAAGTGCCCACGCTGGAAGGCAAAGCCGCCATTGACATCCCTGAAGGCACACAGGCTGGCAAGCAGTTTCGGCTGCGCGGCAAGGGCGTCAAAGGCGTGCGCGCGACCTACCCTGGTGACTTGTATTGCCACATCTCGGTGGAGACGCCGGTGAAGCTCACCGAGCACCAGCGCAAGCTGCTGCGCGAGCTTGAGGAGTCCCTGAAAAAAGGCGGCGGCAAACATTCGCCCAACAGCGAAAGCTGGACGGATCGCATCAAGAGCTTCTTTAACTGAAACCCTTGAATAAAAAAGGCTGCTTGCGCCCTGTTAACGGGCGTAAGCAGCTATTTTTTTTGTAGCAACTACCCTTAAGCGGCACGTCAGCCACTACATCAACGGCTGGTGCTTGGGGCTGCGGTAAAAGCCCAGGATGCGGCGCACGTATTCACGCGTTTCGGCAAAAGGCGGCACGCCGCCGTGGCGGTCGACCGCGCCTTCGCCGGCGTTGTAGGCGGCGCTGGCCAAGGCAATGTCGCCGTCAAAACGCTGCAGCAGAAAGCGCAAATAGGCCAAGCCGCCACGCACGTTCTGCTCAGGGTTCCAGGGGTCGCGCACGCCAAAGCGCTCGGCCGTGTCGGCAATGAGCTGCATCAGGCCCATGGCGTTTTTGGACGACAGCGCATCGGCTTCAAAGTTGCTTTCCATGCGCACGATGGCCAGCGCCAAGCGCGGATCTACATCAAAGCGTGGCGCCAGGCGCTTGATCATCTCGGCATGGCGGCGTTTGTCTTGCGGCAGCCGCTCGACAAAGCGCTGCACCACTTCCAAAGGCACAGGGGGCTCAATCAGTGGCGCAGGTGGCAAGGGCGGTAGCCGGCTGATCACGCCCATCACCACCGCGCCGCCGGTTTCAATGCAATCGGGTAATCGGGCTGAGGGCGCGCTGACGCGGCCCTGCGCGGCTTGATCGCTGAGCGTTTGCTGAGCGGCCACGTGCCCGCGCTGCGCGGCCGCTGACAGCAAATTAGCGGCCAGAGCGGCGTCGTGCTGCACGTCCACACCTTCCAAGTACAGACGCGCCAACAGGTACTGCGCCTCGGCGCTGCCCAAGCGCGCGGCCTGGCAATAGGCGGTGGCGGCAGCCACCGGCTGGCCCGCGCTTTGGTCGGCAAAGCCGCGTTCAATCAAACGAGACAGCACGGGGGGCTCGTCGGTCCAATCCGGGGCGTCGGTGGGCCGTGCAGCGGGCGCAGCCATCGTTGCGCCGACGTTTGCGGTCGGGGCGGCCGTGGGAGACGCTGGGGTGACAGTGGTGGCCGCAGCGGCCAAAGGCGGGCGCGAGGCAGCGCCTGGTGCGGGAGCTGATGCCGGTGCGGGTGCAACGATGGGCGCCGGTGGTGTGGCCAATGCTGGCGCCGTTAAGCGCAGCGACAAGCTGGGTTTGAGGACCACCCCCGCCTCCACCGCAGGGCCTGAATCTGCGCCGCTGCCCACTGGATTGGCCCACGCCGCGCTGCCCATGCACACGGCCGCCCACAGGCCCGCATCAGCAAGCCTGTGCCTCCAGGCGCGGCTGCGCACGGTGGGGGTTGCAAGGCATTGGGTGCGGGGCATTGTTCGGGCGTGGCTGGTTGGCGCGGGTGCAAATACAGGGCCGACTGTATCGGCTGCCTGTGGCAAACGCCAAAACGCTGAGGCCGCCCCCAAACGCGCAAGGCCCGGTGGTGGCGTTTGGGGCGGCAGACCACTACAGCCCGGGCTCGCGCCGCGCCTAGGGCGCAAACAGATCGCCCTGCACCGCAGGGGGTGTGGCCAGCACCAAGCTGCGCGTGGCGCCACCAGCCAAGTTTGCGGGCTCTGTTTGCGCCTTGGCCACATCCCGTGGTCCCACATCGTCGGCGTATTCAGGCCGCTCACGCTGCAAGCCCAACTTGTCACACGCTTTGGCAAACCGTTGCGACAACAACTGCGCCCACACCCCGGTGCCCTTCATGCGGGTGGCAAAGTCAGCGCGGTACAGCTCGCCGCCGCGCAGGTCACGCATGCGGGCCAGCACACGATCAGCTCGGTCAGGCCAATGGGTGCGCAGGGCGTGTTCAAACAGCGGGGCCACCTCTAGCGGCAGGCGCAGCACGGTGTAGAAGGCGCGGCGCGCGCCAGCATCGGCGGCGGCTTGCAGCACGCTTTCCATGTCGTCGGTGATGAAGGGAATCTGCGGTGCCAGGCTGACGCCTACTGGAATGCCCGCTTGGGCCAGGCGCTCAATCACCTTCAGCCGCCGCGTGGGGGATGGCGCCCGGGGCTCTAGCCAATGGTTGGCGCGCGCATCCAGCGTGTTCAGGCTGATGTACACGCTGACCCGCTCCGGGGGCCCACCGCGCGCGGCCAGTTGCTGCAGCAAATCCACATCACGCTCAATGCCCGCGCCCTTGGTGACGATGCTCAACGGGTGCCCCGCATCCACCAGCACCTGCAGGCATTCGCGGGTGATGCCCAACTGGCGCTCTAGCGGCTGATAGGCATCTGTGACGGCCCCAATCACGATGCGCTGCGGCACATGGGCGCGTGACGCAATCTGCCTGGCCAGCACCGCCGCCAGCCCGCGCTTGGCCACCAGCTTGGTCTCGAAGGCCAAGCCCGGCGACATGCCCAGCCACGCATGGCTGGGGCGGGCATAGCAGTAGATGCAGCCGTGTTCGCAACCCCGGTAGGGATTCAGCGTGAGGTTGAAGGGCAAATCGGGCGACTGGTTGCGGCTGATGGCGGTTTTGGCGTCTTCCCAGCGCCAGGTGGTGGGTATTTGTTGGCCTTCGGCCACCGCGCCAGCCTCGTACTCAGCGGCTGACCAACCGTCGTCGGCCGCCTGGCGCTGCCAGGCGTCAAAGCGCGGTGAGACCTGCGCCGCCACGCCACGCCCGCGCACGCCGGGCACCGCCGCAATCTCAATGGTCTTTTTGGCCCCTAGCGCCCTATTCATGGGCCCAAGTAGCTCCTTGTTTTGTAGCATTTTGGGGACTCGCGTCAGGCGCAGGAAACCATACTGTTAATAACAACAGTATTTCAGTTTGTTGCGACGATGGCAAGCGTCACCCGGGAGTCAAACGGCGCTGCATGGGCTAACCGCCCGCCTAGGGCCTATTCATAAGCGCAGGTAGCTCATTTTTTTGTAGCTATTGCTAGGATGGAGCCCGTAAGCTTCGGCTGGACTATTCCGATAGTTGCGCCGACGTCGACGAATGACTACTAGGCTTGATCAACTGATGGGGGTCGTTTGGCAGCACCAAGCTTGGCCGCGCAGCCCTGCAAACAGCCCAACCCCTGCTCGCCAAGCCCCCTCGGTGCCTGACAGGACACAACCGATGCCCAAGTTTGATCGCCCACACAGCACCCCGGCCCCTTGGGCTTGCGCTGCGACCCTGACAACCAAACGCCCCGCGCAGCGGGTGCGCCATTTGGTGGTGGTAGACGCCGCCCTGCCTGACCTGCCCGTGCTGCTGGCCCACCTGCCGGTTGATGCGGAGGTGGCCCATCTGCATGGCGCCGCCCCTGCGTTGCAGCAAATCGCCCGTGCGGCAGACGGCCACCGCCACTTGCACAGCCTGCATGTGCTGGGTCACGGCGAAAGCGGGCGCATGTGGCTGGGCGGGCAGTGGCTGGATGCGCAGGCCTTGGCCGCGCAGCCGCAAGAACTGGCCACGCTAAGTGCCGCTCTAGCCGATGACGCACACATCTACCTGTATGGCTGCCACAGCGCACAAGGCCCGGCCGGGCAGCAATGGCTGGATGCCTGGGCCCTGGCCACCGGGGCTTGGGTGCATGGCACCGAACAGGTTTGGGCGCTGCACAGCGCGGGGCTGCACCGGCATGCACCCGCACGCAGCGCAAGCATGGGCCACAACCCTCTTGTCAACGCATGGCAGCGCAGCACCTGGGCCCACGCGCTCAACAACGCCCCCACCCTTAACGGCATTCCCAGCACCACGCAAGCCGTGGTGGTGGGCACGCCCGCAGCCCTTTCTCACTTTGCGGTGGCCGATGCCGATGGCGCTGGGGTCACCCTCAACGTCACGCTAACGCCCACCAACGGCACCCTGGGCAACGTGACCGATGCGAACCCTGGGGTTGCGGGCATTCAGCTCAGCGGCACGGCAGCGGCCATCAACTTGGCTTTGTACGGCGCCACCTTCAACGCCACCGCCGCAGGTGCGGCCAGCGTGGGCGTGAGCGTCAGTGATGGCGTTGCGGGTGCGGTCACGGGCACTTACAACCTGACGGCTTCGGCCGCCGGGGCTAACACAGCGCCTACGTTCTTGAGCGGCACGGGCAAGGCCATCGTCCCGGTGGGCACTGGCTTTGACAACGGCACGCGCGTGATTCAGTAAGCCGACGGAAAGCTGGTAGTTGCAGGGGCTAGCTTCAACGGCACGGACGACGACTTCAGCCTGATCCGCCTGAATACCGACGGCAGCCTAGACACCAGCTTTGATGGCGACGGCAAGCTGCTGGTGCCCGTGGGGGCTGGCGCTGACACCGCCCGCAGCGTCATCCAGCAAGCCGACGGCAAGCTGGTGTTGTCAGGGTGGAGCTCTAACGGCGCCAACCTCGACTTTAGCCTGATCCGCCTGAACACCAACGGCACTCTGGACACCAGCTTTGATGGCGATGGCAAGCTGCTAGTGCCTGTGGGGACTGGCAACGACCAAAGCTTGAGCGTCATCCAGCAAGCCGACGGCAAGCTGGTGGTGGCGGGGACTAGCCCCAATGGCCTCAACAGCGACTTCAGCCTGATCCGCCTGAACACCAACGGCACTCTGGACACCAGCTTTGATGGCGATGGCAAGCTGACGGTGGGTGTGACTGGTTCTGACGCCGGCACCAGCGTCATCCAACAAGCCGACGGCAAGCTGGTGGTGGCGGGCCTTAGCTTCAACGGCACCAACAACGACTTCAGCCTGATACGCCTGAACACCAATGGCAGCCTGGACACCAGCTTTGATGGCGATGGCAAGCTGCTGGTGCCCGTGGGGACTGGCAGTGACTCTGGCCAGAGCGTCATCCAGCAAGCCGACGGCAAGCTGGTGGTGGCGGGGTGGAGCTCCAACGGCAGCAACAACGACTTCAGCCTGATCCGGCTGAATACCGATGGGAGCCTGGACACCAGCTTTGATACCGATGGCAAGCTGCTGGTGCCCGTGGGAGCGGGAACTGACCAAGGCTGGAGCGTCATCCAGCAAGCTGACGGCAAGCTGGTGGTGGCGGGGACTAGCTCCAACGGAAGCAACGACGACTTCAGCCTGATCCGCCTGAACACCGATGGCAGCCTGGACACCAGCTTTGATACCGATGGCAAGTTGTTGGTGCCCGTGGGGACTGGCGGTGACACTGGTTGGAGCGTCAGCCAACAAGCCGACGGCAAGCTGGTGGTGGCGGGTACTAGCTCCAACGACTTCAGCCTGATCCGTCTGAACACCGATGGCAGCCTGGACACCACCTTCAACCCCAGCACCAACACCCTGGGCGGCACGGTGGTCTACACCGAAAACGCTGCCGCCGTGGCCTTGGACACCACCGTCCAGATCGCCGACGCGCAGCTTGCAAGCCTTAACAGCGGCGCAGGCAACTACAGCGGCGCCAGCCTGAGCCTGGCA
Organism: Comamonadaceae bacterium; assembly: GCA_013297985.1. Classification (GTDB taxonomy): domain Bacteria; phylum Pseudomonadota; class Gammaproteobacteria; order Burkholderiales; family Burkholderiaceae_C; genus JAAFIY01. Next base: position 37,778 of record JAAFIY010000010.1, on the reverse strand, counting down.
CGCCAGGGCGGGGCCAATGCGCAGGATGTGCTGGCCCTCAACACCACCGGGGCCAGCTTCACCGTCAGCGGGGCCAATTTGCAAAGTGGCGGGCAAACCTTTGCCACCTTCACCAGCACCGGCGGCACGCTGGCCATCAACTTCACCGGCAGCGGCACACTGCCCACGCAGGCACTGGTCAACGATGTGCTCAGCCGCATCACCTATGCCAACAGCAGCGATGCGCCCACCACGCCCTCCATCACCCTGGCCTGGAGCTTTAGCGACGGCAACAGCGGCACCCAGGGCACAGGCGGCGCGCTGGCGGGCACGGGCACCAGCATGGTGAACATCACGGCGGTGAACGATGCGCCCACCATTCAGGGCATTCCCAGCACCACGCAAGCCGTGGTGGTGGGCACCTCTGCGGCCCTTTCTAACTTTGCGGTGGCTGATGCCGATGGCACTGGGGTCACCCTGACCGTCACCTTGACGCCCACCAACGGCACGCTGGGCAACGTCACTGATGCGGACCCCGTGGCCGCAGGCATTCAGCTCACGGGCACTGCGGCCGCTATCAACTTGGCCTTGTACGGAGCCACCTTCAACGCCACCGCCGCAGGGGCTGCCAGTGTGGGTGTTAGCGTCAGCGACGGCATTGCGGGTGCGGTCACGGGCACTTACAACCTGGTGGCTTCGGCGGCTGGGCCTAACACAGCGCCTACGTTCTTGAGCGGCACGGGCAAGGCCATCATGCCGGACGGCTCCGGCGACTTCGATCAAGCCCGCAGCGTCATCCAGCAAGCCGATGGCAAGCTAGTGGTGGCGGGGTGGGGCGAGAATAGTGGGGAGGACTTCCGCCTAATTCGCCTGAACGCCGATGGCAGTCTGGACACCACCTTTGGTACCGGTGGCACGGTGCTACAACAAGTGGACCCCCCGGTGTCGCCCATACCCGCAGACAGGGGCTACAGCGTCATCCAGCAAGCCGACGGCAAGCTGGTGGTGGCGGGCTACAGCGGCCTCAGTACCACCCAGGACTTCAGCCTGATCCGCCTCAACGCGAATGGTAGCCTGGACACCAGCTTTAGCGGTGACGGCAAGCTGCGAGTGCCAGTAGGGTCTGGCAATGATCAAGGCTTCAGCGTCATCCAACAAACCGACGGCAAGCTGGTGGTAGCGGGATTTAGCCGCAGTCCCACTGACGACTTCAGCCTGATCCGCTTGAACGCTGATGGCACCCTGGACACCACCTTTGATACCGACGGCAAGTTGCTCGTGCCGGTCGGGGCTGCCAATGAGCAAGGCAACAGCGTCACTCAGCAAACCGACGGCAAGCTGGTGGTAGCGGGTATCGTCAGCCCCGGTTTCGGCGTAATCCGTCTGAATGACAATGGCAGCCTTGACACCAGCTTTGACACCGACGGCAAGTTTACCCTGAGTGTGTTGGGCTCTTCCATAGCTGGAGGCTTCAGCGTCATTCAGCAAGCCGACGGCAAGTTGGTAGTGGCCGGTGCAAACGGCAATGTCAGCACCCCAGACTTCGTCCTCATCCGCTTGAACGCCGACGGCACCCTGGACGGCAGCTTCGACGGCGATGGCCAGCTGACCGTGGGTGTTGGGGGGGGAGACGATGCCAGCCGCAGCGTCATCCAGCAGGCTGATGGCAAGCTCGTGGTAGCCGGGTTTAGCTCAAACGGCAGCAACAACGATTTCAGCCTGATCCGCCTGAACGCCGACGGCAGCCGAGACACAAGCTTTGATGGCGACGGTCGGCTGCTGGTGCCCGTAGGCACGGCCACGGACGAAGCCTATAGCGTCATCCAGCAGACCGACGGCAAGCTGGTGGTGGCGGGTACTAGCTCCAACGACTTCAGCCTGATCCGCCTGAACCCCAATGGCACTTTGGACACCACCTTCAACCCCAGCACCAACACCCTGGGTGGCACGGTGGCCTACACCGAGAACGCTGCTGCTGTGGCCTTGGACACCACCGTCCAGATCGCCGACGCGCAGCTTGCAAGCCTGAACAGCGGCGCAGGCAACTACAGCGGCGCCAGCCTGAGCTTGGCACGCCAGGGCGGGGCCGACTCGCAAGATGTGCTTGGCTTCAACACCACTGGGGCCAGCTTCACCCTCAGCGGGGCCAATCTGCAAAGTGGCGGGCAAACCTTTGCCACCTTCACCAGCACCGGCGGCACGCTGACGATCAACTTCACCAGCAGCGGCACCATTGCGACGCAGGCACTAGTCAACGATGTGCTCAGCCGCATCACCTATGCCAACAGCAGCGATGCGCCCACCACGCCCTCCATCACCCTGGCCTGGAGCTTTAGCGACGGCAACACCGGCAGCCAGGGCACAGGCGGCGCACTAGCGGGCACGGGCACCAGCACGGTGAACATCACGGCGGTGAACGATGCGCCCACCATCGCGGGTGTGCCGGGCTCGGCTCAGGCGGTAGTGGTGGGCATGGCCGCCGCGTTGGATGACTTCACAGTGACTGACCCCGACGGCACTGGGGTTAGCTTGACGGTGACCCTCACCACCACCAATGGCACGCTAAGTGGCGTGACCGATGGCAATGTCGGCCTGCCCGGCATCCAAGTCAGTGGCACCGCAGCGACCATCAATGCTGCACTTTCTGTAGCAACTTTCAGTGCCACATCGATCGGTCCAGCCACGGTGGGCATCAGTGTGAGCGACGGCGTCGCGGCAGCGACTACAGCCACCTATTCGCTAACCGCCACCCCTGCGGCACCCACCGCCACGCTGGCCGCTGACAGCGGGGCCAGCAACAGCGACAGTGTCACCAACAACGGCCAATTCAACGTAGGCGGCCTAGTGGGTGGCGCCACTTGGGAATACAGCTTGAACGGGGGCGGTGGTTGGACTGCTGGCACCGGCACCAGCGCCACCTTGACCGGTGACGGGGCCAAGAGCGTGACGGTGCGGCAGACGTCTGGGGGTGTGACATCAGCGTCATCAACCGCCCTGACCTTCACTCTGGACACCACCGCAGCCCCGCCCACGCCAACGCTGTCAGCCGACACCGGCAGCAGCAACAGCGACGGCATCACCAACAACGGTCAATTCAATGTGGCCGGGCTTGAAGCTGCGGCGACTTGGCAATACAGCCTGAACAGCGGCACCAACTGGACCAACGGCACGGGCACCAGCGTGACGCTGACCGGCGACGGTGCCAAGAGCCTGACGGTGCGGCAAACGGATGTAGCAGGCAACACTTCAGCGCCATCGACTGCGCTGGCCTTCACGCTAGACACCGCCGCAGCCCCGCCCACGCCAACGCTTTCGGCTGACACCGGCAGCAGCAATAGCGACGGCATCACCAACAACGGTCAATTCAATGTGGCGGGGCTTGAAGCCGGGGCGACTTGGCAATACAGCTTGAACAGCGGCACCAACTGGACCAACGGCACAGGCACCAGCGTGACTCTGACCGGCGACGGCGCCAAAAGCCTGACGGTGCGGCAAACCGATGCCGCGGGCAGCACCTCAGCCGCCTCTGCTGCGCTGGCCTTCACCCTGGACACCACCGCCCCCAGCTTGAACGCTGCGGGCTCTAGCCCTGCAGATGACGCTGCCACAGTCACCGTGTCCAGCAACCTTACGCTGAAGTTCAGCGAAGCCTTGGTGGCCAGCGGCAGTGACCTGAGCAAGGTGCGTTTGAAGGACGTGGCCACCGATGCGGTGGTGGCAGCCACCGTCAGCATCAACGGCAGTGGTGATTTGGTGATCGACCCCACCCCCACCCTGCCCTTTGCCACGGCGTTTTATGTGAACTGGGATACCGGTGCCCTTAAAGACGCGGCCGGCAACGCAGCCGCGCCGGTGGCCAACCAGACCGGCTACAACTTCACCACCGAAGCTGCCCCCGCGCCACCCGCAGACCCCGACCCAGGGCCACAGCCGGTAGTGAGCACGGTAGACGGTGCCACGGTGCGCACCACGGTAGGCACCGGCCCCAACGGGACCGTCACCATCGTTAACGTCAGCCCTGTCACCAACCGCCCTGCTGACGGCCGCGCCGACATCCCCGTGGCGATGGATGCGCAAGGCAACCCGTTGCTGCAAGTGGGCCTGCCGGTGGGTGTGGGGCTGCAGGTGCAAAGCGGCGGCGGGGGCAGCGCGGGCCTGGATGCCATCGTCAACCAGCTGCTAGGGGCCGACGCGGACCCCGACCTGTTGGCCGATATCGCCCTGGGCCTGGCCGCCGCGTTTGGCGCGGGGGTGCCCAGCGGCGCGGTGCTGCGCGCCATCAGCCTGAGCATGCAAGGCAGCACGCCCCCCACAGAGACCATTCGCATTGGCGGCGCCACCAGTAGCCCCACAGCCGAGATCTTGATCATTGACGCGCGCCGCCTGCCGCCCGGCACGGTGATTGATTTGAGCCTTGCGCCTTTTGCCATCGTGGTGGGTAACGCCAGCTACACCGGGGGCGAAGGCCGCAACGTGGTGGTGGCCGACCGTGCCAGCCAGTTCTTGGTGCTGGGGCCGGGCAACGATGAACTGCGCGCCGGGGCGGGCAACGACACCGTGGGCTCCAAAAGTGGCAACGACAAGCTGTATGGCGGCGCGGGTAACGACCAGTTAATAGGCGGCATCGGCAATGACAGCCTGTGGGGTGGCGAAGGCAACGACATCTTGCAAGGCGGCACCAGCGACGCTGGCACCTGGGTGGCCAAGCTGGATGCGCGGGGTCAGTTGCAGTTGAGCTTTACGCCCGGCAACACCGACTTGGCCGACAGCCCGGGGCTGAACCTGATGGGCACGTACACCACGCCCAGCGGCAAAGGCCTTGTAACCGACGAGCGGCTGGCCTTTGTGCACCAAGACTATGGCCGGGTGCAAGACGTTTCGCTGCTGTTTCATGCGCTGGTGGGGCGGCTGCCGACGCTGGCGGAGCTAGGGCAGTTCTCTGGCAGTGGCTTCAGCCTGGGCGAACTGGCCCGGGCGGCGCACAACGTCTATCTACAGGTGAAGGGCCCGGGCGGGCCCACGCCAGATGCCCAAGTGCGCGCGCTGGTCAACCATGTGCTGGGCTCCAGCGCCGCTGCAGACCTGCCCGCAGGCCAGGCGCTGGTGCAGCAACTGGGCCAGCAACTCGACGCAGGTGTCACCTGGGCGGATCTGTGGTTGGCCGCATCGCGCAGCCAATCTCATCAGGCCACGCTGCCCACCAGCGCCGATGGGCTGAAGACGCTCACGCAAGTCTCTAAGCTGGGCGAGACAGGTTGGTCACTCAACGCAGGCGACAACGAGCTGCGTGGTGAGGCAGGCAACGATGTGCTGATTGGGGGATCAGGCTCGAACCTGCTGGACGGTGGCGCGGGCACCGACTTGGCCGTGTTCTTTGGGTCTTGGGGAGATTTTGAGGTTGCGCAGCGGGGCACAGACCTGTTGCTCAAGCACATCCAAAGCGGGGCCATCAACACGCTGCAGAGTATTGAGTACATCCGCGTGGGGCTGCAGACGGTGAAGACGGCAGACTTCAAAGGGCTGCCCGCCAATGGCAGCTATACCGATCTAGCGCCGGTGGTGCAGCAGGTGGTGAGCACCGTGGGGCTGGCCAGCACTGCGGGGGTGGCATGGCACCCGGATTGGGCCTAGCGCCCGTCTGGCCTAGCTCTAAGAGAAACAGGGCTGTTACGCCCTGCCTTACTGCCTATTCAGCTCTGTTTTTTGTAGCAAACAGGCGCTGGTCGCCTATTTGCTAACAGGCTTCAAGCCACCTGCGGCAGCGCCGCCATGCGCGCTTGCGCGGCTTGGTATTCACGGCGTAGGCGTTCGACCAAGGCACCCGCGCCCAGCACTTCGCGCACCGTGCCAATGCCTTGGCCGCAGCCCCAAATGTCTTTCCAGGCTTTGGCGCCGCTGGCGGCACCGCTTTGGCCGAAGTTCATCTTGCTGGGGTCAGATTGCGGCAGGTTGTCGGGGTCCATGCCTTGGTTGACCACGCTGCGTTTGAGGTAGTTGCCGTGCACGCCGGTGAAGTAGTTGCTGTAGACGATGTCGTCAGAGTTGGCGTCCACGACGGCCTGCTTTTGGTCGTCGCTGGCGCGGGCTTCGGTGGTCGCAATAAAGGGCGAGCCGATGTAGGCAAAGTCGGCGCCCATGGCTTGCGCGGCCAGCACCGCGCCGCCGCTGGCGATGGAGCCTGACAGGGCCAGCGGGCCGTCAAACCATTCGCGAATTTCTTGCACCATGGCGAACGGACTTTTCACGCTGGCGTGGCCGCCTGCGCCTGCAGCCACGGGGATGAGGCCGGTGGCGCCTTTTTCGATGGCCTTGCGGGCAAACACGTTGTTAATCACATCGTGCAACGTCACGCCGCCCCAGCTTTTTACGGCCTGGTTGACGTCTTCACGCGCACCCAGGCTGGTGATGATGATGGGCACCTTGTACTTGGCGCACAGGGCCATGTCGGCCTCTAACCGGTCATTGCTTTTGTGCACGATCTGGTTGATGGCGTAGGGGGCGGCCGGCCGGTCAGGGTGGGCCGCGTTGTGGGCGGCTAGGGCTTCGGTGATTTCGGCCAGCCATTCGTCCAACTGCGATGCCGGGCGGGCGTTCAGCGCGGGCATAGATCCCACCACGCCGGCCTTGCACTGAGCAATGACCAGCTTGGGGTTGCTGATGATGAACAGCGGCGCGCCAATGATGGGCAGCGGCAGGTTGCGCAGTTGGGGGGGCAGGCGGTCGGGCTTGAGCATGGGTGGTGTAGGTTGGAGTTGTTGGAGGTGCTTGGGGCGGCTTTAAAACGCTTCTAGCGCCATGTCAGTGACGCTGTCGGCACCGTCGCAGATGCTGTCGGCCACGCCGGGTGCGCGGCTCAAGATGTGCTCGGCATAAAAACGGGCGGTGGTGATCTTGGCTTGCATAAAGGCCGTGTCGTGTCCCGCAGCGGACGCGTCTTCAGCGGCCATCAGCGCACGCGCCATTTGCCAACCCGCCATCACATTGCCTGCCAGCATCAGGTAGGGCACGCTGCCCGCAAAGGCGGCGTTGGGGTTGCTGCGGGTGTGGGCGGCGATGAAGTCCACCGCACGTTCAAACGCCACGCGCGCAGCGGTCACACGCTTGAGGACGGCAGCCGCTGCAGCGCTGGAGCGCTTGGCCAACGCCGCTTCAGTCGCGGCAATCTGCTTGGCAATGGCCTTGGCTGATGCGCCACCGTCACGCGAGGTTTTGCGGCCCACTAAATCGTTGGCCTGGATGGCGGTGGTGCCTTCGTAGATGGTCAAGATCTTGGCATCGCGGTAGTACTGCGCCGCGCCAGTTTCTTCAATAAAGCCCATGCCGCCGTGCACCTGCACGCCCAGGCTGGTCACTTCCAGGCTGACTTCGGTGCTGTAGCCCTTGACCAGCGGCACCATGAATTCATAGAAAGTTTGGTTGTCGCGCCGCGTGGCCGCATCGGGGTGGTGGTGAGCGGCATCAAACGCAGCCGCAGCGGCGCTGGCCATGGCGCGGCAGCCTTCAGTCAACGCGCGCATCGTCATCAGCATGCGGCGCACATCGGGGTGGTGAATGATGGGCCCGGCACCGGGCAAGGAACCATCTACCGGGCGGCTTTGGATGCGGTCGCGCGCATAGCCCACCGCCTTTTGGTAAGCACGCTCGCTGATGGCCACGCCCTGCATGCCCACGGCGTAGCGGGCTGCGTTCATCATGATGAACATGTATTCCAAGCCACGGTTTTCTTCGCCCACCAAATAGCCAATGGCACCGTGAATGGCTTTGCCGCTGGCGTCCACACCGGTACCCACATTGCCTTTGCCGTCGCCGTACAGCAGCACCGCCGTGGGACTGGCCTTGATGCCCAGCTTGTGCTCAATGCTTTGGCACCACACATCGTTGCGCGCGCCCAGCTTGCCGCCCTCGCCCACCATGACCTTAGGCACCACAAACAGGCTGATGCCTTTGACGCCCTCGGGTGCCTCGGGCGTGCGGGCCAGCACCAAATGGACGATGTTGTCGGCCATGTCGTGCTCACCATAGGTGATGTAGATTTTTTGCCCGCTGATGCGGTAGGTGCCGTCAGCCTGGCGCACCGCTTTGCTGCGCACCTGGGCCAAGTCTGATCCGGCCTGTGGCTCGGTCAGGTTCATGGTGCCCGTCCATTCGCCGCTGACGAGCTTTTGCAAATAGATAGCTTTCAGGTCGTCGCTGCCCGCAGTCAGCAGCGCCTCAATGGCGCCGTCGGTCAGCAGGGGGCACAGGGCAAAGCTCATGTTGGCGCTGTTGAGCATTTCCACGCAAGCCGCGCCGATGGTCTTGGGCAAGCCCTGGCCGCCCCATTCTTCGGGGTGTTGCAGACCTTGCCAGCCGCCGTCGCGGTATTGGGCAAACGCTTGCTTGAAGCCAGGTGTGGTGGTGACCACGCCGTCTTTCAAACTGCTGGGGTTGCGGTCGCCTTCCCAGTTCAGCGGGCTCATGACGTCTTGGTTGAGCCGGGCGCATTCTTCCAGCACCGCTTGCGCGGTTTCCAGGCCCGCATCGCCAAAGCCGGGCAGGTTGGCCACGGCTTCTAGGTCAGCAATGTGCTGCATGCAAAACAGCATGTCTTTTAAAGGGGCAACGTAGCTCATGGGTTTGTCTCCTGCAATCCAAGGCAGATGAAATCAAAAAAAAGGCACCGCGAGCGATGCCTTTGTGAATGTCAAAACGAAAGCGATGGGGGTACTTACAGGGCCTTGACCAGTTCGGGCACTGCAGTGAACAGGTCAGCTTCAAGGCCGTAGTCCGCCACGCTAAAGATGGGCGCCTCGGGATCTTTGTTGATGGCCACGATCACCTTGCTGTCTTTCATGCCAGCCAGGTGCTGAATGGCGCCACTGATGCCTGCAGCCACATACAACTGGGGGGCCACGATCTTGCCGGTTTGGCCCACCTGCCAATCGTTGGGGGCGTAGCCCGCATCGACAGCGGCGCGGCTGGCACCCATGGCGGCGCCCAGCTTGTCGGCCAGGGGCGTCATGACCTCGTTGAACTTTTCGGCGCTACCCAGCGCGCGGCCACCACTGACGATGACCTTGGCCGCCGTCAGTTCGGGCCGGTCGCTTTTGGCGATTTCAGCGCTCAGCCATTGGCTGGCACCGCTATCGGCCACGGGCTCCACAGATTCCACAGCGGCCGAGCCACCGGTGGCGGCCGCCGGATCAAAACCCGTGGTGCGCACCGTGATCACTTGCACCTTGTCAGTGCCCTGCACCGTGGCAATGGCGTTGCCCGCATAAATGGGGCGCTCAAAGGTGTCGGGGCTGATCACGCGGGTGATGTCGCTGATCTGACCCACGTCCAGCTTGGCCGCAATGCGCGGCGCAATGTTTTTGCCGCTGGCCGTGGCGGGCAACAAAATGTGGCTGTAGCTGCCTGCGATGGCCAAGGCCTGGGCGGCGACCACTTCAGCCAAGCCATGGGCAAAACCAGGCGCATCGGCGTGCAGCACTTTGGCGACGCCCGCAACAGCAGCAGCCGCTTGCGCAGCGCCGCCCGCGTTGTGGCCCGCCACCAGCACATGCACATCGCCACCGCAGGCCACGGCGGCCGTCACGGTGTTCAATGTGGAGGGTTTGATGCCGGCGTGATCGTGTTCGGCGATAACGAGAATGGTCATGAGGGTCTCAGATGAATGCAGGCTGTGGGACGGGATCAGATCACCTTGGCTTCGGTCTTGAGCTTGGCCACCAAGGTAGCGACATCGGGCACCTTGATGCCCGCAGAGCGCTTGGGCGGCTCTGACACCTTGATCGTCTTGATGCGCGGGGTGACGTCCACACCCAGGTCAGCGGGTTTGACCACGTCGAGCGTCTTCTTCTTGGCCTTCATGATGTTGGGCAGCGTCACGTAACGCGGCTCATTGAGGCGCAGGTCGGTGGTGATCACGGCGGGCAGCGCCAGTGACACCGTTTCAAGGCCACCGTCGACTTCGCGGGTGACGTTAACGCGGTCGCCCACGATTTCGACCTTGCTGGCAAACGTAGCCTGCGGCCAATCCAGCAGCGCAGCCAACATCTGGCCGGTTTGGTTGCAATCGTCGTCAATGGCCTGCTTGCCCAACACCACCAGCTTGGGTTGCTCTTTGTCAACCAGCGCCTTGAGCAACTTGGCCACCGCCAAGGGCTGCAGCTCGACATCAGTTTCTACCAAGATGCCCCGATCAGCGCCAATGGCCATGGCTGTACGCAAGGTTTCCTGGCATTGCGTCACGCCGCAAGACACCGCCACCACTTCGGTGGCCGCGCCTTTTTCTTTCAGGCGCGTGGCCTCTTCGACGGCGATTTCATCGAAGGGGTTCATGCTCATCTTGACGTTGGCGATATCCACGCCAGTTTGGTCGCTCTTGACACGCACCTTGACGTTGTAGTCAACCACGCGTTTGACAGGCACCAGAATCTTCATGCGACTTTCCTCAGGCAGACAAAGAATTCAATTCGGCGAACGGCGGCGCTTTGACCAGCATCCACACAAAAAAGCACGACCGTTCTTTTTTTAGGATTATAGGTGGAATTGACGTTACGTCAGTTCCGCCCCACCCCAAGTAAAGCCTGCACGGCGCACGCCTATCCAGCCGATTGCGCAGCAGCCTTGGCGGGCGCCGAACCGGCCAGACCCGGGTCGGCTTTGACGTGCACCACACGTTGGGGAAACGGAATCTCGATCTGGGCTTGCCGCAGCGCATCAAGCACCCTGACATTGATCGCACTGCGCAGGTTGAGCAGGCCGTTTTCGGGGTCTGAAATCCAATAGCCCAAAGTGAATTCAAGCCCATCGGCATTGAAAGCCGACAGCATGGCGGCGGGGGCGGGGTCACGCAGCACTCGGGGCTCGGCCAGCGCAGCCTTGTTCAGCAACTCGGTGACCTGGGCGACATCGCTGTCGTAGTGCACGCTCACCAAGGTGGATTGCCAAACCCGCGGGTCGGCCAGCGACAAGTTTTCAACCCGCTGGGTGATTAGCAGCTCATTGGGCACGATGGATTCGCGGCCATTGAGGGCCCGAATGGTGGTGAAGCGCGCGCGAATATCGGTGATGCGGCCTTCAAAGTTGTCTACACGAATCGTGTCGCCAATGCGCATGCTGCGCTCGGCCAGGATCACATAGCCGCTGACATAGTTCGCGGCCAGCTTTTGCAGGCCAAACCCAATGCCCACGCCCACCGCGCCGCCCAACACCGACAGCGCGGTCAGATCAATGCCCACCGCCGACAGTGCCAGCAGCAAGCCCACAAACATCAGCAGCGCCCGTGTGGTGTTGGCCACCACCTTGCGCAGCGACAGCTCAGAACCTGTGGCCGAGCGCAGCAAGCGAGATTCAATCGCCGAGCTCACCCACAGCGCCAAGATGAGCACGGCCCCGCCGGTGAGCAGGCCCTCAATCACTGACCGCAAGCTCAGCTTGCTGCCACCCACTTTCCAGGTGATTTGCTCCAGCTCGGCCATTAGCGCGGGCAAGACGCCTGTGAGCCACAACAGCACGCCCACCCATACCACCCAAGAAAAGGTTTGCTCAATCAGGCGCACCAGGGGCGCCTTGGGGTAGGCCGCATGCAGCACCTTCACCCCAATGCGAATCACCGCCAGCGCGCCCAGCACTGGCACCGCCACCTTGAACAAGCCGCCCCCCAAACCCAGCTTGGCCAAGACCACCTGCGCCACGTACACCAGGGCCAACAACAGCAAGGGGAACAAGGCCCCGTCCAAGCCATGGCGCCCCAGGGTGATGGACTCTGGTGGCGGCTCGCCAGCCGCAGTGCTGACGCCCAGTTGCGCATCGCGCCGGCGCAGCAGCCACCACGGCAGCGCCCAAGCCAGTGCCAGACAAAACAGCAGCACCCCAATCTGCGCGCCCAGGGCCGGGCTCCAGGCTTCTTGCAACGTCTTCCACAAATCCATGGTCAAGCCTTCTTGCTGGGTTCGCGTTTAGAGACAAAGGCCTGCACGCCCGCTTGCGCGCAGGGCTGCATCATGTTGTGCGCCATCGCCGACGCTGCTAGGCCGTAAGCCGCTTGCAGGCCCAAGCCTTGCTGTTGGGCCAGCAGCCATTTACCGATGCGCAGCGCCTCACCGGCCCGCCGCAGCAAGGCGTCCACCACCTCTTGGGCCAAGGCGTCCAAGGCCTCGGGCTCGCAAACCCGTGACACCAAGCCCGCGCCTAAGGCCTCGTCGGCTTGCAAAAAGCGCCCTGTCATTAACAAATCGGCTGCTAGGGCCGGGCCGATCTTGCGGGTCAGCGGGACCGCCGGTGTGGAGCAAAACAAGCCCACATCAATGCCGTTAACACCAAAACGCGCGGCCCGGCTGGCCACCGCCAAATCGCACTGGGCGACCAACTGGCAGCCCGCCGCAGTGGCCACACCCTGCACCACCGCCAACACCGGCACTTGCAGTTGAGCCAATCCCAACATCACCTGACTGCAGCGCTCAAACAAGTCGCGCTGTGCAGCTTCATCGGGCAGCGCGGCCATCTCGCGCAGATCATGCCCCGCACAAAAGGCACGGCCATTGGCGCGGATCACCACCACCCGGGCCGCTGTATCGGCTGCCACTTGGGTGATGGCCGCATGCAGCAAGGCCAGCGCGGCGGAACTCAGCACATTGAAGCGCTCTGGATCGTCCAGAACCAGCGTGTGCACGCCACGGGCATCTCGAAGGTGTTGAACGCTTAAGCGATCGTTCATGTCAAAACCGGTGTTGGAAGCCCCACACGGGCTGCGCCCGAGCGCCTTGCGCTAAGGTTCAACCATCTCACCGAAGCTTACCCGCCATGAAGATCGCCGACTTGACCCCGTTAGCCGCAGGGGGTGCTGCGCCAACCCGTGGCTTGCCATTAGCCGATGCCGATGTGCTGGCGGGCCTGTTGGCGCAGCTCAATGCCGTGATTGTGGGCAAGGCCGAGCAGGTGCGCGACAGCGTGGTGTGCCTGGTGGCTGGGGGGCATTTGCTGATTGAAGACGTGCCCGGCGTGGGCAAAACCACTTTGGCGCATGCCCTGGCCAAAAGCTTTGGCCTGGGCTTTTCGCGGGTGCAGTTCACCTCTGACCTGATGCCCAGCGACCTGTGTGGTGTGGCGGTGTTTGAACGCGCCAAAGACGCGTTTGTCTTTCACCAAGGCCCGATCTTTTCGCAGGTCTTGCTGGCCGACGAAATCAACCGTGCCAGTCCCAAGGCGCAAAGCGCGCTGCTCGAAGCGATGGAAGAGCGCCAGGTGAGCGTGGAAGGCGAGACCCGCGCCCTGCCCGATCCGTTTTTTGTCATCGCTACGCAGAACCCGTTTGATCAATTGGGCACCTACGCCTTGCCTGAATCGCAGCTAGACCGCTTTCTGATGCGCATCTCGCTGGGCTATCCCGACGCGGCCAGCGAGCGGCAGTTGCTGGCAGGGCAAGATCGCCGTGATCTGGTGCGCGACCTGCAGGGTGCGCTGAATGTGCAGCGACTGAAACAACTGCAAGCTTCTGCCAATGCGGTGCATGTGGCCGACCCCCTTCTGGACTACGTACAGGCCCTATTGGCCGCCAGCCGCAGCGGCCAATGGTTTGTCCAGGGCTTGAGCCCCCGAGCGGGCTTGGCGCTGTTGCGCGCCACCAAGGCGCACGCACTGATTGCCGGGCGCAACTACGCAGTGCCCGAAGACGTGCAAGCGGTAGTGGTGCAAACCGTCAGCCACCGCCTGGTGCCCGTCGGCCAAGCCGGGCGCAGCGCGCCTGAGCAAGTGCGGGCCATGGTGGCGGCGGTGCCCTTGCCGTGACCACCCTCAGCCCGTCGGGTGCTGCGGCGCCCGCTGCACAGCCCGGCCCCGTAAGTGGGACGCTGCGCCAAATTGGCTGGGCCCTGGGCACGCCCGGCCGCTATGCGCGCCAGCGCTTTCAGGCCTGGTGGCAGGCGCGTCTGCCGCTCACGGATCAGCTCACCCTCACCCAGCGCAATGTGTACATCTTGCCTACGCGGGCCGGGTGGATGCTGGCAGTGACCTTGTTGGTGCTGTTGATCAGCTCAATCAACTACCAGCTCAACTTGGGCTATTTGCTGACCTTTTTGCTAGCAGGCTGCGCCGTGGCCGGTATGCACGTCACACACGGCAACTTGCGCGGAGCCCAACTGCAATTGCTGCCCCCGGAGCCTTGCCACTCCGGCACCAGCGCTTTGCTGCGCGTGCGTGTACACAACCCTCGCAAGCATGCCCGCCACGCCCTGGCGATGCGGGTGCTGCCCGCGTCCGACGCCATCGCCCCAGAGCCTGCCCATTGGGTGTGGACCGATGTCGCGGGGCGCTCGCAGGCCGAGGTCACCTTGGGCCACGCGGCCTTGAAGCGCGGTCTTCACCGGGTGCCCACCCTGAGCGCCCAAACCCTGTACCCGCTGGGTACCTTTCGGGTCTGGACAGTGTGGCGCCCGGCGGCCCAGATCTGGGTGTACCCGGCCCCCGAGATACCAGCCCCGCCCTTGCCCAGCGGCACCGCCGACGCAGCTGACGGCGCCAAGGCGGCACGCCCGGTGCCCGGTGAGGACTTTGAGGGCGTGCGCGCCTACCGCCCCGGCGACCCAATGCGACAAGTGGTGTGGAAGAAATACGCGCGATCGGGTGAGCTGGTCAGTCGCGACCAAACCCGGTCTGCGGCAGGCAGGCTGTGGCTTGACTGGTCAGCGGCCGGCGGCGCTGACACCGAAAAGCGTCTGAGCCGACTGTGCGCCTGGGTCTTACAAGCCGAGCGGCAGCAGCTTGACTATGGCCTGCGCCTGCCCGGCGTGGAGCTGCCCCCCAGCCAGGGCCTAGCCCATGTGCAATCCTGCCTGCAAGCCTTGGCCAGGTGGTAGCGATGGCAAGCGCTTCTGTCCCCACGCCCAAGCCCTGGCCTGGACTGCCCGCGCTGCCCCGCGAATCGCGTGACACCTTGTTTTTGCTGGCAGTTATCGCCTGGGTCTTGCTGCCACTGGCGAGCCATGTACCGCTATGGTGCTCTTCCAGTGTGGGCGCCATCTTGGTGTGGCGCGCTTGGCTGGCGTGGCATAGCAAGCCCTTACCCGCACGTTGGTGGAAGACGCTGGTGCTGGCCGGTGCCATCGTGGCCACCTTGCTCACCTTTCGAACGGTGTTTGGGCGCGACCCTGGCGTGGCGCTCATCGTGATGCTGCTGGCCCTCAAAACGCTGGAGTTGCGCGCCCGGCGCGACGCGTTTGTGGTGTTCTTCATGGGCTTTTTTGCGCTGCTGGTTAATTTTTTGTATTCGCAGGCGCTGGTGGTGGCCTTCATCATGTTGGTGGGTTTGCTGGGCCTGTTGACGGCCCTCGTGCACGCCCACAAGCCGGTGGGCGAACCACGTCTGCGCGAAGCCGCGCGCACCGCTGCGTGGATGACGGCGGCGGGCGCACCGGTGATGGCGCTGCTGTTTGTGCTGTTTCCGCGCATCGGCCCGCTTTGGGGCATGCCTGGCGACGCCATGGCAGGCCGCACCGGGCTGTCTGACCAAATGCGGGTGGGCCAGGTGGCCTCGCTCGCTCAAGATGATCGGGTCGCGCTACGGGTGCGGTTTGACAGGGCGCCGCCCCGGGCGGCAGAGCTGTATTTCCGTGGCCCAGTGCTCAGCCGTTTTGACGGCCGCCAATGGCGCCAAGCGCCCGAGGAAAACCTGCAACCGCCGCTTAACTTAACGCGCCCCGTGATGTTGCGGCCCTTGAGCGAGCCCATCGGCTATGAAGTCACTTTAGAGCCGCATCAACAACGCTGGTTGCTCACGCTAGACCTGGCCAAGTCCATCGAACCCATGGCCACCCATGGCGCTTGGCCCACACCCGCGCTGTCGTGGGTGAGTGACCGCCCGGTGAATGAATTGCTGCGTTACCGCGCGCAGTCGGTGCTCGAGCATGAACTCGACCCCGCCATGCGCCCCATCGAGCGTGTGGCCTATGTCGATTTGCCACCGGGCTTTAACCCCCGCACCCTGCAGCTGGCCGCCGACTTGCGGCGCAGGCCCGACCTGGCCCAGGCCGACAGCCTGACGGTAGCGCTGGCCGCCATCGAATTGCTGCGAGCGGGCGGCTACACCTACACACTTGACCCAGGGGTGTTTGGGGTACACACCGCCGATGAGTTTTGGTTTGACCGCAAGAGCGGCTTTTGTGAACACATCGCGTCGGCCTTTGTGGTGCTGATGCGGGCCATGGATGTGCCCGCTCGGGTGGTGACTGGCTTTCAAGGCGGCGAACGCAACGCGGTCGACGGCTTTTGGGTGGTGCGCAACAGCGACGCCCATGCGTGGACTGAAATCTGGGTGGCGGGGCGCGGCTGGCAACGCGTGGACCCCACGGCGGCCGTGGCCCCAGACCGGGTAGGCGCGGGCCGCCGTTTGGTGGCGCCGCCCGGCGCGCTCGCCGCCGCGATGCTCACCGTCAGCCCTGACATGGCGCAGCGCATCCGGGCTGTGTGGGATGCCGTCAACAACCAATGGAATCAGTGGGTGCTGGACTACTCCCAAACCCGCCAAATGAACCTGCTGCGCTCGCTGGGCATTGATCAGCCCAGTTGGGCCGATCTGGCGCGGGTGTTGGGCGGCGCCTTGGCGGTGTTGGCTGCTTTGGGCGCCGTCTGGACCCTGTGGGACCGCCGCCGGCAAGACCCCTGGTTGCGCCTGTTGCACCAGGCACAGGCCCGGCTGCGACGAAGCGGCCTGGAGGTGCCCGACCACACCCCGCCGCGCCAGTTGGCCCACGTGGTCAGCCGGCGGTGGTCAGCCGAGCAGGCCCAGCCGGTGGTCGCCTGGTTGCTCGCCCTTGAAGCTTGGCGCTACGCCCCGCAGGCCAGCGCGTCAGCTGCCGAGCGGCGCCAGGCGCTGGCTACACTCAAACGCAATTTTGGCCAGTTGCCGTGGCCTAGATCTGCGGCGCTGAACAGCCATGCCGGGCCCACCCAAGCGGCCTAGGGCTGTGTCGGGCCCTGTCTTGATTGGTTTGATTCGTGATGTCTGCCCCATTCCCAGCACTTGAGCCCCGCACCGTGAGCCGCCGAGCCAGTTTGAAGTGGCTTGGCAAAAATGGCGCTGCTGCTACAGTTTTAATAGCTGCTCCCGCAGTATTGATGGGCGCAGCGGCCCAAACCAATCCCAATCGGTCCAACCCAGAAGGGCCGCGCGCCTACGCCGGGCGCAGCGATGCCATGGCGCTGGCCACTGAGATTGCCGAAGCGCGTTCGCTTGACCCGGCCTGGGTGCGCCAGTGGGTGGGCCAGGCCCAGCGACTGCCAACGATTTCGCGCCTCATGCGCGCAGCCCCACGTGGCACGCCAAAAAATTGGCGGGTGTATCGCAGCCGCTTTGTCGAGCCCATTCGCATCCGCGGAGGGGTTGCGTTTTGGCGCGCCAATCAGGCGGCGCTGCGGCGCGCACAAGACGAATTTGGTGTGCCTGCCGACATCATGGTGGCCATCATTGGCGTTGAGACGCTCTACGGTCGCGAGCAGGGCAGTTTTCGGGTGCTCGATGCGCTGGTGAATCTGAGCCTGGACTTCCCCACCGAGCACCCGCGTGCGGGCGAACGCACGGCGCTGTTCCGATCTGAGTTGGGCCACTTTTTGAGCTGGCTAGACCGCTCCGGCACGGTGCCTACGGCTCCCCTGGGCAGCTTCGCTGGGGCCATGGGCATGCCGCAGTTCATGCCCTCCAGCCTGGTGCGCTACGCCATTGACTATGACCGCGACGGTCGGCTTGATTTAAGCGGCAGCGCCACCGACGCCATTGGCTCGGTAGCTAATTACTTCAAAGCCTTTGGCTGGACGCCCGGCATGCCCACGCATTTCGAGCTGAGCCTAGACGGCCCTGGCTTGGACATGGCCCAGTTGTTGGCGCCCGACATCCTGCCCACTTTCAGCGCTGCGCAAATGCAAGCCCTGGGCGCACGGCTGGAGCGCCCGGGCCAGCAGCACACAGGCCCGCTGGCCTTGGTTGAGCTAGAAAACGGCGGCGCGCCCAACAGCTATGTAGCGGGCACTGAGAACTTCTACGCCATCACCCGCTACAACTGGTCGAGCTACTACGCCATGGCGGTGATTGACTTAGCGCAAGCCGTATCCCAAGCCATGGGCTGATACCAGACCTCATGGCCCGGGCGACTGATTGCCCCGGCGATTGATTGCCCCGGCTATTGAGCTGAGTTGACAACGCTCAGGCGGCGTCGCTCGCGTTCACCCCCGCGGCCTGTCTGGGGTGCGCTGGCATGCTGCTTCAACCAAGCCTCAAACGCGCTGGCTGGCATGGGCTTGGCAAAGTGGTATCCCTGCAGTTCATCGCAGTCGAGCTCCAGCAGCCGATTGGCCAGCGCACCGGTCTCGACACCCTCGGCCACCACTTCCAAATTCAGCGAATGGCCCAACACGATGATGGTGCGCACAATGGCCAAGTCGGCGCTGTCGTCCAGCAAGTCCAGCACAAACGACTTGTCAATCTTCAGGGCGTCAATCGGGAAGCGCTTGAGGTAAGCCAAGCTGGAGTAGCCCGTGCCAAAGTCATCCACCGACAGCCGCACACCCAAGTCGCGCAGGGCTTGCAATTGCGCGACCGCCGTCACCGCGTTTTCCATCAGCTGCGACTCGGTCAGCTCCAGCTCCAGCCGAGACGGATCGCAGCCACTGGCTTTGATCGCGGCGTCCACCTCAATGGGCAACTGCGGGTCTGACAGCTGAGTGGCCGACAGGTTCACCGACACCCGCAAGTGCGCCGTTTCTGGGCTGGTCCAGGCGGCAATCTGCAGCGCGGCCTGTTGCAACACCCACAAGCCAATGGGGCGAATCAGGCCAGTTTCCTCGGCCACCGGAATGAAGGTGGCAGGCGACACAAATCCCAGCTCAGCGCTGTGCCAGCGCAACAGGGCCTCAACGCCCACGACCGCATGGTCGAACGCCAGTACACGCGGCTGAAAAGCCAAGCTCAACTCGCCGCGCTGCACCGCCGTTGCCAACAAGCGCTCCATTTGCTGGCGCTGCTGCACGGCTTCTTCCATGGCTGGGGCAAAAAAGCGCGCCTGGTCTCGCCCGGCGGCCTTGGCGGCATACATGGCCGCATCGGCGCGGCGCATCAACTCTTCAACATCAGTGCCGTCTTGCGGACACACCGCAATGCCCACGCTGCAAGACACGCGCAGTTCATGCCCCTCTAGCACCTGCGTGGCGCGAATCTCCGGAATCAGGCGCCGCTCGACCAGTTCACGCACCTCGACCTCAGAGTCAATGGCGCGCATCACAACGACGAATTCATGGCCCCCTAGGCGGCTGACGGTATCGCCTGCGCGCACCGCACGCTGCAAGCGATCAGCCACCGAGCGCAACAACGCGTCACCCACGTGGTGGCCCAACGCATCGTTGATGGATTTGAATCGGTCCAAGTCCAAAAACAGCACCGCAGCTTGGCATGACAGCTGTTTGGCTTCGGCCACTGCCTCTTCGAGCCGCGCCATGGCGGTGGCCCGGTTGGGCAGCTGGGTGAGCACGTCGTGCTCAGCCAGAAAGCGCACCCGGGCTTCGGTGCGTTTGCGGTCGGTGACGTCGACCGAAATACCGATGTACTGAGACACCGGAGCGCGCCCTTCACGATCGGCTGTGCGGGCCAAATCACGAACGGCCGAAATCATCAACCAAGCGGGGTAACTGCTGCCGTCGCGGCAGCGCACCTGCACTTCGCCCTGCCACGAATCGCGCTGCTCCACGGCGGTGGCGATCAGCTCGGCCTCGACCGCCTGGGGCGCACCGTCGCCCAACAACAAGCCCAGCCGCTCGCCCACCACTTCGTAGAAGTCATAGCTGGTGCTGCGGCAAAACGCGCGATTCACGCTCAGGATGCGGAAATCAGCATCCATGATCATGATGCTTTCAGACGAGGCCTCAAACACCTTGGACCAGAGCTCTAGCCGCTGCTCCATCACCTTGAGCACATTGATGGGCGTGAAAGTGGTCAGCACCGCGTCGCGGCCCTGAAAGCTCAAGCGCCGCGCTGAGAGCACCGCCCAAGACGGCTCGGCGCCAGCCAGCCAGCGCACTTCAAATTCATCGACTGAACCGCCGTCGGCCAGGCGCTGAAAAAACCTCAGCCGCACCCCCGATTCAAGCCCCACCGCCCACGGGTCTACCTTGCGGCCCGCCAACCACGGCTGAGCGGCTTCATTGGCATGCAGCACCTGGTGTTCGGGTATGGAGGTAATGACCATGGCAATGGGCATGGCCTCGACCATCTCGCGCTGCGCCTGCGCGCCACGGGCCTGCGCGGCGCGTTCTTTTTCGACCACACGCTGTTGGTCCAGTTGGCCCAGCATGCCGTTGAAGGACTTCACCAAGCTGCCAATTTCGTCGGTGGCGGGCCACTCCATGCGCTGGGTGTAGTCGCCCGTGGCTTGCACCCGATCGGCCAAACCCGCCAATCGGGTAATGGGCCGCGCAATCTGGCGCGCCACAAAAAACACCACCATGGCAATCAGCAGCAATAGGCCCAAGGCCGTGCTCAAGTGCATTTGCATGCGGCTTTGCTGGGCATCCACTCGCGCGTGCAGCAACACGTCTAACTGCATTTGGGTGTCAACCCACGCCCGCTCTAACACTCTGAGTGACTGTCCGTAGGCCGCACCCATGGCGCGCGCCACCACTCGGTCACCGCCACTGTCTTCCACCAAGGTCCGCAGCGTGGCCATGAGGTTTTCCAGGTCACGCGACAGTGCAATCTGGTGGGGCTGCAAGCGGCTTTGTACTCGGGGCGGGGCAGCCGCCACGGCTTGGGTGTAGTCGTCGTCCACCGCTCGGGCAATGGATTCGATGCGACCCAACACAATCAACAGTTCGGCTTCACGCTGGGCACTGGCCAAGTCCACCGCTGTGACCCGGTCTACCAAGGCTCGGGTTTGATACAGCACCTCCGCCAAATCCGGAAAGCGCAGCACCACCAGCGACATGGCGTAGTAGCTGTCTAGGTCGGGGTCCAGGATCAGGTTGGACTGATTGCCCACCAAAGTGATCAGCCGCCGGCTGGCCGAAATCAGCGTGAGCGTGGCGGCCTCCACGTCGTCGTTGGCGGCCACCACCCGGTCGGTCAAGGCTTGCCGAAAAAGCTCGGCAGGTTGTGCGGCTGACAGCAAGTTGTCGGATTCGGTTCGCACCCCTTGAAAGGCTCGGCTCAAGGGCTCAGGCGCTTCCTGTGCGGCGTTTTGCAAAGCAAAGAGCTTGAGGTCGCGCACCGTAGCGATGTACTGCGAGCCGACAATTTCCTTGTGGGTGAACTCGATGGTGGTCAGCTTTTCGTTGACCAAGATGCCGGTGATGTAGATCACCGCCGTCAAATCCAGCGCGTAAATCAACAGCAGCTTGCGCCGCACGCTCAAACGCCCCAGCCACCGAGTGAGCGCGGTGATCAGCATGCGTGCCGCTCAGGTGTTGCCGGCAAGCGCCCAACGGGTAGCCAGCCATACCGCCCCTGCAGGCCCGCGCGGTGCTGACAGGGTGTCATCGGCAGAGCGAGGGGCTGCACCGCTTTTTAGTTCAGCGGTTGGGGAACCAGGAACTCGCGGCTGAGCAGTCCGCCGAGCTCATTGACGCGGTCCAGAAACTGCGTCAAAAACGCATGCAAGCCCGTGGCCAAAATTTCATCAATCCGGCCGTAGCGCAAATCGGCGCGCAAGCGCCCGGCGCGCCTTTCGGTTTCTGACTGCGACGCCGACACCACAAGTGCCAAGTTGGCCACCACCTCGTTCAGGCTGGCGTGCAAGGAACGCGGCATGTCGGGCCGCAAAATCAACAACTCGGCCACCCGCTCAGGCTTGATGACGTCGCGGTACACCTTGCGGTAGATCTCAAATGCCGAGACTGATCGCAGAATGGCGCTCCAGTGATAGAAATCGTATTCCTGATCTTGCTGGGTGGCGGCGCCGAAGAAATCGCTTTCAACGGCGTGAAACTTCACGTCAAGCAAGCGGGCGGTGTTGTCAGCACGCTCCAAGAAGGTGCCCAGGCGCATAAAGTGCAGCGCCTCGTCCATCAGCATGGTGCCCACGGTCACGCCGCGCGACAGATGTGAGCGGAACTTCACCCATTCAAAAAACTGGCCTGGGTCGCGCTCAAAGTCACCCGCCTTGAGCATGCGGTTGACCTCAAGCCAGGTCTGGTTCTGCGTTTCCCATACCTCGGTCGTCAGCGTGCCGCGCACCGCTCGAGCGTTCTCGCGCGCCGCGCGGATGCAACTGATGATGGACGAAGGGTTATCTTCATCGCGCACCATGAAGCGCATCACGTCGCGGGCGGCCACTTCGCCATACAGGGCTTGATACGAAGGCAGCAGTTCAGAGATAGACAGCATGCCCTGCCAGCCCAGCTGCGACACCGCCGCGGATTGCGGCAGCAGCGAGGTTTCATAGCTCACACTGAGCATGCGGGCGGTGTTCTCGGCCCGCTCCATGTAGCGGCTCATCCAGAACAAATGGTCGGCGGTGCGTGACAGCATGGTTCTAGGCCTCCAGCACCCAGGTGTCCTTGGTGCCACCACCCTGGGACGAATTGACGACCAACGAGCCTTCTTTTAGCGCCACACGGGTCAGCCCGCCCGGCACCATCTGCACCTGTTTGCCCGACAGCACAAAGGGCCGTAAATCAATGTGGCGCGGCGCCACGCCCGACTGCACAAAGGTCGGGCAGCTCGACAGACTGAGCGTGGGTTGTGCGATGTAGCCGCTGGGGTTGGCGATGATGGCCGCGCGGAATTCTTCGATTTCTTGTGCGGTAGACGCTGGGCCCACCAACATGCCGTAGCCACCGGCGCCGTGCACTTCCTTGACCACCAAGTCTTTCAAGTTTGCCAGCACGTAGCTCAACTCTTTGGGATCGCGGCACATCCAGGTGGGCACGTTGTTCAAAATGGGTTGCTCGCCCAAATAGAACTCCACCATTTTGGGCACATAGGGATAAATGGATTTGTCGTCGGCCACACCCGTGCCTACGGCATTGCAGATGGTGACGGTGCCCGCACGGTAGGCCTGCAGCAGACCCGCACAGCCCAGAGTCGACTGCGGGCGAAACACCAGTGGGTCTAAAAAATCATCGTCCACCCGGCGGTAGATCACATCCACCCGTTTGGGCCCGCGGGTGGTTCGCATGTAGACAAAGTTGTCGCGGGTAAAGAGGTCTTGGCCTTCCACCAACTCCACGCCCATCTGTTGGGCCAAAAAAGCGTGCTCAAAGTACGCGCTGTTGTACATGCCCGGCGTTAGCACCACCACGGTGGGCTCAGACGCACCTGTGGGCGCGCTGGCGCGCAAAGTCTCGAGCAAGAGGTCTGGGTAGTGCGCCACCGGCGCCACCCGGTGTTGGGCAAACAGGTCAGGGCACAGCCGCATCATCATCTTGCGGTCTTCAAGCATGTAGCTCACGCCGCTGGGCACGCGCAGGTTGTCTTCAAGGACGTAGTACTGCCCTTGGCCACTGGCGTCAGGGGCGCGCACGATGTCGATACCCGCAATGTTGCTGTACACCTGATGGGGTACCGCCACGCCGCTCATGATGGGGCGGTATTGGGCGTTTTGCAGAATTTGCTCAGCCGGGATCAGGCCCGCCTTGACGATGGTCTGCTCGTGGTAGACGTCGTGCAAAAAGCGGTTGAGCGCCGTCACCCGCTGCTGCAGGCCGCGCTCTAGCAAGGCCCACTCACCGGCGGGAATGATGCGAGGAATCAGGTCAAAGGGAATCAACCGTTCGGTGCCCGCGCCGTCTTCGTCTTTGGCGCCGTACACCGCAAAGGTGATGCCAACCCGCCGAAAAATGACCTCGGCCTCGTCCCGGCGGGCCTGCATGGCCGCACCCGATTGCGCGGCCAGCCAGCTTGCATAGCCGCGGTAGTGCTCGCGCAGCTTGTCGGTGGGAACAGCCAAAGGCCCCGCGCCCACGGCGCCCTCCAGCCCCTTTAACGGCCCGGCGGGCGCGTCGGCCGGCGTGGGGGCCAGCCCGTACATCTCATCAAACCTGTGCATCGCTGCCATGACCGCTCCTCTATGGGCGATAGGGTAGCAAGTCGCGGGCCATATTGGCCAATAGCCGGGCGACCGGCCCCAATAAGCGGGTTGGGCGGCACCCAAACGGGGCTAGCGCCCCACGGCTGAGCGACTCCCCGACACTGTGGCGCCCAGGTTCGTGTGCCAATACCGCTGGCGCTCTTCGCGCCAGCAGCGCATCTGATCCGGCGCGCCGGACTGCCAGATCGCCGCCCCACACCCGCCGGTGGTTACCACCTGGGCCCCCGCGTCTTGCCAGCGACCCAACACGGCGGCTTGCGGGTGGCCATACCGATTGGTCCAGCCTGCTTGCACCACCGCCCATTGAGCGCCAGTGGCCGCAATGAACCCGGGCGACGACGAGGTGCCACTGCCGTGGTGGGGCACCAGCACCCAGGCCGAGCGCAGCGCTGCGGGGGCCTGCCGCACCAACCACGCTTCTTGATCGCGCTCCACGTCGCCCAACAGCAGTGCGGTGGGGCCTGTGGCCTCAGCCTGTGCATTTGCCGCCGCCTGCACCCGCAGCACACAGCTGAGGGTGTTGGCGCGGGGCACCGTAGCGGTGGCGCGGGCCAGGTCTTCGGGCGCGGGATGCAGCACCTCAAAACGCACGCCGTCCCATTCCCAGCGCTGACCGGCATGGCACGGCAAGACCGTGCGGGCCGCGCGCAAGGGGTGCGCGGGCTCCAGTGCGGCGCTCAGCAGTGCCTGCGGCTGATGGGCCAGCACCGCCAGGGCGCCGCCGGTGTGGTCGGTATCACGGTGGCTGAGTACGATTCGATCGAGCCGAACCCCCAGGGCTCGCAGCAACGGCACCAGCACCCGCTGGCCCGCATCGCTTTCGTTGCTGTAACGCGGCCCGGCGTCGTACAGCAGGGCATGGTGGGCGGTGCGCACCAACACTGCTTGGCCTTGCCCCACGTCGGCGGCCAGCAGTTCAAACTGCCCCGGCGCTACGGTGGGCGGACGCCACAACACCAAGGGCAGCGCCAAGCCCAGCCCCCAACAGCGCCAGGCCCAGGGCAGCCGCAAGGTGACCCACACGGCTCCCGCCAGCGCGCAAACCACCCAAATCAAAGGCGGCGCTGGCCAATCGACGGTGGCGCCCGGTAGCGCGGCCGCCCACTGCAAGGGCACCGCGAGCAGGGCCAAAGCAAAGGCCGCCCCGTCCCAAAGCGGCGGCACCACCACACCCAACAACGCCAAGGGCAGCACCACTCCAGTCACCCAAGGAATGGCCACCAAATTCGCCAGCAGGCCCACTAGCGACCACTGCTGAAACAGCGCCACCGTGAGTGGCGCCAGTGCTAGCGACACCCGCAGTTGCTCGGCCACCAGTTGTGCCCCGTGGTGGCCAAGCCATGGAGATGCCATCTGACGCCACCCAGCCAGCGCGCGTTGAAAGTTCAAGCTAAAAGGGCCTGCTCCACCCGTTTTATATGCCGAAGCAGCTACTCTTTTTGTAGCAAACGCAGTGGCAGGCCCCGCAGCGAACAAGACCCCGACCGCCACAAAGCTCAGCCAAAAACCAGGCTGCAGCAAGGCCCAGGGGTCGGGCACTGCCACTGCCAACAAGGCCCCCAGCCACACCACATGGGCAGGCCAATTCAGGCCCCCAATGCGCAGGGCGCACACGGCGGCCAGCATCCACACCGTGCGCTGTGCCGGCACGCCCCAGCCGGTGAACAGCGCGTAAGCGCCAGCCAATGCCACGCCGCCCCACAGCGCCGCAGTGCTGGCCGGCATCCAAGCGCACAGCCGCATGCTGCGCCGCCACAGCGCGCGCACCAGCGCCATGGCGGCCCAAGCAAACAGGGTGATGTGCAGGCCCGACACGCTCATCAAATGCGCCACGCCGGTGGTGCGAAAGATGTCCCAATCCAGCCGCTCGATGGCGCTTTGGTCGCCGGTGACCAATGCCGCGATGACCCCTGCGGTGCGCTGCGCCGTCTGCATCGCCTCTGGCGTGGCGCCAGGGGCAGCGGCCAGGCGTTCAAAGATGGCTTCGCGCACCGCGTACCGGGCTCGGTCAATGGGCGCGGCTGCGGTGCGGGCTAAGCGCTCGGGTGCCGCGTCGCGCGGGCCTGCCCGCACCGTGGCGCGGGCATGGATGTCTTGTTCCCACAGCCACAGCTCGGCGTCAAAGCCGTGTGGATTGGCCTGCCCGCGCGGGGCGCGCACCCGCAAAGTGAACACCCATCGATCACCTGGCGCCATCTGTGGCGGCGGCCGTTGCAGCGTCCACATCTCAGGCGCCGACGCGTCGGCACGGGCGGCGTCTGCAAATCCACGCGGACCACCCCACCACGACACCCACACCCGGGCAGGCAACTGCGCAGGGGCTGGGGAGCCGTCCGCAGCAGTGACCTTTTCCACCCGCAGCACAAAGCGCTCGCCATAGGCGTGGCGCTGCGGCAAGCTGTCCACCCAGCCCTGCACCTGCAGATCGACACCCTCTAAAGCGGCGGGCAAGCGGTCCTGGGCACGTTCGGCCGCACGCCATTGGGCCCAGGCATAGCCCAAAGCCACACCCAGCAGCGCAGCCAACAAGGCCGCCAGCGCCCACCAGGGCCACGCAGTAGGCGACTGGCCCGAGCTGCGGTACGCCGATGTGCGGGCAAGCCAGCGTCGCGCAGCCCAAACCACCACCCACGCTGCACAGACCGCCGCCAACGCGGCCCGAGCCGTCCAGAGCGCGGGCAGTTCAACCGCTTGCAACTGCCAGCCCATGCCAGCCAGCACGCCCAGCGCGCACCAGATGGCGCCACCGCCTGCTGATTGCCGATGCCAATTGGTCATGCGTTCATGCTAACCAGCGCCACGCGGCCTACGATTGAACAATCAGCGGCACGCTGCTTGCTACCATGCCTTGCAGCTACGGAGCCCACCCATGACGATTCACGCCGCTTTGCACCACGTCACGCACTACCAATACGACCGACCGGTGCAACTCGGGCCTCAAGTGGTGCGATTGCGCCCTGCGCCGCACTGCCGCAGCCGCGTGCTGTCGTACTCGCTGAGCGTCGAGCCCGCTGAGCATTTTGTGAACTGGCAGCAAGACCCGTTTGCCAA
Source organism: Comamonadaceae bacterium (assembly GCA_013297985.1). Taxonomy (GTDB): domain Bacteria; phylum Pseudomonadota; class Gammaproteobacteria; order Burkholderiales; family Burkholderiaceae_C; genus JAAFIY01. Next base: position 10,698 of record JAAFIY010000010.1, on the reverse strand, counting down.
CTATCAAGCGCGCTTGGTGTTCCCAGCCAAAACCACGGTGTTCAAGGTGACTGTGGACTTGGTCGTGGAAATGGCCGTCTACAACCCGTTTGATTTCTTCTTGGAAACGGCGGCCGAGACTTTTCCGTTCGCGTATTCGCCCGAACTCGGCGCCGAACTCACGCCCTACTTGGCCGCTCAACCGCTGGCGGGCTGCCCGCTGCTGGCCAGCTACTTAAAAGAAGTGCAGCGCGAACTGGCCGCCCGCACCGCTGAAAAGCCGCTGCGCACGATTGATTTTTTGGTCTATCTCAACCAGCGGGTGGCCAAAGACATCCGCTACCTGATCCGGCTTGAGCCCGGCGTGCAAACACCTGAGCGCACCTTGGAGCTGGCCAGTGGCTCGTGCCGCGATTCGGGCTGGCTGCTGGTGCAACTGCTGCGCCACATGGGACTTGCGGCGCGCTTTGTGTCGGGCTACCTGATTCAGCTCAAGCCCGACGTGAAAAGCCTCGACGGCCCCAGCGGCACCGACCACGACTTCACCGACTTGCATGCCTGGGCCGAGGTGTACCTGCCCGGCGCCGGTTGGGTGGGCATGGACGCCACATCGGGCCTGATGGCCGGTGAAGGCCACATCCCGCTGGCCTGCACTCCCGCGCCTGGCAGCGCCGCACCCATTGAAGGTCTGGTGGATGAGGCTGAGGTGGAGTTTGCTCACGAAATGCGGGTCTCGCGGGTGTATGAATCGCCCCGCGTCACCTTGCCCTACACCGATCACCAATGGAACGCGGTACTGGCGCTGGGCGACCAGGTGGAAGCCGATTTGCAAGCCGGAGATGTGCGCCTGACGCACGGAGGCGAGCCCACCTTCGTGGCCGCCTCCGACCGCGACGCCCCCGAATGGAACACCGACGCCCTGGGGCCCACCAAGCGCAATTACGCGACGGAACTGGTGCACAAGCTGCGCCAGCAATATGCGCCCGGTGGCTTTTTGCACCTGGGCCAGGGCAAGTGGTACCCCGGCGAGCAACTGCCGCGCTGGGCCCTCACTGTGGCTTGGCGCGCCGACGGTGTGCCCATTTGGCGCAACCCCGCCCTGCTGGCCGATGAACGTGCGGGCCACCGATTCACCAGTGCCGATGCCGAACGCTTTGGCCAAACCCTGTGTGCCAATCTCGGCATCACCCCGCGCTTTTTGCTGGCGGGCTATGAAGACGTTTGGTACTACCTGTGGCGCGAACGCCGCCTGCCCACCAATGTCGACCCGCTCAAATCTCGGCTTGACGATGAAATGGAGCGGGTACGCCTGCGCCGGGTGTTTGGCCAGCAATTGAGCCATGTGATCGGCTACGCCCTACCGCTGCAGCCCGACGACGGCGCGGTCAATGGCAGTGTCACCCGATGGCTGACTGGCCCCTGGTTTTTGCGCGATGAGCGGCTCTATTTGTTCCCCGGCGATTCGCCCATGGGCTTTCGCCTGCCGCTCGATTCCTTGCCGTGGGCACCGGTGGGTGAACGCAACGCCCTCATTGAGCAAGACCCGTTTGCCCCGCGAGGGCCGCTGCCGCCCGCGCCGCCACGCTGGCAAAGTCCGGCGGCGGTTGCTGGGCTGGGCGGCGCCTCGACTGGGTCTGATGGGGCCGCTGCAAGCGGCCTGGCAGGCCCCAGCGATGCGGGTGCCGGCTTGGCGGGGGCCAGCGCGTCTGCTGGCGCGGCGGGTGTCGGCGTCGATGGCGCAGGTCTGAACAGCGCCGCGCTGCTAACTGGCACGGCGCCCAGCGTACGCGGCAGCATGCCCACCACCACCCAGCCCGGTCACGACGCGTCGGCGCACTGGATTGTGCGCACAGCCTTGTGCATTGAGGTGCGTGATCCGCAACGCGCCAACGGCCCCAAGGCCGAAGTCAAGCACGGCCTGGACCCCGCCGAGCGCGCGGGCGTCATTTACGTTTTCATGCCCCCGCTGCCGCGCTTGGAAGACTACTTGGCGCTGGTCAACGCCATTGAAGACACCGCCGAACAATTGCAAATGCCGGTGGTGTTGGAAGGCTATCCGCCGCCGCGGGACCCGCGCCTCAAAACCCTGGCCGTCACGCCCGACCCCGGCGTCATCGAAGTCAACGTACACCCCGCGCACAACTGGCGCGAGTTGGTGGAACACACCGAGTTTTTGTACCGCGCTGCTTGGGAATGCCGTTTGTCGGCTGAGAAGTTCATGCTCGACGGCCGCCACACCGGCACTGGCGGCGGCAACCATGTGGTGCTGGGTGGGGCCACACCGGCTGACAGCCCCTTCTTGCGCCGACCAGATGTCTTGGCCAGCCTCATCCTGTATTGGCACAACCACCCGGCGCTTAGCTACATCTTCAGCGGCCAGTTCATCGGCCCCACCAGCCAAGCGCCCCGGGTAGATGAAGCCCGCAACGACCAGTTGTATGAGCTTGAACTGGCCCTGCGCGAAGTGCACCGCGTCGCTGGGCTTGACGAGTCGCGCGGCCAAGCACCCAGCCCCCCCTATCTGTCGCCCTGGTTGCTGGACCGCACCTTGCGCAACATCTTGATCGACGTCACGGGCAACACCCACCGCAGCGAGTTCTGCATCGACAAGATGTACAGCCCCGACAGCGCCACCGGCCGCTTGGGTCTGCTGGAGTTGCGGGCCTTTGAGATGCCGCCGCATGAGCGCATGAGCGTGGTGCAAATGCTCTTGCTGCGCGCGCTGGTGGCGCGCTTTTGGAAGCAGCCCTATCTGGCACGCCCTACCCGCTGGGGCACCGCCGTGCACGACCGTTTCATGCTGCACGCCTTTGTGCAGCAAGACATGGCCGATGTGGTGGCCGACCTGGGCAGCCACGGCTATGCCTTTGATGCCGCGTGGTTTGCGCCGCACCTGGAGTTCCGCTTCCCGCTGATCGGCACGCTCGATGTGTCGGGCCTGCAGATCACGCTGCGTCAAGCGCTGGAGCCCTGGCATGTGATGGGCGAAGAATCAGCCTCAGGTGCCACGGCCCGCTATGTGGATTCGTCATTGGAGCGTGTTGAGGTGCACGCCAGCGGCTACAACGCCAGCCGCTGGCGCATCACCGTCAACGGTGTGCCGCTGCCGATGCAACCCACCGGCGTGGCGCAAGACTGGGCCGCCGGGGTGCGCTACAAGGCCTGGAACCCGCCGTCTTCCCTGCACCCCCTCATTGGCGTGCATGCGCCGCTGACCGTGGATGTGGTGGACACCTGGAACGGCAGATCCGTGGGCGGCTGCCAAGTGCACGTGGCGCACCCGGGCGGCTTGAGCCACAGCACCTTCCCGGTTAACGCCTATGAAGCAGAAAGCCGCCGTCTGACGCGCTTTGTGCGCATGGGCCACACCAGCGGCGGCATGCCCCAGGTGCCCCCGCTGGTACAGCCCACCGTCGCGATACCGGCCAGCCCTGAGTTCCCCTGCACGCTCGATTTGCGCTGGGCCAAATAGCCCAAAAAACTCTAAACTTTTTCGCGGTCTTGCGCCCTGTTTTAGGGCGGAGTTAGCTATTTTTTTGATAGCGCCCCGCGCTGCCCCGTCTCCGCTACCATTGACGGCTTGACCCGCGTTTTGGACGACCCCGTATGAACGTCACCTCCATCGCTGCCAGTGGTGTGCAAGCTGCCCAGCTTCGGCTGGCCGCCTCCGCACAAAACATTGCCAACAGCAACACGCCCGGCTACAGCGCGCGCAGCGTGGTGCAGACGGCTGTGGAGCCCTTGGGCGGCACCCAGGCCAGCTTGGCGGGTGGCCCGCGTACTGCGCCGTCCAACCCCACGCCGCTTGCGAATGCAGCCACCCAGCCAGCGCCGGGGCTGCAGGTGGACGATGTGGTCGAGCAGCTATCTGCCCGCAACGCGGCCTTGGCCAATTTGCAGGTGTTTCGCCGCGCTGACGAAGCCCTGGGCAGTTTGTTGGACAGCCGCGCCTAGAGGCGCCTGACCGTTTTCGTCTGCAGATTGCCGAACTCCAAGCCCAAATCTCCCGCTGCCGCACCGCTTGAGGTGTTGGGGCGGGCACCCGCGCCCAGCGCCGCCGCTGTCGCATCGCATCCCGAGGTGCGCCAAATGCCCGCGCGTGCGGCGTCCACACCTGCGCAGGAGCCTGTCGCGCCACCCACCCGGCGCTATCACGAATGGTCGGGGCGGGCATTGGGGTCAGGCGATGCACGGCAAACCACCCCCAGCCCGCATTGGGGCCGCTTTGCCGAATTGATGGGCGCCAGCGGTTGGGCCGATCTGGATGAGCGCAACCGGCGCCTAGCGCGGCAGGTGCGCGACAACGGCGTCAGCTACAACGTCTACGCCGACCCCGACCAACCCCAGCGCCCCTGGTCGCTGGATCTGCTGCCGCTGATCATCCCGCCGGAGCCCTGGGCCCATATTGAACGCGGCGTGCAGCAGCGCATGCGGCTGCTTGAGCACCTGCTGGCCGATGCTTACGGCCCGCAACGCGCCGTGCGGGACGGCTTCATCCCCAGCAGCGTGTTGCTGGGTGCACCTGGCTATTTGCGCAGCATGCATGGCGTTGAAGCGCTGGGCGGGCAGCGCCTGTGCGTGGCCGCATTTGATTTGGCCCGCGACGCCGATGGCCTGTGGTGGCTGGTGTCGCAGCGCTTGCAAGCGCCGTCTGGCTTGGGCTACTTGCTAGAAAACCGCTTGACCGTGCGCAAGCTGCTGCCCGAGTGCTTTGAAGCCATGCCGGTGCAGCGCCTGGCCGCCAGCTATCGCGCTTTGGTGGCGCACCTGCGCGCCCACAACCCGGGCGGGCCCGATGGCCATCTGGCGCTGCTCACCCCAGGGCCTTACACCGAAACCTACTTTGAGCACGCCTACTTGGCTCGCCAATTGGGCCTGACGCTGGTGCAAGGCAGTGACCTCACGGTGCGCGGTGAGCGGCTGTACCTGCGCACCCTGCGTGGCCTGCAGCCGGTGCATGCGCTGCTCAAGCGGCTGGACGACGAATACCTTGACCCGCTGGAGCTGCGCGCTGATTCGCAATTGGGCGTGCCCGGCCTGCTGCAAGCGGTGCGCGCAGGCCAAGTGATGATGGCCAACCTGCCCGGCGCGGGCTGGCTGGAGTCGCCCGCGCTGCTGGGCTTTATGCCCGCCTTGGCGCAGGCCTGGTTGGGCGAAGCCCTGACCCTGCCCACCTTGCCCACCTGGTGGTGCGGTGAGCGTGCCGCATTGCACGACGTGCTGCCCCGGCTGCGCCATTGCGTGATCAAGCCCACCGAGCGCGCCGCTTTGGGCGTCAACCCCAGCAGCGGTGCCGTGTTGGGCCACACGCTGGATGAGCGGGCCCTGAACGAATGGGCTGGCCGCATCGCGCGGCAAGGCGAAGACTTCACCGTGCAGTCCTACTTGCCCCTGGCCCACATGCCAGTTTGGCCCGCACAGGCCACCGGCGCGGCGCGCGGGCCCGAAGCCCTGCAATCGCGCTCGTACATGCTGCGTGTGTATGCGCTGGCCGATGGCCAAGGCGGCTGGCAGGTGCTGCCCGGCGGCTTGGCGCGGCTGGGGCCCAGCGGCAGCGATACCGTCACCATGCAGCGCGGCGGCAGCAGTGCCGATGTCTGGGTGCTCACCCAGGGCGCCATCGATACCCACACCCGATTGCGCGACGCGGCGACGTCCACCACCAGCCCCGTGGGCAGCGGACGCCACCACGTCACCAGCCGCGCCGCTGAAAACCTGTTTTGGCTGGGCCGCTACACCGAGCGTGCTGAAAACACGGTGCGCCTGGCCCAAGTCACGCTAGAAGCATTGGCCAGCGAAGACACCCGGGGCGATCTGGTCACTGCCCAGTGGCTCCACCAGTTGTGCATGACCCACGGCGTGGTGCCCTGGGGCACGCCGTCACCCTCTGACCACCCCGACGCCAAAGCCGCATCCCCGCTGGGTGACCGCCTGCGCCAGTTTGAGCGCAGCGTGGTGCTGGGCTTGGCCCCCAGCGCCCGTCCCGACGCGCCCGCAGGCGTGCAAGTGGCCAGTGTGGACTTCAACCTGCGCGCGCTGCGCCAATCGGCCAGCCATGTGCGCGAGCGGCTGTCGCTGGAGCACTGGGCCTTGATCGACCGCGCCCCGCAGCAACTAGAACGGCGCCTGGCATCACTGCGGGCGGACGGCCACCTCACCAACATGGATGCCCTGGCGGCCTTGCGCGCCAGCAGCCAAGAGCTGGCCGCGATCACGGGCGCCCAAACTGATCGCATGGCGCGCGACGACGGCTGGCGGCTTTTGTCCATTGGCCGCCTGATCGAACGCCTGGGGTTTTTCAGCAGCGTGTTGCTGGGCGCGCTACAAGAACCCGGCGCGCCCGATACACACACCAGCGCCGACACCGGCGCAGATGCCAACCCCGACCGCACCGAAGGCCGCAATACCCTGCCCGCCATTGAAGGCGACGCCTTGCTCACGCTGTTTGATTCGATGGTCACCTTCCAATCGCAGTTTGCGCAGCGCCGCGATTGGACGGCCTTGGTAGAGGCTTTGGTGCTTGACCGCGACAACCCGCGCGCTCTGGCTTGGGTGGTGCACACCCTGCGCGGTCGCATGGCCCGCTTGGACGGACGCGAGCGGGGCGATCTCGGCGGCTTGGCCACCAGCTTGCCGCACCCCGATGGCTGGCCTGATCAGATGCGCCAGCCTTCATTGATCGACGCTACCGATCCACCTCATCAGCCCCCCCAGTTGCAGCGCCTGGCGACGCTGCTGACGCATTTGCGTGAGCAAGCCTGGGCGCTGTCTGAGTCGGTCAGCACCGCGTATTTCACCCATGTCCACAGCGGACGGCTGACGCACTGAATGCCCACGTCGCTGCTGCCGCGCCGCAGCAGCCTGGCGTGCGGCACACTCAACGCCCATGCACCTGGAAGTCATTCACGAAACCCACTACGACTACCAGCCGATGGTGGAACAGGCGCAGCACATTGCGTTTTTGCAACCGCTGGACGAAGGCATGGGCGGCCAGCAACTGCAAAGCCACCACCTGCACATACAGCCTGCGCCCGATACCCAACGTACCCAGGCCGATGTGTGGGGCAACGCGCGGTGCCACTTTGCCTTGGCTAGCGCCCACACGCGTCTGACCGTCACCGCCCACAGCCTGGTGCGCACGTTGGACCCGCCAGCCACCTCCCGCAGCGCGGCTTGGCCTTGGGAGCGATTGCGCGAACACCTCACCTATCGTCGGGGCGGGGTGTTTGATGCGGCCAGTGAGTTTGCCCAGGCCTCACCGCTGATTGCGCGGCTGCCTGATTTCGCCCAATACGGCCACGCCGATTTCTCACCCGGCAGGCCCATGGATGAAGCCGCCCGCGCCCTGATGTCGCGGGTGCACCGCGACATGGTGTACGACAGCGGCAGCACGGCGGTCGACACGCCCGTGCTTGCCGCCTTGCAAGCCCGCCGCGGGGTCTGCCAAGACTTTGCCCACATCATGGTGGCCACCTTGCGCGCGCTCGGCTTGGCGGCCCGCTATGTCAGCGGCTATTTGCTCACCCAACCGCCGCCTGGGCAAGCGCGCCTGGTGGGCGCCGATGCCTCCCATGCCTGGGTGCAGGTGTATGTGCCCCATGGCCCGGACATGGACAATCCCCAAGGCGCCTGGCTGGACCTAGACCCCACCAATAACCGCGAATCGGGCGAAGACTATGTGCGCTTGGCCATTGGCCGCGACTACAGCGACGTGCCGCCGCTGCGCGGGGTGATCCACGGCGGATCGCAGCACGCGCTGCGGGTGGCAGTGACGGTGCGGCCCGCGGCCAACTGAATGCCCGCAAGTGTCTGACCCACGGCAGGCCTTGCGGCCCGCGCCCAGCACTGACGCATATCATCTTTGCCAAGTGCTTAGCCCATCTCGCGGCCAGCCCATTCCCAACCCCTTTGCCCACTGGAGAGCCCCATGACCATCGCCCAACGCCTGCAAGAACTCGGCATCACCCTGCCTGCTGTCGGTGTGCCAGCGGCTGCCTACGTGCCCTTTGTGCGCACCGGTAACTTGGTGTTCCTCAGCGGCCACATCGCCAAAAAAGATGGCAAGCCCTGGGTGGGCCAACTGGGCTCGACCATCTTTACGTCTGAAGGCCAACAGGCCGCGCGCGCCATCGCCATTGACTTGCTGGGCACGCTGCAGGCGGCCTGCGGCGGTGATCTGGAGCGGGTCAAGCGCATCGTCAAAGCCATGAGCCTGGTTAACTCAGTGCCCAGCTTCACCGAGCAGCATTTGGTGACCAATGGCTTTAGCGAACTGATCGTGCAAGTCTTTGGTGCCGAACGCGGTGCCCACGCGCGCAGCGCCTTTGGCGTGGCCCAGATCCCCATGGGCGCTTGTGTAGAAATTGAGCTGATCGCCGAAGTGGCCTAACGGCTTGGTAGGGCACGAATCGCGCGCCCACTGGGCGCGCCACAGGCGCGTTTCAGACTTGAAAGCGCCGCACCAAGCTCAGTAGCTGTTCGGCACTGGCGCTGAGCTCTTGCGCAGTGCCCACGGTGTCTTGCACCCAGTGCTGATTTTCTTGGGTGACTTGGCGCAGCGCATGCACACCCTCGCTCACCGACTGCATGTCGCGGCCTTGCGAGTCAATGGCGTGGCTGATTTCCGTGATCAGCGCGCTCACCCGCTGCACCGACTGAACAATCTCGTCCATGGTGAGGCCAGCCGCACTCACTTGGGCACCGCCGCTTTGCACACTGGCCACCGACGCGCCAATCAAGTCCTTGATCTCCCGCGCAGCGGCTGAACTGCGCCCAGCCAAGGCGCGTACTTCGGTGGCCACCACCGCAAAGCCCCGACCGGCTTCACCCGCACGGGCCGCTTCCACAGCCGCGTTCAGCGCCAAGATGTTGGTTTGAAACGCAATGGCGTCGATCACGCCGATGATGTCTTGGATGCGGGTGCTGCTGGCGCTGATGGACTCCATGGTGGTGACCACCGCCCGCACCGCAACGCCGCCGCGCTCGGCCACGCCGCTGGCCTCTTGCGCCAGCCGTGCAGCGGCTTTGGCGCGTTCGCTGTGGGCTTGTGAATCGGTGCGCAGCCCGTCCACCCGCGACGCAGCCGTTTCCAAATCGGCCCCCAACTGCTCAGACCGCGCACTCAGCTCAACCGCCGAGCCCGACAGCTGGCCTGCGCTACCCGATACGGTTTCGCTTTCGGCGCGCACTTGGGTGACCAACTCGGCCAGCGCCGCGCGCATGCGATCGGTGGCGGCCAAAATGCTTTTGGGTGAGAGCTTGCCCTGCGCTTCAGGCGGGCGGCTTAGGTTGCCGCTGGCCATGCGCGTCGTGACATCCACCACCACCGCCGGATCAGCGCCCACCATGGCCTCGACTCGGCCACCCATCCACAGGGCCACTAAGGCGCCAATCAGCACCCACAAAAGCAGTACCGCCAAGCTCACTTGGTAGGCCTGCGAGCGTTTGGCCAACGCGGCTTGCATGCCTTTGGCCGCCTGCTCGCGCAGTTGGTCGCTCAAGGTGTCGAGCAATTTGAGGGGCTCGCGGTCCATGCCACGCACCGCTTTGTCGCCCACCTTGTGGTCAAACCCTTGGGCCTTGAAGGCTTGCAGGCCCTCGCGGTAGCCCGCACCCATTTTTTTGTGCTCGGCCACAAACCGCTCCAGCAGAGCCCGCGACTCGTCGGCCGGCATGCGCTGCAGCATGGTTTGGGCCTGGGCTTGTACGTCTCGCTCAGATTTTTCAAACGCCTGCCAATAGCGGTCTAGGTCCTTGGGCTCTTGTCCGCGCAGCAAGACGTTTTTCCATTCTTGGATCTGCGTCTTGAAGTCAAGGGCTAGCGCGTTGACCTCGCGATTGCGCGCGTCTTCGTTCAGCGTGACCCCTTCGACGGTAGCAAAGGCCAAGTCCATGCGCCAAATGCCGAACAGCCCTGCCAAGGCCGTCACAAGCAGCAGGGCCGCAGTGGCCAAGGTGATCTTTTGTTTGGATGAAAGCATGGATTTCATCCGCCGCATCATAGGCGCGCTTGGGCACCCTATGCGGCGCACTTAAGGCGCCAACAGCTCCCACATCCAACGCGGATCGGCGCCACCGTGTCAGATCTGTGTCAAAGGTGTGGCGTCACATTTCAATGCAGCAAGCGCGGGCCGCTCTTTGCCTTGGGCGCGTCTTTGGCATCCCCGTCGCCCGGCAGGCGAAAGCGCTGCACCAATTCGGCCAGCCGAGCGGCCTGTGCTTGCATGCTCTGGGCAGCGGCCGAGCTTTGCTCTACCAGGGCCGCGTTTTGCTGCGTGGCCTCGTCTAGGTTGGCCACCGCTTGGGTGACGGCGCCGATGCCGCCGGTTTGGTCACTGGCCGCGCTGGTGATGCGCGAAATGGTGTCGGTCACCCGCCCGACTGACGCCACGATCTCTTGCATGGTGTCGCCCGCGCCGCGCACCAAACGGGCACCGGTCTGCACCCGGTCCACCGACGTACCAATGAGCGCTTTGATCTCTTGCGCCGCCGTGGCGCTGCGCTGCGCCAGGTTGCGCACCTCGCTGGCCACCACCGCAAAGCCGCGGCCCTGTTCGCCCGCACGGGCCGCTTCCACCGCCGCGTTCAACGCCAAGATGTTGGTCTGAAACGCGATGGAATCGATCACGCCAATGATCTCGGCAATCTTGGCGCTGCTGGCTTGGATGTCGTTCATCGTGGCCACCACCTGCGACACCACTTCGCCACCTTCATGGGCCA
>JAAFIY010000001.1 GCA_013297985.1 Comamonadaceae bacterium | reverse complement strand
GACACCCAATCGGCGCCATAGGCGGTGATGACTTGCACGCTGGTGGAGTCGGGCTGCAGTTTCATGCGTAGGTGGACATGGATTGATGCGTAACTAGCTCAAGTTTCGCACTTTGCCTATGGTCAAATCATGGGTTTCCCTGATTGGCCCCAAGGGCCACCCCAAGCGGAGTTGCCTGCCCTGATGAAGACCGTACAGAAATCGGCCAAGCTGGCCAATGTGCTCTATGACGTGCGCGGCCCCATTGTGGAAGCCGCCCGCCAGATGGAGGACGAGGGCCAGAAGATCATCAAGCTCAACATCGGCAACTTAGCGCCGTTTGGTTTTGATCCGCCCGAAGAGATCATGCAAGACATGATCCGCAACCTGCCCGATTCGGCCGGTTACTCCGACAGCAAAGGCATTTTTGCGGCCCGCAAGGCGGTGATGCACTACACCCAGCAGCAGGGCGTGAAGGGCGTGACCCTGGACGACATCTACCTGGGCAACGGCGCCAGCGACTTGATCGTGATGGCCTGCAACGCGCTGCTCAATGATGGCGACGAACTGCTGGTGCCCGCACCCGACTACCCCCTTTGGACGGCCGCTACGTCACTATCGGGCGGCAAACCGGTGCACTACTTGTGCGACGAATCGCAAGGCTGGATGCCCAGCCTGGACGACATCCGCGCCAAGATCACCCCGCGCACGCGCGGCATCGTCGTGATCAACCCCAACAACCCCACTGGCGCGCTGTACTCCGATGAGTTGCTGCGCGGCCTGGTGCAAATTGCCCGTGAGCATGGCTTGGTGCTGCTGGCCGACGAGGTGTACGACAAGGTGCTGTACGACGGTGAGCGCCACACTGCGCTGGCCAGCCTGAGCACCGATGTCATCACGCTCACCTTCAACAGTCTGAGCAAGGCCTACAGGTCTTGCGGATATCGCGCGGGCTGGATGTTTTTAAGCGGCCCCAAGTCAATCGCCCAAGACTTTATTGAAGGCCTGAACATGCTGGCCAACATCAAGCTGGGCAGCAACGTGCCAGGCCAGTGGGCCATCCAAACCGCTTTGGGCGGCTATCAGAGCATTCAAGATTTGGTCAAAGATGGTGGGCGCCTGCGCCGCCAGCGTGATTTGGCTTACGAGCTAATTACCGCCATCCCCGGTGTGACATGCGTCAAGCCCCAAGCCGCGCTGTACATGTTTGCGCGACTTGACCCGGCCGTGTATCCCATCGATGACGACCGCCAATTCTTCATGCAGGTGCTGCGCGAGACGCGCGTGATGCTGGTGCAGGGCAGCGGCTTTAACTACCCCGACAACCAGCACTTCCGCATTGTGTTTTTGCCGCACGAAGACGACTTGCGGGTGGCCATTGGCCGCATTGCCGAGTTTCTTGAACGATACAGAAATAATAGCAAGAAGTAGCCGTTTGTAGGCCCGAAGAGCCTTTTTTTCTTTGATGTCTTGATGGGTGAGTGAGATGAATGCTGTTGTTGAAGCGGGCGTCAAAGGCCGGGCCATCCAAGTGGGCCTGCTGGGCGCGGGCACGGTGGGCTCGGGCGTGTACGCGGTACTGGCGCGCAACCAAAGCGAGATTCGCGCACGCGCCGGCGTGGCCATTGAAATCGCCATGGTGGCTGACCTAGACACCGCCCGCGCCAGCGCTGTCACGGGCGGCAAAGCGCAAGTGGTGGCCGACGCCCGCGCAGTCATTGCCAACCCCGACATTGACATCGTGGTGGAGCTGATCGGCGGCTACGGCATTGCCCGCCAGTTGGTGCTGGAAGCCATTGCAGCGGGCAAGCACGTGGTCACAGCCAACAAAGCCTTGCTGGCGGTGCACGGCAGCGAGATTTTTGAAGCAGCCCGCGCCAAGGGCGTGATGGTGGCGTTTGAAGCTGCCGTGGCCGGCGGAATTCCCATCATCAAAAGCCTGCGTGAAGGGCTGACTGCCAACCGCATCCAGTGGGTAGCCGGCATCATCAACGGCACCACCAATTTCATCTTGAGCGAGATGCGCGACAAAGGCTTGGACTTTGACGTGGTGCTCAAAGAAGCCCAGCGCCTGGGCTATGCCGAAGCCGACCCCACCTTTGACATCGAAGGCGTAGACGCCGCCCACAAAGCCACGCTGATGAGCGCCATCGCCTTTGGTGTGCCGGTGCAGTTTGACCGCGCTTATGTCGAAGGCATTACCGGCCTGCAAGCCGCTGACATCCGCTATGCCGAACAACTGGGCTACCGCATCAAGCTGCTGGGCATTACCCGGCGGCGCGAAGACGCCTCGTTACAAGGCATTGAGCTGCGCGTGCACCCCAGCTTGGTGCCCACCAAACGCCTGATCGCCAATGTCGAAGGCGCCATGAATGCGGTGATGGTGCACGGCGACGCCGTGGGCACCACCCTGTACTACGGCAAGGGCGCGGGGTCTGAGCCCACCGCCAGCGCGGTGATTGCCGATTTGGTGGACATTGCCCGCCTGCACAGTGCCGACCCGGCCCACCGGGTGCCCTCGCTGGCGTTTCAGCCTGCGGCCATCGATGCCACCCGACTGGCGGTGCTGCCCATGGCCGACACGCTCACCAGCTACTACCTGCGCCTGCGCGTGGCCGATGAGGCGGGCGTGCTGGCCCGGGTGACGGGCATCATCGCCAACGCGGGTATCAGCATTGACGCGGTGTTGCAACGCGAAGCCGACCAAGTGGTGGGCGAGCGCGGCGGCCAGACCGACTTGATCATCCTCACCCACACCACCCGCGAAGGCACCATGAACGAAGTGCTGGCGCAGCTACAGGCTTTAAGCACCGTGCTGCTGCCCATCGTGCGCATTCGCAAAGAAGAACTGGCCTGAGCGCCGCCGATTGCCCCTGTCAGGCCTTCGCATGCTGTACCTCTCCACCCGTGGCGACCCCACCCGCCGTCGCTTTTGCGAAATCTTGCTAGAGGGCTTGGCGCCCGATGGTGGTCTTTACCTGCCCGAGCACTACCCGCAGGTCAATGCCGCCGAACTCGCCCGCCTGCACAGCCTGTGGCAAACCCAGGGCTATGCCGCGCTGGCGTTCGAGCTGTTAGCCAAGTTCATCGACGACATTCCCGCCGACGACTTGCGCGCCATCTGCCAGCGCACCTACACCGCTGCGGTGTTTGGCACCGAAGCCATCGCGCCGGTGCGACGCCTGCAGGACGCGAAACTGCCGGGTGGCAGTACCACCGGTGCAGCCGGCGGGGGCACCACCACGGTGTGGATTCAAGAGCTTTCTAACGGCCCCACGCTGGCTTTTAAAGACATGGCCATGCAGTTGCTGGGCCAGTTGTTTGAATACGAACTGGCCCGCCGCGGCCAAACGCTCAACATCTTGGGCGCCACCAGTGGCGACACCGGCAGCGCGGCAGAGCACGCCATGCGCGGCAAGCGCGGGGTGAACGTCTTCATGCTCAGCCCCGCTGGCCGCATGAGCCCGTTTCAGCAAGCGCAGATGTTCAGCCTGATGGACGCCAACATCCATAACTTGGCGGTGCGCGGCGTGTTTGACGATTGCCAGGACATGGTCAAGGCCGTCAGTGCGGATTTGGACTTCAAACGCCGCATGCAGATTGGCACCGTCAACAGCATCAACTGGGCGCGGCTCTTGGCGCAAGTGGTCTACTACTTTGCGGGCTACTTTGGCACCGTCAAAGGGGCAGGCTTGCAGCTGGGCACGCCGGTGAGTTTTGCGGTGCCCAGTGGCAACTTTGGCAATGTGTGCGCAGGCCATGTGGCGCGCATGATGGGCCTGCCCGTGGCGCAATTGGTGGTGGCCACCAATGAAAACGATGTGCTGGACGAATTCTTTCGCACAGGCACCTACCGCGTGCGGCCCAGCAGCCAAACATTTGAAACGTCCAGCCCGTCAATGGACATCAGCAAGGCCAGCAACTTCGAGCGCTTTGTGGCTGATCTGTTGGGCCGCAACGCCAAGCGCGTGGCCGAGCTGTTTGGCCCCACGCTGGCCACCCAAGGCCGCTTCGAATTGGGTGCTGACCCCGCTTTTGCCCAAGCCGCCAGCCGCTACGGTTTTGTCAGCGGCCGCAGCACCCATGCCGACCGCTTGGCCACCATCCAAACCTGCGCACAGCAGCACGGCACCATCATCGACACCCACACTGCCGACGGCGTGAAGGTGGCGCTGGAGCATCTGCAGTCCGATGTGCCCATGGTGGTGCTAGAAACCGCCTTGCCCATCAAGTTTGCGGCCACCATTGAAGAAGCTTTGGGGCACCCACCGCCGCGCCCACCTGCCTTTGAAGGCATTGAAGCCTTGCCCAAAAGGGTGACTGAAATCGGCACCGATGTGGCGGTGCTCAAGGCGCTGATGCAAGAGCGCTTGGCCCTGGCCTGACGCACAGGCTTTGAGTCAAATCGGCCGCTTGCGCCCTATTTAACTGCCTAAACAGCTATCAAATACATAGCGAAGGCATTGCGCATGTCCAGCACCTCCCCGCCGAATCCGCCACGGACTGCCTTGCGCAGCCTAGACGACGCGCTGGCCGAATTGCTGCGCCACGCGCAGCCCTTGTCCGGCGTGCAGCACGTCAGCACCTTTGATGCGGACGGCAGGGTGTTAGCGGCTGACCTGGCAAGCCCGCTGAATGTGCCCGGGCACCACAACTCGGCCATGGACGGCTACGCCCTGCGCGTGGCCGATGTACCGCAGGCGGGTGTGGTGTTGCCGCAGTCGCAGCGCGTGCCGGCGGGCAGCGCCGCTCAGCCGCTGGCCGCTGGCAGCGTGGCGCGCATCTTTACCGGTGCGCCTATCCCCGCAGGGGCCGATGCGGTGCTGATGCAAGAAGACACCACGGTGGTGTCAGCGCCTGACGAAAGCCCGCCCCGCGTACAAATCCACAGGGTGCCCAAGCCCGGCCAATGGATTCGCCGTGCGGGCGAAGACGTGGCGCTAGGCCAAGTGGCGCTACAGCGCGGTCAGCGCTTAGGCCCTGCGCACCTGGGGCTGGCGGCCAGCCTCGGTGCAGCCACGTTGCCGGTGGCGCCCCAGGTGCGGGTGGCGATGTTCTCTACCGGCGATGAACTCGTCATGCCCGGGGCCATTGCGCCCGCTGACATGCCCGCAGGCGCCATCTACAACAGCAACCGTTTCTTTTTGCGCACGCTGCTGCAGCGCCTGGGCTGCGTGGTGACAGACCTGGGCATCGTGCCCGACCAGCGCCAGGCCACCATCGACGCGCTAGCTGCCGCCAGCGCTGCGCATGACCTCATCTTGACCAGCGGCGGCGTGTCGGTGGGTGAAGAAGACCACATCAAGCCCGCCGTGCAGGCGCTGGGCAGCCTGGACTTGTGGAGCATTGCCATCAAGCCCGGCAAGCCCTTCGCTTATGGGCAGATTGCGCGCCCCGGCCCCGCCAACGGTGGCTGCCATTTCATTGGCCTGCCGGGTAACCCGGTGTCGAGCTTCGTTACCTTTTGCGTGCTGGTGCGGCCCTTTGTGTTGGCCTTGCAAGGCGCTGCCGATCTTGACGTTGCGCGCATCGCTTTGCGTGCCGACTTTGATTGGCCAAAGCCCGACAAGCGGCGCGAATTTCTGCGTGCCCGCCGCAACGCCAGCGGTGGCCTGGATTTGTTTGCCAACCAAAGCTCAGGCGTGCTCACCAGCATGGCCTGGGGCGATGTGCTGGTGGACAACCCGCCCGGCCAAGCCATTGCGCGGGGCGATGCGGTGCGGGCCATCGCCTTGTCAGAATTGTTGAGTTAGCGCCATGAAGATCACCTTGCGTTACTTTGCATCGGTGCGCGAAAGCATTGGCCGTGGCAGCGAAAGCCTGGACGTCACCGCCCAAACCGTGGCCGAATTGCGCGCCGAGTTGCGCGCCCGTGGCGACGCCTATGCCCAAGCCTTGGCGCCCGAACGCGCCGTACGCGCCAGCCTCAACCAGCGCATGTGCGACGACGAATCAGCCCCCTTGGCTGAGGGCGCCGAAGTCGCCTTTTTTCCGCCCGTCACGGGTGGTTGAACGCGCATGAACACCGTAGCGAACAAGCCACCGCTGCGCCGCAGCGTTCGCATCCAGACGGAAGACTTTGACTTAAGCACGGAAGTCGCCGCCCTGCGCGCGGGCGACGGCGGCGTGGGCGCCATATGCAGCTTTGTAGGCACGGTGCGCGACGTGGTGGCGGGTCAGCATTTGAGTCAAATGGAGTTGGAGCACTACCCCGGCATGACCGAGGCGGCCATCCACGCCATGATCGACCAAGCCGCCGAGCGCTTTGACATTCGCGGCGCCACGGTCATCCACCGCGTGGGGCCGCTGGCCGGGCTCGAACAAATCGTGCTGGTGGCCGTCACTTCAGCCCATCGGGGCATGAGCTTTGCCGCCTGCGAATTTTTGATGGACTACCTCAAAACCCAAGCGCCGTTTTGGAAAAAAGAGCACACCAGCGCGGGTGCCCAGTGGGTCGACGCCCGCAGCGCCGACGACGCAGCGCTGGCGCGTTGGGGTGTGCAGGCCAAGCCGCAGGTTTAGGCGGCAACACCGCCCGTGCAGGCGCGGGCGCCGCTAGTTCAGATACTTTGGCCGCACCAAGTCCACCAGCTCAGCCGGTGCCGTGGGTACGCTCACGCGCAAATGTTTGACGACTTCTGGCGCAGCGGGCTTCGGGGTTGGGGCGCTGGAAACCTCAGCGTCTTTTTCGGCTGCTGCGCCCTGTTTTTGGGCCGAAGAAGCTATCTTTTCTGTAGCAACAGGCGCTTCAGAGGCCGAGGGCGCGGGTCGGGCCGGGGTGATGGCGCCAGGTGTGGGCGCATAGGGGGCGACCGCTTGGGCCGACACCGCCACGATGGCGGGGCCTGAGCGGTTCCAGTCGGTTTGGGCCACGCCTTGCTCAATGACGTGGATGAGGCCGTGCAGCACCTTGGGCGTCACTTCGGCCTGCAGGCTGCGCTCGGGCTGGCCGGGGAGCCGCTCGACCAGCTCAATGCGCAGCACCGGGCGGGGCCCGTCGGTGAGGGGCTTGAGGTTGACGTCGGTAATCAACAGTGGCGCCGCGCCCAGCGGCCGATCAGCCACCCGGCCTGCGGCATAGGGCGTGCTGAAGTCGCTCTTCTCGATGTGCTTGGAGCGGGCCAGCTCACCCACCCATTGGCGCGCGGCGGTGTCTGGCGCATGCAGTTGGGGCTGTTGGGCGGTCTCGGCGATACCGGCCATTTCGTTCAAACCCGGCAGCACGCGGCGCAGCAGGCGACGGGTGAGCCACACCGACACCTCTTCGCCGCCTTGGCTGATGATGCGCAGCAGCAGCCGGTCGTGCGCGGCCTCAAAGCTGACAGAGAACTGATGAATCTTCACCGGGCTGATTGTAGAAACGCGCCAGCCACTTGACCCAGCGCAGGGGCCAAACGCCCGCCGCGCTTGAAATGCGGCGGCATTGGCCGCAGTTTTCATGCCATGTTGGTTGTTTGCCTTTGAAGGACTGCGCCCATGCGCCAAGACAAGTTCACCACCCCGTTTCAGCTCGCCCTTGCCGACGCGCAAACCTTGGCGCTGGGGGCCGACCACGCCTACATCCAGCCCGAGCATTTGCTGGCGGCGCTGCTCAAACAAGACGGCGGCCCGCGGGCGCTGATTGAGCGCGCAGGCGCCAACGCCGGCGGCTTGCTGCAAGCCACTGAAGCTGCGCTGGCCCGCATGCCGCAAGTGCAGGGTGGCGATGCGGTGGGCGCCGGGCCCGACTTGGTGCGTGCCCTGCAAGCCACTGAGAAAGAAGCCATCAAGCGCGGCGACGCTTTCATCAGCGCTGAGTTGTTCTTGCTGGCCCTCACCGACCTCAAAGGCCCAGCGGGCGACTTGGTGCGCCAAGCAGGCCTGAGCCGCAAAACGCTCGAGGCCACCATTGACGTGGTGCGCGGCGGCCAAAAAATGAATGACGCCAACGGCGAGGGCCAGCGCGAAGCCTTGGCCAAATACTGCATTGACCTGACCGAGCGCGCCCGCATCGGCAAGCTTGACCCGGTGATTGGGCGCGACGATGAAATCCGCCGCGCCATCCAAGTGCTGCAACGCCGCACCAAAAACAACCCCGTTTTGATTGGTGAGCCCGGCGTGGGCAAGACGGCCATTGTGGAAGGCCTGGCCCAGCGCATCGTGGCCGGTGAGGTGCCCGAATCCTTGAAAGGCAAGCGGGTGTTGAGCCTGGACATGGCCGCGCTGCTGGCGGGTGCCAAGTTTCGCGGCGAGTTTGAAGAGCGCCTCAAAACGGTCTTAAGCGAACTGGCCAAAGACGAAGGCCAGACCATCGTCTTCATCGATGAGCTGCACACCATGGTGGGCGCAGGCAAGGCCGAAGGCGCCATGGACGCGGGCAATATGCTCAAGCCCGCCTTGGCTCGGGGTGAACTGCATTGCGTGGGCGCCACCACGCTGGATGAATACCGCAAATACATCGAAAAAGACGCGGCACTTGAGCGGCGCTTTCAAAAAATCATCGTGGACGAACCCACGGTAGAAGCCACCATCGCCATCCTGCGCGGCCTGCAAGAAAAGTACGAAGTGCACCACGGCGTAGAGATCACTGACCCGGCCATCGTGGCCGCGGCAGAGCTCAGCCACCGCTACATCACCGACCGCTTTTTGCCCGACAAAGCCATTGATTTGATCGATGAAGCGGCCGCCAAGATCAAGATTGAGATTGATTCCAAGCCTGAGGTGATGGACAAGCTCGATCGCCGCTTGATTCAGCTGCAAATTGAGCGCGAAGCCGTGCGGCGTGAAACCGACGAGGCCAGTCAAAAGCGCTTGGCCCTGCTTGAAGAAGAAATCACCAAGCTCAAGCGCGAGCTGGCTGATTTAGAAGAAATCTGGAAAGCCGAAAAAGCCCAGGCCCAAGGCAGCGCGCAAGTCAAAGAACAAATTGAAGGCCTGCGCCACCAGATTGACGACTTCACCCGCAAGGGCGATTTCAACAAAGTGGCTGAGCTGCAATACGGCCGCCTGCCCGAGCTTGAGAAAAAGCTCAAAGAAGCCCAAGACCGCGAAGCGGGCAAGGCTGCCAGCGGTGGCCCGCGCCTGCTGCGCACCCTGGTGGGCGCCGAAGAAATCGCTGAAGTGGTGGCGCGTGCCACCGGCATTCCCGTGGCCAAGCTCATGCAAGGCGAGCGCGACAAGCTCTTGCAAATGGAAGCGCGCCTGCACCAGCGCGTGGTGGGGCAAGAAGAAGCCATCAGCGCCGTGGCCAATGCCATTCGGCGCAGCCGCTCGGGCTTGAGCGACCCCAATCGGCCCACCGGCTCGTTTCTGTTTTTAGGCCCCACGGGAGTGGGCAAAACCGAGCTGTGCAAGGCGCTGGCCAACTTCATGTTCGACAGCGAAGAGCACCTAGTGCGGGTGGACATGAGCGAGTTCATGGAAAAGCATTCCGTGGCCCGCTTGATCGGTGCGCCGCCCGGCTATGTGGGCTACGAAGAAGGCGGCACGCTGACGGAGGCGGTGCGCCGCAAGCCCTACAGCGTGATCTTGCTCGACGAAGTGGAAAAGGCCCACCCCGATGTGTTCAACATCCTCTTGCAGGTGCTAGACGATGGCCGCCTGACCGACGGGCAGGGCCGCACGGTGGATTTCAAGAACACGGTGATCGTGATGACCAGCAACATCGGCAGCCCGCTGATCCAAAGTATGGTGGGCCACGACGCGGAAGAAATCAAAGAAGCAGTGTGGGGCGAGCTAAAGAAACACTTCCGTCCAGAACTGCTCAATCGCATCGATGAGACGGTGGTGTTCCACGGGCTGGATGCCAAGCACATCGAACAAATTGCCCACATCCAACTGCAAGTGCTCAGCGATCGATTGGCCCGCATGGATTTGACGCTGGACGTGTCGCCCGCTGCCTTGGCCGAGTTGGCCAAAGTGGGCTTTGACCCCGCCTTTGGTGCACGGCCCCTGAAGCGCGCCATTCAGCAGCGCATCGAAAACCCGCTGGCCAAGCTGGTGCTGCAGGGCCGCTTTGGGCCCAAAGACGTAATTCCGGTGGACGTGGACCCGGTGCACGCGCCCGGCGTCTTCAAGTTTGAGCGGGCGGTGCATTAAGCCGCCCGTGAGTGACGCTGCCCGTTAGCGCAGCGGTGAAAACTGCGCGCCCACCAAAATTTTGCTTTCCATGTGGTTGAGCATGGGCATGGCCTGGGGCAAGAAGTCATCCACCCACTTGGGGTTGCGCATCATGTCTTCGCGCAGGGCAGCGCGCTGGTCCAGGCTTTCATAAGCCCAGATGTGCACCACTTGGTTGAGTTCGCCCAACTCGGTGAACCAAAAACCCACCAACTCGCCGCAGTGGCGCCGCACCGGCAGGCCCACTTCTTCAAAGAGTTTGAGGTAGGCGGCCAACATGCCAGGCTTGACGCTGTAGGTGCGCTGTTCGTAGATCATCACAAGGTCCTTGGTGCTTGGTTTGGGCAGATCGGATGAGCGGGGCCACAGGCCCACTCAAGCCGAATCACTAGGCGGCGGCGCGCAAGGGCTGTAGCCCCAAGGCCAGCAAGAGTTCATGCGCCACCAACTCAGACGACTGCGGATTTTGGCCGGTGATAAAGGGGCCGTCTTGCACCGCAAAGGCTTGCCACATGGGGGCACCCTCAAATGTGGCGCCCAACTCGCGCAGGCGGGTTTCTAGCGCAAAGGGCACCACACCGGTCAGGCCCACGGCAGCCTCTTCTGCGTCGGTGAATGAGTTGATGCGCAGGCCTTGCACCACCGGTTGGCCGTCCGGTCGCTTGGCGCTCACCAAACCGGCGGCACCGTGGCAGACCGACGCGATCAGCTTGCCGCCCGCAAAGGCGGCCTCTACCGCATGGGTCACGCCCGCGTCGCCCGGCAAATCCCACATGGTGCCGTGGCCACCGGGGAAGAACACCGCGTCGTAGGCCGCTGCGTCTACAGCCTGGGCTGCGGCGGTAGTGGCCAACGCGGCTTGCAGCGCGGTGTCGGCCAAGAAGCGCTCGACCACCGGCGCGTTCTGCCCGCGCGGCTTGACGCTGCTGGGGTCAACCGGCACAGCGCCGCCCAGCGGCGAGGCCAGATCAATCTGTGCACCAGCGTCTTGCAGCGCGTAGTAGGGCGTGGCCAGCTCTTCGGCCCAAAAGCCAGTGGGCTTGCCGGTGTCGCCCATCTGGGCGTTGGAGGTGACGATCATCAAAATGCGGCGGGTCATGGGGGCTTCCTTTGGATGGGGCAGGTGGCGTCAACAACAGACGACAGCTGAACTTTAGATATGCTTCGGATGAATATAAATGGCTTACAAAGCAATTTATTCATTACACAAAGGCATGTATGAATCGCAGCTTTGAACCCGTCCAGCTCGGCAGCATTGAGCTTTTTTGCCGCGCCGCCGATCTGCAGAGCTTTACCAAGACGGCCGAATCACTGGGCCTGACCCAGGGTGCCGTGAGCCGATCGATTGCCCGACTAGAGCAGCGCCTGGGGGTGCAATTGTTCGCCCGCACCACCCGCAGCATTCGCCTGACGGATGACGGCGAGCTGTACCGCTCGCAGTGCCAACAGGCGCTCGACCAAATTGCTGAGGCCGAGCGCGCCATCACCGGCCACCAAGCCGAGCCCAGCGGCAGCTTGCGCATCAGCGCGCCCACCACCTATGCCAACTACCGGCTCATGCCGCTGTTGCCCGCCTTCAGCCAGCTGTACCCCAAGCTGAGCGTGGAAGTGAACGTGTCCAACCGCAATGTGGATTTTTTTGAAGAGGGCTACGACGTGGCCATTCGCCTGGGCGAGCCCAAAGACTCGCGGTTGATTGCCCGGCGCCTGGAAGACGCCACGCTGGGCGTGTTTGCATCGCCCAGCTACTTAAAGCGCCACGGCACGCCGCAAAGCCTGGATGAGCTGCGCCAGCACCAACTGATTCAGTTCGTGCTGCCCAGCAGCGGGCGGCCCATGCCCTGGATTTTTCGCGCTGCGGGCGAAGACATCGACTTCGCCTTCACCAGCCGACGCCGCGTGCACGAGGACGTGGTGGGCGCGGTGCACTGGGCGCGTGCGGGCGGCGGGCTGTTTCAGATCTACCACTTCATTGCGGCCGACTGGGTGGCCCAGCGCCAGTTGGTCGAGGTGATGCAGCCCTTCGGCGGCCGCACGCGGCCGTTTTGTGCGCTGTACCCGCACAACCGGCATTTGTCGGCGCGGGTGCGGGCATTTGTGGACTTTTTGGTGGCGCAAACGGCCCGCGTTTGAGGGCAGGTGAGGGCTGACAGCCGAGGTGGTGGCTGGGGTGATCCCCGCCCTGAGTTGGAAGACCACCTCTAAACCGCAGGGTCTTGGCGCCCCTAGCATGCCGGTATGACGAAAAACCCCGCTCCTCAGGTGGCGCAAGCGGCCGACGGCGCCGCGCTGCGCGCTTTGTTTGACCACCTGCACCGCGCCAGCCGTGACCACGCCGCGCCCACCTACGCACAGCGGCGTGACCGCTTGCTGCGCCTGCAAAACTTGGTGCAGCAGCACGATGCCCAGCTCAAGGCTGCGGTGGCGGCAGACTTTGGCGTGCGGGGGCCCAACCTGACCGAGGTGGCCGACATGATGGTGCTGCGCGCCAGCCTGGCCGACAACCTGCGGCACCTGAAGCGTTGGATGGAGCCCAAACGCCCCAGCACGCCGGTGTACCTGCGCCCGGCCAGTGGCCATGTGCAGCGCCAGCCCGTGGGGGTGGTGGGCATCATCAGCCCGTGGAACTACCCGGTGCAACTGGCCTTGGCGCCGACCGCAGCCGCACTGGCCGCGGGCAACCGGGTGATCTTGAAGCCCAGCGAACTCACGCCCCACACCTCGCAATGCCTGGCCGATTTGATCGGCGCCGTGTTTGCCCCGGATGAATTGGCCGTGGTGCAGGGCGACGCCACTGTGGCCGCCGCGCTGGCCGCGCTGCCGCTCGACCACTTGTTCTTCACCGGCTCCACCGCCGTGGGCCGCAAAGTGGCCCAAGCTGCAGCCGTCAACCTGACGCCCACCACGCTGGAGCTAGGTGGCAAGTCGCCCGCCATCGTGGACATCACCGCTGACTTGGCCGACGCCGCGCTGAAGATCGCCCACGGCAAGCTGCTCAACGCCGGGCAGACCTGCATTGCGCCCGATTACGTGCTGGTGCCCCAGGGCCGTGAGCAGGTGTTTGGTGAAGCCTATGCCGCCGCTGTGGCGCAGATGTTTCCCACCATCGAAGGCAACCCCGATTACTGCGCCCTCATCACCGAACGCCACGCCCAGCGCTTGCGCGATCTGCTGGCCGACGCACAGGCCAAGGGCGCGCGCATCGTGCCGGTGGGGCCGTCTGCGGCGGCCCCTGCATCAGCGGCCACTGCGCCCAAGCGCCGCGCCAAGGCCGCGCCCGCTGCGTCGCGCCAAATGCAGCCGGTGTTGGTGTTTGAGGTTCGCCCCGAGATGGCGCTGATGCAAGAAGAAATTTTTGGCCCAGTGCTGCCAGTGGTGGGCTACGGCAATCGCACGGAAGTCACTACGTTCATCAATGCGCGCCCACGTCCGCTGGCCTTGTATTGGTTTGGCCGCGACGCGGCTGAGCAGCGGCGGGTGATGGAGTCCACCACCAGCGGCGGCGTCACCATCAACGACACCTTGATGCACATTGCCCATGAAGGCCTGCCTTTCGGCGGCGTGGGTGACTCGGGCCTAGGCGGCTATCACGGTGAAGCGGGCTTTTTGCGCTTTACCCACGAAAAAAGCGTGCTGGTGCAGTCTCCCCTGAGCCTGGGGCATTTGTTCTACCCGCCCTACGGCCGCCGGTTTGAATCGGTGATCAAGCTGGTGCGTCGGCTGCTGTAGGTCGGCCAGCTGGGTTTGGCACCGGTGCCAAGCCTTGCGGTGCGGCATGCTTCTCGCTTGGTTTGATACACACACGCGCGCCGCGCTCGGCGGCGCTGTGTGCTCGTCACTAAAGGAGAACGCCCGTGCTTAACCGTCGTACCACTTTGCTTTTCACCGGTGGCTTGGGCGCTTGTGCGCTGGCTGGCCCCGCCTTGGCCCAAGGGCGTTACCCCGACCGCCCGGTGCGGATCGTGGTTGCCCTACCTGCGGGCGGCAGCGTCGATGCCGTGGCGCGTGCGGTGGGCCAGAAGCTGGCGGCAGCCTTGGGGCAGCCTTTCGTCATCGACAACCGGGGCGGCGGTTCGGGCCAGATTGGCATGCCCGCAGTGGCCAAGGCGCACGCCGATGGCTACACGCTGACCGTGTCACCTGCGTCCTTCTTGACCACCAATGTGAGCGTGTTCAAGGCCTTGCCCTATGACCCGCAGGCTGATTTCATCCCCATATCGCGCTTGGTCAACCAGCCGATGGTGCTGGTGGTGAAAGACCGGCAGAAATACCCCACGCTGGCTGCGTTCTTGGCGGCCGCGAGGGCGGCGCCGGGGCAAATCACCTTTGCCAGTTCTGGCGATGGGAGCCCCCAGCATTTGGGCGGCTTGATGTTCGCGGCACGCACCGGCGTGCGCATGTTGCATGTGCCCTATCGCGGTGGGGCGCTGGCCATCAACGACACCTTGGCGGGCAGTGTGGATGCCATGTTTGCCGTGTTGCCCGAAGCCTTGCCCCATGTACGCGCTGGCACCTTGCATGCGCTGGGTGTCATGAGCGCGCAGCGCACCGGCGTGCTGCCCAACACGCCCACCATGGCCGAAGGCGGCGTGGCCGATTTGGTGCAGTCGGCCTGGATCGCCATGCTGGCACCAGCCAAAACGCCGCGCGCTGTGGTGGATCAGCTCAACGCGGCAGTGGCTGCAGCCCTGGATGCTGAACTGCGTGCGCAACTGACCAACAACGGCATGGAAGTGGCACCCAGCTCGCCCGAAGACCTGCAAGCCATCATCGCCCGCGAGATCAGGCTACATGCCGAATTGGTCAAAGCCGCCGGGCTGGTGCCGCAGTAGGGCTGGCCATCACTGCGCAGCCAGAGTCGGCCAAAAAGCCGATGGCGGGCGCATCAGCCGGGCAGGGCAGAGCGGTGAAAGTGCGCAATCTGCCAGCCGCTTGCCTCGCGTCGCAGCACCAAGCTAAGCCGACCCCGCAGCGCAGGCCCTGAAGGCAGGGGGTGCAGGGCATCCAGCGCACCCACCACCCACGTGTCTTGCGACCAAGCCTGCATCGTGACTTGGCTCAGCTCTAGCCGCCTTAGGCCCAAGGCCGCAAAAGCGGCGGCAAAGTAAGCCTGCACCGCCGCGCGCCCGACAAGTGCCTGCTGGGTGGTGGTGCCAAACATCACCGCATCGGTGCAGTACAGCGCTGCGATGGCACTGGCGTCGGCGGCTTCAAAGGCGGCACACCACTGTTGCAACACGGCACGCGCGGCTACTTCATCGTTTGGGGCATTCATGGGCGCCATGATGCCTCGTTGAGCTACCCGCTCCATGGCACTTGTAGGAGCTCTTCCTACACGCCGTAGGTGCACACCTGACACGCCAAACAGGCCTGCACCGACTCGCCAGAAAAAGGGACGGTTTTCACAATCCATTTCCATCGATTGACGCATTTGCAGCAGGTGTTGCAAGCGCTTCAAACCATCGAAACCAGGAGATCGTGATGACCGCGCCCCAAATCACTGCTAACGCCACTGTCGAACGTCTGCAAGCCGACATCCGTGAAGCCAATCTGGGCTATCTGATGCTGGCGCAAAACCTGATTCGCCACGACAAGGCCGAAGCCCTGTACCGCCTGGGCATGAACGAAGAAAGCGCCGACATCTTGGCCGCTTTGTCGCCCCAGCAGATGGTGAAGCTGGCCAGCCAAAACACGCTGCTGTGCCGCATGCGGGTGGACGACAACCTGGTGTGGGGCCTGCTGACCAACCACGACAGCGGCCGCAAGGTGGTCAACGAATCGCTCAACAAGCTGCACGCCCACATCTTGATGGCAGGCCAAGTGTCTGAAGTGCTCTAAGCCGCGCAGGCTTAAACCAAAACCGCCTGTTACGCCCTATTTATCTGCCGAAGCAGCTATCAAAAAGAGAGCAATTCACCATGGCCACCAACAAAAGCGTTCTGGACGATGCCAACCAAGTCAGCCGCGCCGCCGCGCTCATTGGCATGGGTGCACGCATGCAGGTGCTGGAAAGCGAAACCTCGCTGTCGTATGAACGGCTGATTCGCCTGTACAAAGAAGTCACCGGCAAGAGCCCGTCAAAAGGCCAATTGCCGTTTTCCACCGATTGGTTTTTGACCTGGCAAGAAAACATCCATTCGTCGCTGTTTTTGAACATCTACGAATACCTGTCCAAGGGCGTTGAGGCCGACATGGTGGACACTCTCACCCGCGCTTGGCGCCTGTACGCCGACCACATGAACAGCTCGCAGATCGAGCCGCTGTTGAGCTTTACCCGCGCCTGGCGCTTGGTGAAGTTTGTGGATGTGGGCATGCTCACCACCACCCGCTGCCGCCACTGCGGTGGTCAGTTTGTGACAGAGCCTTATGAAAACGCCCGCCACTACGTGTGCGGCCTGTGCAACCCGCCGGCCCGCGCGGGCAAAGGCAAGGCAGCAGGCAGCTTGAGCTTGCAATAAGCCCAAGGTGGCCCGCGACCATCGCGTGGCGCGCTGCTTGGGTGCCCGCGCTGCGGGCAGCCGCACCCCGCGCGGCGAAGGCCCGCGTGGCGCAAGGGCCAAGCGCCTCGCGTTCACAATCGCGGCGCATGTCCACCCCGGCCCATTTGGGTGCCGCGCAATCTGGCGCTGAAGGCACCCCTTCACACCCCGACCTAAGCGCGCCGCAAGTGCTCATCTTGGGCGCGGGCATTGGTGGCCTGAGCCTGGCGCTGGCCTTGCATGCGCGCGGTGTGCGGGTGCAGTTGTTAGAGGCCGTCAGCCAAATCTTGCCGCTGGGCGTGGGCATCAATGTCATGCCCCATGCCAGCGCGGTGCTGGCTGATTTGCAGGTGCTGCCGGCCTTGCAGGCCTGCGCCATCACCACGCGCCAAGCCGCCTTCTACACCGCCCATGGCGAACTGATCTACGCCGAAGCTGCGGGCCAGTTTGGCGGCGCTGCGCATCCGCAGCTGTCGATTCACCGGGGTGATTTGCAAATGGTGCTGCTGGCAGTGGTGCAGCAGCGCCTGGGCGCGGGCGCGGTGCGTACCGGCGTTCGAATCCGCTCGGTGGGTGCCGACGCCCAAGGCGCTTGGGCCGAAGCGGCTGACGGCCAGCGCTACCAAGCGGCCTTGATCGTGGCCTCAGACGGCATCCACTCGGCGGTGCGCAAAGCCCTGGCACCGGACGAAGGCGCGGCGCGCTACAGCGGCGTGAACATGTGGCGCGGCACCACCGTGGCGCCGCCGTTTTTGGATGGCGCCACCATGGTCCGCGCGGGTTGGCTCAGCGTGGGCAAGATGGTGATCTACCCCATTCGCAACCTACCCGACGGCCAGCAACTCATCAACTGGGTGGCCGAGCTTGAATGCCCCCAACCCGCCGTACACGACTGGGGCCAGCGGGGCCGCTTGGATGATTTTTTGCCGCACTTTGACGCTTGGCGCTTTGATTGGCTGGACGTGCCCGCGCTGATTCGCGGTGCCGACGCGGTCTGGGAATACCCCATGGTTGACCGCGACCCCTTGCCCACGTGGCAACACCCCGATTGGCATGGCCGCATCACCTTGCTGGGCGATGCGGCCCACCCCATGGTGCCGCGCGGCAGCAATGGCGCGGGCCAAGCCATTCGCGACGCCGCAGCGCTGGCCGCTGCGGTGGCAGACCACGGCACCACCCCCGCTGCGCTGCAGGCCTACGAAGCCCAACGCCGACCTATCACCGCCCGTGTGGTGCTCACCAACCGCAGCACCCCGCCTGACGCCATCATTGAGCGGGTGCACCAACGCACCGGCGGCGCACCGCTACACACCGCAGGCGGGCTGCAGGCGGTGATGCCGGCCGATGAAGCCCGCAGCATCGCCGACCACTACCGCGCCATCACGGCGGGCTGATGGCCGAGGCCTGCGCGGCGCTGAGAGTCCAACAACAAACGCGCACCCTCTCTTGTGCACCGAGGAGACCCATGACATCCCCCACTTTCCCATCCACCTTGTCACGCCGCGCGGCTTTGCAACAGGCCGTGGCCTTTGGCGCTGCGTGCACGCTGCCCCTGACCGCACAAGCGCAGGCCAATTGGCCCCAACGCGGGGTGCGCATCGTGGTGCCTTTCACGCCAGGTACGGGCATCGACATCTTGGCGCGCACCCTGCAGCCCCGCTTGCAAGAGGCGTGGGGCCAAAGCGTCACGGTGGAAAACCGCGCAGGCGCCAGCGGCAACATTGGCGCTGAATCGGTGGCCCGCGCCACCGACGGCCACACGCTGCTGATGGGTGTGAACACCCTGGTCATCAACCCAGCCCTGTTTGCCAACCTGCGCTACGACGTGCTGCGCGACTTTGCACCCCTGGGCGTACAGGCCACCGGCACCTTTTTGCTGGTGGTGCACCCCAAGCTCAATGTGCGCAGCGTGGCCGACTACGTGGCCTTGGCGCGTTTGCATCCGGGCCAGCAAAACTATGCATCGCCGGGCGTGGCCACGCCGCACCACATGGCGTTTGAGCTGTTCAAGAAAGAGGCGGGCATCTTTGTTACCCACATCCCGTTCACTGGCACCGCCGGGGCAGTGACGCAGCTGGTGGCCGGTGAAGTGCCCGCCATGTTCTTGCCGGTGCATGTGGCCATGGTGCATGTGCGCGCGGGGCGCTTGGTGCCGCTGGCGGTGGCCAGCACACAGCGCTCGCCCCAGGCGCCTGATGTGCCCACCTTGGCCGAGCAAGGCGTGCGCAATGTGCAGGCCGATCTGTGGTACGGCCTGCTGGCGCCTGCCAGCACCGGCACTGACGTGGTGCAGCGCATCCACGGCGACACCAGCCGCATCTTGGCCTTGCCCGAAGTGCGGGCGGCCCTGGCCACCCAGGGCCTGCAGGTGCAAAACCCTGCCAGCCGCGAAAGCACGCCCGCTGGCATGGCGCAGTTGATGCGTGAAGACGCTGCCCGCTGGGCTGCGCTTGTGCGGTCTCAGCAGATCAAGGCGGAGTAGGCGCGGCGTCCGCGCCAGTTGCTCGGCCACTTGCCTTGAAGCCCTGCGGGCTTTGGCCTAACGCGGCCTTGAACATGGCCCCAAAAGCGCTGGGGCTGGCATAGCCGCAGGCCTGCGCGACTTGGGCAATGGGCGCGTCGCTAGCCAGCAGCGCCAGCGCATGGGCCAAGCTGACCTGCTTGCGCCACTGCGCCCACGACAGGCCCAAATCCGCATCGAACAAACGCACCATGGTGCGCGCGCTGGCGCCGTGCTCGGCTGCCAGCGTAGCCAGGTCACGCCGGTCGTCTGGGTGGTCCATGACCCAGGCACACAGACTGCACAGGCGCTTGTCGGCGCTGTGGGCCAAGGGCAGCGGCACGCCGATGTCCTGGGTGGGCGCTTGGCGCAGTTCGTCGCAAATCAAGTCACCCAGCAGCCGCTCGCGGGTGTCGGCCTCGCGGGCGCTGGGGGGTCGGGCGCGGGCGTCTTTGTCTAGCGCCAGCACGGCTTCACGCAGCAGCGGCGACACCCGCACCACGCGGCAGCCCGACCATCCCAGCGGGGTTTGGCTGGGGTGCAGATACAGGGTTTCAAACTGCGCGGTTTGCAGCACCTCCACCGCATGGTCGACGCCAGGCGCGATCCACACCGCACGGGTGGGCGGAATGCCATAGGTCACTTGGCGCGAGGGCGCTGAGTCGCTGGCCGGCAGCACGGTGCGCACCCGCGCCAAACCTTCGGCCACATAGGCCAGCTGCGCCCAGGGGTGGCGGTGCAGTTCAAAGTGGGTGTCGGCCGCCACGCTGCGGGCGCGCACCCGCACCGGGCGCTGGCTGGTGGGCCGAAACGGCTCGGTTTGCCCCAGGGGCGCACGGCGCACCGCACTCCCTGACGACGGCCTGAATGTGGGGCTGGACATGCTTGGCGCAATTTAGACGAAAACTGTCCGTTTGTCGCAGACGGGCCGCAGCCGCAAAGCGTTTGGCGCCACTACCATGGGCCCATGACGACTGCCACCTTGCCCCCACCGCCCTTGGCGCCCGTGCCTTTGAAGCGTGACGCCAGCGTGATTGCGCTGGTGGCTTTGGCGCACGGCGTGAGCCACTTCAGCCAGCTGTTGCTGCCGCCGTTGTTTCCGTGGCTCAAAGATGCCTTTGGCGTGGGCTACACCCAGCTTGGGCTCTTGATGACGGTGTTTTTTGTGGTGTCGTGCGTGGTGCAGGCGGCGTCGGGTTTTTGGGTGGACAAACACGGCCCGCGGCCGGTGCTGTTTGTGGGCCTGGGCCTACTAGCGGTGGCGGCGCTGGGCATGGCGGCCAGCACCCATTACTTCATGCTGATGGCCTTTGTCGCGCTGGCGGGGGTGGGCAATGGCGTGTTCCACCCGGTGGACTACACGCTGCTTAACCGCAAGATCAGCACACCGCGCCTGGGGCACGCCTACAGCGCCCACGGCATCAGCGGCAGCCTGGGTTGGGCGCTGGCGCCTGCGCTGATGGCGGGTGTGGCTTTTGCCGCATCGTGGCGCTGGGCGCTGGTGTGTGCGGCGCTGGTGGCGGCGGTGGTGTGGTGCGTGCTGTGGTGGCGACGCGATTTGCTTGACCTGCCGCCGGTGGCACCTGCCGCAGCGGCGCGCACGCCCACACCGGCTCCAGCCGCAGTGGAAAGCGGCTTTGGCTTTTTGCGCCTAGCCGCTGTGTGGTGGTGCTTTGGCTTTTTCTTTTTCTACGCCATGTCCTTGGGTGTGGTGCAGGCCTTTGCGCCCTCGGCCGCCATGAACCTGCACGGCATGCCTCTGGCGTGGCTCGCGCTGTGTGTGACGGCCTACATGGTGGCCAGCGCCAGCGGCATGGTGGGCGGCGGCTTTTTGGCCAGCCAGCCTGAGCGCAGCGGGCGGGTGGTGGGCATCGGCTTTGGTTGCGCGGCGCTTGCCGCTCTGTGTGTGGCGGTGCTGCCCTTGCCCGCCTGGATGGTGCCGGTGGCCTTTGCCACCATGGGCTTGTGTGCGGGCTTGGCGGGCCCGTCACGCGACATGCTGGTGAAGCGCGCCACGCCGGTGGCCGCCAGTGGGCGGGTGTACGGCGTGGTGTATGCGGGCTTGGACATTGGCCAGGCCGTGGCCCCGCTCATCTTTGGTGTGTTGATGGACCAGGGCCGCTATCAGGCGGTGTGGCTGGGCCTGGTGGCCGTGCAGGCGGTGCTGATTGCCAGCGCTTTCCAGGTGCAGCGGGTGCGCCGACCTGGGCTTTAACCGCTGGGCAGACCTGTGGGGCTTGGCACGGGCCCACAATGCCCGCGTTGCGCCGTGTTGGCGTGCTCCGAACCCTGTTGTCGATGACTTCTATCGCTTCCGTCAAACCGTCGCTCCAGCCTGCTGGCCATCTGCTGGTGCAGTGCCTGCTCGAGCAAGGCACCACCCATGTGTTTGGCGTACCAGGTGAAAGCTATCTGGCCGCTTTGGATGGCTTTCACCAGCATCGAGACGCCATTGAATTTGTGACCTGTCGCCAAGAAGGCGGCGCCGCTTTCATGGCAGAGGCTCACGGCAAGCTCACGGGCCGCCCCGGTGTGTGCTTTGTCACCCGGGGGCCGGGTGCCACCAATGCATCGATTGGCGTACATGTGGCGTTTCAAGACAGCACCCCCATGGTGCTGCTGGTGGGCGATGTGGCCCGCGACATGCGCGACCGCGAAGCCTTCCAGGCGCTGGACTACACCCACTTCTTCGGCCCCGGTACCCAAGGCATGGCCAAGCGGGTCGAGCGCATCGACGACGCGACGCGCCTGCCCGAATACATCGCCCGCGCCTTTGCCACGGCGCTTAACGGCCGCCCCGGCCCGGTGGTGCTGGTGCTGCCAGAAGACCTGCTGGCGGAGCATGTGCCCAGCACTCTCAAGCCCCTGCCCAAGGTGCAAGCCGCCCCCGCGTGGTCAGACCCCGGTGCGCTGCGCGATTTGCGCGCCCTGCTGCTGGCTAGCCAACGGCCGATGGTGATTGCCGGTGGCGGCGGCTGGACACCCCAAAGCGCCCAGGCGCTGCAGCGCTTTGCCGACAACTGGCAGCTGTCGGTGGGCACCGCTTTTCGGTTTCAAGACCTGTTTGATAACCACCATGCGCTGTATGCCGGTGACGTGGGCATTGGCCCCAACCCCGCGCTGGCTCAGCGGGTGAAAGAAGCCGATTTGCTGCTGGTGATTGGCGCCCGGCTGGGCGAGATGACCACCAACGGCTACACCCTCATCCAAGCGCCGGTGGCCGCCCAGCGTTTGGTGCACATCCACGGTGGCGCCGACGAGCTCAACCGCGTGTACCAGCCCACCTTGGCCATCCACAGCACCATGGACGCCGCCGCCCGCAGCCTGGAAGTGCTGACCGCGCCGCCCGAAGTGCCTTGGCGCGACTGGGCCCACGCCGCGCATGCCGACTACCTGGCCTGGAGCGACCCCAGCACCCCAAGCCCCGCCTGGCCCGCCCCGGCGGCCAACCGCCTAGGCCACGCCGACATGGCCGCGCTGATGGCGCTGGCTAACGAGTTGATGCCTGCTGACGCGGTGTGGACCAATGGCGCAGGCAACTTTGCCGGCTGGTTGCACCGCTACCACCGCTACAGCGGCCTGGGCGCAGGCCACAAGACGCAACTAGCGCCCACAGCTGGGGCCATGGGCTACGGAGTGCCGGCTGGGATTGCAGCGGCCATTGCAAGCGGGCGGCCGGTGTTCACCATGGCGGGCGATGGCGACTTTTTAATGAACGGCCAAGAGCTGGCCACGGCGGTGCAGCACGGCGCGCGCGTCATCGTGGTGCTGCTCAACAACGGGCTGTACGGCACCATCCGCATGCACCAAGAGCGCGAATACCCCAGCCGCAGCGCGGCGGCGGGCAGCACGCTGCACAACCCCGACTTTGCCGCGCTGGCACGTGCCTACGGCCTGCATGGCGTGCGCGTGAGCGATGGCCCAGCGGCCTTGCTAGCCTTGCGTGATGCAGTGGCCAGCCCGCGTTCCAGCTTGATTGAGGTGATGCTTGACCCACAAGTCATCACCACCCGCACCAACCTGCAAGCCATCACCGACGCTTCGCTACAAAAAATATAGCTGCTTGCGCCCTAGATCAGGGCGCGGTGGCAAGTTCACGCGCAACTTTTGGTGGTTCGCAGGCTGGGCTGTCGTGCTCTGGGGCAGAGCGTCAACTCAAAACCCCTTGCAGCCCAAAAACAAAAACGGCTCCAGCGCCCTATTTAACTGCCCAAGCAGCTATGGTTTCAATAGCATTCCGTAACCGTCAGACGAAAGCTGTTGCCGCTGCCGGGGTGCACAACTTCGGCCAACTAAGTGCGGCGCTGCAGACGTGAGTCCGCAGGTCGCATAGGCGTTTCATTTCCAAGGCCCGCAGCGCGGCAGCCACAAAAAAAGCCGCCTGAGTGACCCCAAGGCGGCTTAGCGCGAGAGCGCTGAGGCGGCTTACTTGACGTGCTTGCCGATCAGGCCAGCCATCTCAAACATCGACACTTGGGCCTTGCCGAAGATTTCGCGCAGCTTGGCGTCCGCATTGATCATGCGTTTGTTGAGCTTGTCTTGCAGGCCGTTTTTCTTGATGTAAGCCCACAGCTTGCTGACGATTTCAGTGCGGGGCAGGGGGTTGGCACCCACCACGGCTGCCAGCGCAGCGCTGGGCGTCAGGGCTTTCATGAACGCCGCGTTCACCGAGCGCTTGGGCGCTGCAGCTTTCTTGGCGGGTGCGGCGGCTTTCTTGGCCGGTGCCGCTTTCTTGGCCGCGGGTGCAGCCGCTTTCTTGGCCGGTGCCGCCTTCTTGGCTGCCGGAGCAGCTTTCTTGGCGGGCGCCGCCTTCTTCGCGGGAGCGGCTTTTTTAGCCGCCGATTTGGTTGCAGTTGCCATGATGAAGATCCTCTTTTTCGGTTTGATCAAACACCGCCGTGCGCCAGAGAAGCCGACGGTGAGCGGATGCTATAGGCAAAGGCATGCCTTTCCAAGCGAGAACAGGCACTTTTCATTGGGGAAAGGCCGGTTTTTTGCCCTGTGTGTGGGGTGGCTGCGCCACAGCTGTGGGCCCAAGCTGTAGCCAAGGGGCGCCAAGGCGGGCGCAACAGGGCCGCAGCGGTGCCAAACTAAGGGGCGCCGCAGGCTGTGTTGGCGTGCTTTCTTCATCCATTACCTTCACATTCACTCCAACTTCGAGACGGCCCATGAGCGCTCTTAAACCCGCTACCCCCCGCTTTGCCACCTGTGACCTGTGCGACGCGCATGAAAGCGACACCTCCGGCGCCTTTCGGGTGCTGCCGCCGGGTTTTCAAGACTTTGGCCATGGCCAGCCCTTTTGCGGCGTGGTGGCCACCGTGCGCTGCCCCGAAGACAACTCCATGGTGCGCGAAGCCGTGGCCCAGCCCGGCTTGGGCCGGGTGCTGGTGGTAGACGGCGGCGGCTTGCTGCGCCGGGCGCTTGCGGGCGGCAACTTGGCCGTGACGGCCGCCAAAAACGGCTGGGCGGGCATCGTGGTGGATGGCGCAGTGCGTGACGTGGCCGAACTGCGCGCCGCAGGCGTGGGCGTCCGCGCATTGGCGCTGATGCCACTGCGCACCGACAAGCGCGGCGAAGGCCAGCGCGACGTGCCCGTGCGTGTGCAAGGCGTGTGGGTGCGCCCGGGCGATTGGCTCTATGCCGATGCCGACGGCATCGTGGTGTCAGACCGTGCCTTGGTTTAAGCCGCCCGCGCCAGCGGCGCCACCCGCGCCACCCCCGCTCTAGGGCCGCGTGGCCAGCACCACGCCCATCAGCGCCACGCCCAGCGCCAGCAACTGCAAGCCCGCAATGGGCTCGCCCAAGGCCAGCACACCTACCGCAGTGGCCGCCACCGGCAGCATCACGGTAAACACGCCGGCCTGGGCGGCGGGCACGGTGCGCAGCCCCGTCATCCACAGCCACACCGTCCATTGGCTGGCGGCCAGGGCGTAGAACACCAACAGCAACCAAATGCCCGGCGCCACGGCGGCAAAGTCAAAGCCCCAGGCCATCCACAGGCCCAGCGGCGTCATCAAGGCAAAGCCCCACAGGTTGATGAGCGCACTGATGCGCTTGGGGCCCACGCTGGCGGTGAGCCGCTTGCCAATGACGGCATAGGCCGCCTCACACAACACCGCGCCAAACACCAGCGCATTGCCGATCCAGGCGCGTTGGGCATCAGCGGGCTCTAGGCTGGTTTTGCTAAACGACAGCAGCGCCACGCCGCCCACCGCGCACGCGATGGCCAGCAGCGTGCGGCCGTTGAGCTTTTCGCCCAACCACAGCCACGACATGATGGCCACCACCGCAGGAATGCTGGCCAGAATCACCCCGGCCGATACCGCGCTGGTCATGCTCACGCCATAGAGCATGCAGATGGAAAACAAAAAATTGCCCAGCAGCGATTCCACAAACAACAGCCAGCGGGTGCGGGGCTGCAGGGGTGCCTCATCGGCCGGTTTGCGCAGCCAGCCCAGCATGGCCAGCCCACCAATGCCAAAGCGCAGCCAGGCCAACAAAAACACCGGCAGCGCCGCCACCAGCGGCTTAGACAAGGCCACATAGGCCCCCACCAAAGCCATGCTGGTGGCCAGGCACAACATGGCCACGGCGCGAGAAGGATGGGCGGCAACAGAAGGCATCAGCAAGGGGCAAGCAAACGGGCAGGGCAACCAGAAACCCAGCCGACAATCGTCGCATGAGCCGCACCGACACCACCCTTGCCGCCCACCCTGCACCTGATGCCCACGCGCCCCAACGTCACGTGTGGGTGTACGGCACCCTGCGCCAAGGCGGCAGCAACGACATCGCGGGCCAAACCCCGGCCCCCATGGCCCTGGTGGGCCACGCCCGCATGCAAGGCTGGCTGTTTGACCTGGGCCGCTACCCTGGCCTGGTGTGGCCCGATTGCGCGGCGCCTGCGCCCGCCTGGGGCCTGCCGGTGTGGGTATCCGGCGAGGTGTGGGCCATCTCCCTTGCGCTAGAGCGGCGCTTGGACGAAATCGAATCGCTCTACCCCGAACAGCACGACGAATACTTCAAGCGCCAGCGCCAGGTGCGGCTGGCCAATGGCCGGGTGCTGAGCTGCATCGTGTATGAGATCAACCCCGCCTATGTGCGCCAAGCCAGCCTGATTGCCAGCGGCGATTGGATTGCACACGCCGCGGCCAAGCGGCCTTAGGCCCGCGGGGCCGCCCCCTCCATCTTGGGGGCGCGGGCATGCGGTTTGCGTGCACCGGCTTAGGCGCACTCAGTGGCGATTTCATCCGCGCCGATTGCGTTCCGCATTACAAAAAGTCAGCGAGCGCTGCAAGGCAATTCATACCGCCATGCGAAATGCGCCATTCACATGGCGAACTGGCCAACACAAGTGCTTGATTTCGCTTGAGAAAATTTTTATCTTATATAAGACACAAGAGCACTCTCATGTCTTCTATAAGAGTAAGATTGCTGCACTGCCGCACCGCAGAACAAGCGCCTAGACGCACCGGTGTGGGAGGGCCCCAGGTCTTCGTCCATCTTGTTGTTGTTAAGGAGTGTTAGCCATGCCCCAGTCGATCACCGAACAAATGAGCCGCGACCAACAAATCGCCGCTTTGGAAAAAGAATGGGCCACCAGCCCGCGCTGGAAAGGCGTCAAGCGCAACTACAGCGCCGCCGACGTGGTGCGCCTGCGCGGCTCGGTGCCGATTGAGCACACCCTGGCCAAGCGCGGCGCCGAAAAGCTGTGGGACAAGGTCAATGGCGGTGCCAAAAAAGGCTATGTGAATGCCTTTGGCGCCATCACCGCAGGCCAGGCCATGCAGCAAGCCAAAGCGGGCTTGGAAGCCGTGTACCTGTCGGGCTGGCAAGTGGCGGCCGACGGCAACACCAGCGAGACCATGTACCCCGACCAGTCGCTGTACGCGTATGACTCGGTGCCCACCATGGTGCGCCGCATCAACAACACCTTTAAGCGCGCCGATGAAATCCAATGGAGCCGCGGCGTGGGCCCTGGCGACAAGGACTACATCGACTACTTTTTGCCCATCGTGGCTGATGCAGAAGCCGGCTTTGGCGGCGTGCTCAACGCCTTTGAGCTGATGAAGAACATGATCGCCAGCGGCGCCGCCGGCGTGCACTTTGAAGACCAACTGGCCGCAGTGAAGAAGTGCGGCCACATGGGTGGCAAAGTGCTGGTGCCCACCGGCGAAGCGGTTGAAAAACTGCTGGCCGCGCGCTTTGCAGCCGACGTGATGGGCGTAAGCACCATCGTCTTGGCCCGCACCGACGCCGAAGCCGCCAACCTGCTCACCAGCGACCACGACGCCAATGACAAACCCTTCTTGACCGGTGAGCGCACCCAAGAAGGCTTTTACCGTGTCAAAAACGGTGTGGAGCAAGCCATCAGCCGCGGCGTGGCCTATGCCCCCTATGCCGATTTGGTGTGGTGCGAAACCGGCACGCCGGATTTGGGCTTTGCCCGCGAATTTGCCCAAGCCGTGCACGCCAAGTGCCCCGGCAAACTGCTCAGCTACAACTGCTCACCCAGCTTTAACTGGCGCAAAAACCTCGACGACGCCACCATCGCCAAGTTCCAAGAAGAACTGAGCGCACTGGGCTACAAATACCAGTTCATCACCCTGGCTGGCATCCACATCAACTGGTACAACACCTTCCAATTTGCCCACGCCTACGCCAACGGCGAAGGCATGAAGCACTACGTCAACATGGTGCAAGAACCCGAGTTCAAAGCCCGCGAACAGGGCTACACCTTCGTCAGCCACCAGCAGGAAGTGGGCGCTGGCTACTTTGACGATGTGACCACGGTGATTCAGGGTGGCTCAAGCAGCGTGAAGGCGCTGACTGGGTCTACTGAGGAAGAGCAGTTTCATTGAGGTGATTGGTCGCAGCGCTTGATACAGCGCTCGGTCTTGCTACCGAATGGCCACCCGACGTTTTGGTGTCGGGTGGCCATTTCGTTGATGGGCATCTCCCAGCGGGAGTCCCTTCTCCAAATCTGCACCGAAGCACGAGCGGAAAGCGTCCACGTCACTGGCGCAGTGTGTTTGCGAAGACAGCGGCTAGGTTGGTGTCCAAGACATCTATCCAATGCCCGGTTTCAGTCGGTGAGACAACTACCCCGATCGTCCACAACAGGCGCTCAATGTGTGCGGTGAGCGTTTTCAAATCTGAGCGCGATTCCCAAAATGATCGACTGGACCAATGCTGATCCAAGTCTCGCGCGAGCAACGAAACCCATTCCGAAAGACCGGCGCGT
Organism: Comamonadaceae bacterium; assembly: GCA_013297985.1. Lineage (GTDB taxonomy): Bacteria > Pseudomonadota > Gammaproteobacteria > Burkholderiales > Burkholderiaceae_C > JAAFIY01. Next base: position 63,714 of record JAAFIY010000001.1, on the reverse strand, counting down.
TGAAGAGCAAGGCCAAGTTCAGACGTGTGCAGTAGCTGCGCTCCGCTGGATTTTTCGATACCGCAAACAGTGGCGACTACGTCCAACAGTATTTCTATCGGCGGCATTGCGTCAGCAATTAGTCGGTCAACATTTCCATCCTTCAACGCATGTTCTCGGGCATTGATGAGTTCTGCTGCACAGCTCAGATATGGCGTCGCCCGAGGTGCCCACTGTTCGGTCTCGAATGTTGCTTTCACCCCAGACCGACCCAGCGAGAGGCCGCTGACGTAGCTCCCCCCTGCGCGCAAAGTGAGATGGAGCGTGGACGCAGACCAGGCGTCCATTTCCGGGTCAACACCGGCCACTACCTGCTGGCACTGGGATGCCCAGCACGTGAAGTAGTGAGCGCGCCCGAAAAGCAAACGCAGGATCGCGGCGGCGGCTTGGTGCTCTGCTGAGGCATTCTGTTGCGCAAGGGCTTGTCCGATCGTTCGCGGAACGAGAACGCGAATCCTCCACTCGCCGCCGCGCCTAACGGGCTCTACGCTGCCATGAGTGGCCGCCTTCTCGATCTGATTCGCGGTTAGTGCATGGCCCGATAGGGTTTGCAAAGCTTGTGCCATGTCGTTTGCAACAACTATCGACTCGAGGTAGGACGCGCATTCCGGAGATACAGCTTCTTGTGCAAGTTTAGAAATGGCTGTCTTGATTGAGTCGCCCGTTCGCCCGATCGGGGTCTTTACGTGCACCTTAGCCAGTTCGCAGACCAATTTTTTGGGGGGCGCGATAGGCGCTTTTTGCTGTTCTAGGGGGTCAGCAGAAAGTGCTGCGATGCGACTACCAATGAGGTTTTTGAGCGCCTTGGTATCGGAGTCCAGTTGGGAGCTGACGAAGAACTCGAAAGAACACTTGGCTAAGTCGACATTGATGGTCGGCAGAGCCGCGCAGCTACCGAACTGGCCTCTTGACCCAACCAAAAGGCGTCTTTTTGAGATGGGCATGACGACTATGTCCGCTTCTCCGACGGATGCCAAGATCAGCGGTTCGTATGTGATGGCGGTCGCTGAGCGAGCAATCGCAACGCAGTCTGGAAGGATGAAGTGACCGCTCGATTCGGAGGGCGCGTGAATACTCCACCTAAGCTTGCGAAGCTCTTCAAAGTGTGTGGGCGGAACCAGGGTCTCTGACAGCATCCGCACGTGACCGTCTGAAACTGAGTTGCTGATTCGGCCTCGAACATCCCTAAGCTTGTTCAGAAGAGGACCCTTGGATCTATGCGAGAGGTCGTCGAAGCGCTCGCGTATGCGGAAAACAATAACGCGTTCGATGGCTCGCTGAAACTTCTCCGGCCATGCACCGACACCAAGCTTGACGAGATCGGCTCTCACCGAGTCATTGAGGCTCGATTCTTCCGAATTGGCATCTATACCCAGAAAGCCGCGCGTTTCGTCTGGGTCACCAAGAATGTCGGTCATCTGATCAAAGGCGCTCTCGGTCATGGTCCGCATGGAGCCCCGAACACTGGCAGTTCTCCACGACAAGTGGGCAACCGTCTGCGCAACTTTTTCGCTTTCAACTCGACCGATGGGTGCCTCCCGAAGCTCTTCGACGGCTACAGCGAGGTGGCTGCGTTCGAAGGCAGTGATTTGGTCGTCGAGCGAACCGGTTCCGTCGGACAGCGGGTTCGAATAAAAGTCTCTCTGGGCTGCAGAACCCTCGGTCGACGTGAGGTAGGCCTCTTTGTCATGCCGGACTACTATCACCTGCGATTTGGCCCCAGTGCGTGATGCCTCAAACCCGCGCTGGAGAAACTGAGGTATGTAGTGCTGCTTGCGCCCAGACAAAGTTCTCTCCTTGAATCAGCCAACACGCATCTTCGTTCGGGACGGAGCGATTGCCCGGGGTTGCTGCGCAACGCGGTGTTACCTCTTGAGTCGTCCGGTCGGGCCAGCGCGCCTGATTGAGCTTGTCCAACCCCTAGAACTCGAGCATCACCCATGAATGAGCCATTTTCCCAACTAGGCCACAGCGGCCTAAAAACCCCAAACCTCTGGCTCGGCACCATGATGTTTGGCGACCAAACCGCCGAGGCGGAGGCGCTCAACATCGTGGCGGCTTCGCGGGATGCGGGGGTGCGGGCCATTGACACGGCCGACGTGTACGCCGGGGGCGAGTCTGAAAGCATGGTGGGGCGCTTGCTGCGCGGTGAGCGGCATCGCTGGGTGCTGGCCACCAAGGTGGCCAACCCCATTGGCTCTGACCCCAATGACCGGGGCCTGTCGCGGCGCTGGGTGATGCAAGAAATTGATAGCAGCCTACGGCGTCTAGGCGCCGAATGGGTCGATATCTATTACATGCACCGCGACGATGAAAGCACGCCGCTTGAAGAGACGCTTTCTACCTTTGCGCGGCTGATTGAGCTGGGCAAGATTCGCTACTACGGTGTGTCAAATTTCCGCGCGTGGCGCGTGGCGCGCATGGTGGAAACGGCCCAGCGCATGGGCGTGCCGCCGCCCATTGTTTGCCAGCCGCCCTACAGCGCCGTCACCCGCGGCATTGAGGCTGAACTGCTGAGCGCCTGCGCGCACTACGGCGTGGGCGTGGTGGCCTACAGCCCGCTGGCGCGTGGCGTGCTCACTGGCAAATACGCCGAAGGCGCAGCGCCTAGCGCGGGCACGCGGGCAGGGCGGGGCGACAAACGCATTTGGCAAACTGAGTTTCGGCCCGAGTCATTGGCCATTGCGCAAAAAATCAAGGCGCATGCGGAGGCGCGCGGGCTAACGGCTTCGCAATTTGCCATTGCCTGGGCGCTGAACAATCGCCTGGTGCACGGCGTGATTGGCGGGCCGCGCACCTTGGCGCAGTGGCAAGACTATTTGGCGGCGCTGCAGGTGCAGATCACCGCTGAAGATGAAGCCTTTGTGGATGCGCTGGTGCCGCCGGGGTATGCGTCTACGCATGGGTATGTGGATCCCTTGTATCCGCTGGTGGGCAGGCAGCCGCGCACGGCTGCGGCCTAGAGCCAGGCGCCCAAAGGTGCAACGGCCTCTTGGGGGCGCTTGTGGTCGCTTGTGGGACAATTCAGGCCTTCTGCAAAACCGAACCACCCAACCACCAAGGTTATGACACCGCGAACTACATCGGAGACCACTCCACTGACCCTTTGAGGTCGGCAGTTCGCGCCTGCTCGCTCCGTTTGCATCTCACCCCATCCAAAAGCGCGACACCGGTCGCGCTTTTTTGTTTTCTAAATCGCCTTTTTCATCATGTTGAACATCACCCTTCCAGACGGTTCGCAACGCGCCTTTGATGGCCCCATCACCGTGGGTGAAGTGGCGGCCTCCATCGGCACCGGGCTGGCCAAGGCAGCGCTGGGCGGCAAGGTGGATGGCAAGGTGGTTGACATGAGCTATCGCATTGAGGCAGATGCCCGCGTGGCCATCGTCACGCCCAAAGACGCTGACGGGCTAGAGATGATTCGCCACAGTACCGCGCACTTGTTGGCCTATGCGGTCAAAGAGCTGTTTCCTGATGCGCAAGTGACGATTGGCCCGGTGATTGAAAACGGCTTTTTCTACGATTTCAGCTACAAGCGCCCCTTCACGCTCGACGACTTGGCGGCCATCGAAAAAAAGATGAGCGAGCTGGCCGGCAAAGACGAGCCCGTTCAACGCCGCGTGCTGCCGCGCGACGAGGCGGTGGCCTTTTTCAAAAGCTTGGGCGAGCACTACAAGGCCGAGATCATTGCCAGCATTCCGGCCAATGAAGACGTCAGCCTGTACCGCGAAGGCGCTTTTGAAGACCTGTGCCGCGGCCCCCACGTGCCCAGCACCGGCAAGCTCAAGCACTTCAAGCTGATGAAGCTGGCCGGCGCCTATTGGCGCGGCGACCATCGCAACGAGATGCTGCAGCGCATCTATGGCACCGCCTGGGCCAGCAAAGAAGAACTTCAGCAACACCTGACGATGCTGGAAGAAGCCGAAAAGCGCGACCACCGCAAGCTGGGCCGTGAGCTTGACTTCTTCCACCTAGATGAACACAGCCCAGGCACCGTGTTTTGGCACCCGCGCGGCTGGACGCTGTGGCAGCAGGTTGAGCAATACATGCGCCGGGTGTACCAAGACAACGGCTACCAAGAAGTCAAAGGCCCGCAAATATTGGACCAAGCGCTGTGGGAAAAAACCGGCCACTGGCAAAAGTACCGCGACAACATGTTCACCACCGAAAGTGAAAAGCGCGACTACGCCTTAAAGCCCATGAACTGCCCGGGCCACATCCTGATTTTTAAGCAGGGCATTAAAAGCTACCGCGACTTGCCTTTGCGCTATGGCGAGTTTGGCCAGTGCCACCGCAATGAGCCCACGGGCGGCCTGCACGGCATCATGCGGGTGCGTGGCTTTACCCAAGACGACGGCCACATCTTCTGCACGCCCGAACACATCTTGGACGAATGCGTGGCCTACACCGCGCTGCTGCAGAAGGTGTACCAAGACTTTGGCTTCTCCGACATCATCTACAAGGTGGCCACGCGCCCCAAAGAGCGCATTGGCGCCGACGAGCTGTGGGACAAGGCCGAACACGCATTGATGGAAAGCCTGCGCCGCTCGGGCTGTGAATTTGTCATTTCAGAAGGCGACGGCGCCTTCTATGGCCCCAAGATTGAATACACCCTAAAAGACGCCCTGGGCCGCCAATGGCAGTGCGGCACCATGCAGGTGGATTTCTTCATGACCGAACGGCTCGACGCCGAATACGTGGCCGCCGACGGCAGCCGCCAGCGCCCGGTGATGCTGCACCGTGCCATCGTGGGCAGCCTGGAGCGCTTCATTGGCATCTTGATCGAGCAGCACGCCGGTGCGCTGCCCACCTGGCTGGCGCCGCTGCAGGTGGCGGTGCTCAACATCACCGACGCGCAGGGCGAATATGCCCAAAACGTGGTGAAAGCGCTGCAAAATCAAGGGCTTAGGGCCACCGCAGACCTGCGCAACGAGAAGATTACGTTTAAAATCCGTGAGCAAGCCTTGCAGCGCGTGCCATTTATTGCGGTGGTGGGCGACAAGGAGCGCGACGCTGGCACTGTGGCCGTTCGCGCACGCGGAAACAAAGACTTGGGCGTCATGCCGTTGGCTGCGTTCCAGCAGTTGGTGGCTGAATCAGTGGCGTCCAAGGCCTGATCGATTGCTTGCCTGCAGGTTGTGCGGGGTCGCCAAGGTAGCGGCCCGCCAGCCCCCGACACGCACCACGCATCTGGCACGGCTGCCTGCAAGGGCAGTCGTTTGTATTTGGCTCTTCGTGCTGCAGCGGCCTATTTATCAGCCTAGAGCGCTACTTTTTTTGTAGCGCACAGATTATTCACCGGAGGCTACCACCATCGCTACTGACTTTCGTGACCGTCGCCAACGCGAAGAGCGCAAGCACCGCCTGAACCGCGAGATCATCGCCACCGAAGTGCGCCTGACCGGCCCCAACGGTGAACAGCTCGGCATCGTTCCTTTGATGGAAGCCCTGCGCATGGCAGGCGAGCAAGACGTTGACTTGGTTGAAATCGCCGCCATGGCCACTCCACCGGTTTGCCGGTTGATGGACTACGGCAAGTTCAAATACCAAGAGCAAAAGAAGGCGGCTGAGGCCAAGTCCAAGCAAAAGGTCATTGAAGTCAAAGAGATCAAGTTCCGCCCCGGAACCGACGACGGCGACTACAACATCAAGCTGCGCAACATCAAGCGCTTTTTGGATGAGGGCGACAAGTGCAAGATCACCTTGCGCTTTCGTGGTCGAGAGATCACTCACCAAGAACTGGGCTTGGCGCTGCTGCAACGCATCCGCGACGACCTGGCTGACTTGATCATCGTGGAGCAGTTTCCCAAGCTCGAAGGCCGGCAAATGATCATGATGATTGCGCCAGGCAAAAAAGCAGGTGGGGCGGCCAAGGCGGCACCGGCACCGGCACCGGCAGCAGCCGCACCTGTGGCGACACAGGCGGCGGGTTAAGCCAGTTATTGATGCAGTCGATGCGTTTGAGTTGTTGAGTTATTGAGTTTTGGCACCCGGTTTGACGGGTGTCAACCCAACCCTCTCAGCCCGGGCTTAGCCGGGGGCGGGGCACAAGTGGCTCGGGGCCATCAAGCGCGCAACACAGCTGTTGCGCCGCCTCACGAGCACAAATAAGTGGAGCATTCACATGCCCAAGATGAAGACCAAAAGCAGCGCCAAAAAGCGCTTTCGCGTTCGCCCAGGTGGCAGTGTCAAGCGTGGCCAAGCTTTCAAGCGCCACATCCTGACCAAGAAAACCACCAAGAACAAACGCCAACTGCGTGGTGCCGTGAACGTTCACGCCACCAACATGGGCCACATGGCTCAGATGTTGCCGTTTGCCGGGCTGTGACAGCCAGGCTGATCAAAACCACACACAAGGAGTTCTGACATGCCTCGCGTTAAACGCGGCGTAACTGCCCGTGCCCGTCACAAAAAAGTTCTCGCCCTGGCCAAGGGCTTCCGCGGCCGTCGCGGCAATGTTTTCCGGGTGGCCAAACAGGCCGTCATGAAGGCAGGCCAATACGCCTACCGCGATCGCCGCACCAAAAAGCGCGTGTTCCGCCAACTATGGATTGCGCGTATCAACGCCGCCAGCCGCGAACTGGGCATGACCTACAGCCAGTTTGCCAACGGCCTGCGCAAAGCCAATATTGGCATTGACCGCAAAGTACTGGCCGACATTGCCGTGCACGATAAAGCCGCGTTTGCCGGCATCGTTGCGCAGGTCAAGGCCCAGCTGGCGGCGGCTTAAAGCCCAGCGCCTTAGCGTGTGCCCTGTTTGGGGCGTGTGCTGGGGCGTGTGTCCGCTTCAAAGGACCGAGGCCGCTTGGTGTGGCGTCGGTCCTTTTTTGTTGGTGGCTCGCTTGGGCGCTTGCCCAGCGCGACGCCTCCGCCTTTGAGTTGCGTTTTTCCCCCTAGCTGCCAGCCTCTTGCCATGACTGAATTGGACGCCCTTGTCACCGCCGCCGCCCAGCGCTTCGCGCAGGCCCACACCCCGGCTGACCTGGAAAACGCAAAGGCCGTCTACTTGGGCAAGACGGGCGAAATCACGCAGCAAATGAAAGCGCTGGCCACGCTGGCGCCCGACGAGAAAAAAAGCCGCGGCGCGCTCATCAATACCGCCAAACAAGCCATTGAAGCTGCGCTCAATGACCGGCGCCAGGCCTTGGCAGATGCGGCCCTCAACGCCCAATTGGCCGCCCAGGCGCTGGACGTCACCCTGCCCGGCCGCCAACGAGGCGCGGGCAGCCTGCACCCGGTGGCGCTGGCCTGGGAGCGCATTGAGTCCATCTTCGGCAGCATGGGTTTTGAAGTGGCCGACGGCCCCGAGGTCGAGAACGACTGGTTCAACTTCACCGCGCTGAACAACCCGCCCAACCATCCGGCGCGGTCGATGCAAGACACCTTTTACGTGGACTTGAACGACACCCAGGGCCAGCCGTACTGCCTGCGCACCCACACCAGCCCCATGCAGATTCGGCATGCCACCGCGCATGCCAAGCGCTATGCGGCCGAAGTCGCCGCCGGCGGCACCATGCCCGAGGTGCGGGTGATTGCGCCAGGTCGCACCTATCGGGTCGACAGCGACGCCACCCACTCACCCATGTTTCACCAGGTTGAAGGCCTTTGGCTGGGTGACAACGTGAGCTTCAAAGACTTGAAAGTCACCTTCCTCAATTTCTGCCGCGCCTTCTTTGAGGCTGATGATTTGCGAATGCGGTTTCGGCCCAGCTACTTTCCCTTCACTGAGCCCAGCGCCGAGATTGACATTCAATTCCAAAGCGGGCCGCTCAAAGGCCGCTGGCTGGAGGTGGCGGGCTCGGGCCAGGTGCACCCCACGGTGGTGCGCAACATGGGGCTCGACCCAGAACGCACCATTGGTTTTGCCTTTGGCTGCGGCATTGATCGCCTGGCCATGCTGCGCTACGGCGTCAGCGACCTGCGCCTGTTTTTTGACAACGACCTGCGCTTTCTTAGCCAGTTTCCCGCCACCGGTTCTTGAAGCCGCCGCTGCACCGATCAAAAAGCCCGTTGTTCCGCCATGCAAATTCCTGAGAGCTGGTTGCGCGAGTTCTGCAACCCCGCGCTAAGCACCCCCGAACTGGCCGACGCCCTGACCATGGCCGGTTTTGAGGTGGAAGACATCCGCCCCGCAGCGCCCGCCTTCACTGGCGTGGTGGTGGGCCAAATCGTGACGTGTGAACAGCACCCCAATGCCGACCGGCTGAGGGTGTGTGGCGTGCAAGCCAGTGCCGACGCGAACGCACCCCTGCTGCAAGTGGTGTGCGGCGCACCCAACGCGCGGGTAGGCATCCGTGTGCCCCTGGCCCAAGTGGGCGCACAACTGCCGCCCACGGCCGATGGCAAGCCCTTCAGCATCGGCACCGGCAAGCTGCGCGGTGTGGACAGCTTTGGCATGCTGTGCTCTGCTGCCGAACTGGGCATTGACGACGACGCATCCGGCCTGCTGGAGCTGGCCGCTGACGCACCGCTGGGCACCAATTTGCGCCAGGTGTTGGCGCTGGATGACCAGGTGCTCACCCTCAAGCTCACGCCCAACCTGGGCCATGCGATGAGCGTGTACGGCGTGGCGCGCGAGCTGTCGGCCATCACCGGTGCGTCCTTGAAAGTGCCGAGCTTCAAGCCCGTTGCCGCCACCACCACTGAGGTGCTGCCGGCGCAGGTGCAAGCCGCTGATTTGTGTGGCCGCTTTTCAGGCCGGGTGGTGCAGGGCGTAAACCCCCAAGCCCGCACGCCTGATTGGATGGTGCAGCGCTTGGCCCGTTGCGGCCAGCGCAGCGTGAGCGCGCTGGTGGACATCTCCAACTATGTGATGTTTGAGTTTGGCCGCCCCAGCCACATTTTTGATCGCGGCCAGATTCATGGGTCGCTGGTGGTGCGCTGGGGCCAGGCGGGCGAAACCGTCAAGCTGCTCAACGGCAACACCATCAGCGTGGATGCTCAGGTGGGCGTGATTGCGGATGACCGGGGCGTTGAGGCGCTGGCCGGCATCATGGGCGGCGACGCCACGGCTGTCGGCGACAACACCCGCGACATCTACATCGAAGCCGCCTTTTGGTGGCCCACCTCGGTGCAGGGACGATCACGCCGCTACAACTTCAGCACCGATGCAGGCCAGCGCTTTGAGCGCGGGGTAGACCCCAGCAGCACGGTGGAGCACATCGAGCACATCACTCAGTTGGTGCTGCAGATTTGCGGCGGCCAACCCGGGCCCATGACCGACCAAGTCACCCGCTTGCCCGAGCGGCCTGATGTCACCCTGCGCGTGGCTCGCGCTGCCAAAGTGATTGGTATGCCCATCACCGCCCAGCAGTGTCTGGACGTGATGCAGCGCCTGCAGTTGCCCGCGCGGCTCAACGCGCAGGGCGATGCCCTCATCGTGAGCCCGCCCGCGTACCGGTTCGACTTGGCACTTGAAGAAGACCTGATCGAAGAAGTCGCCCGCATCGTGGGCTTTGCGCTGCTGCCCGACACCGCACCGCTGGCCCCCGTGGCGCCGCAGGCCCGCAGCGAACACACCCGCGACCGCTTTGCCCTGCGCCATGCCCTGGCCGCGCTGGGCTATCAAGAAACGATTAGCTTCAGCTTTGTTGAAGAAGCGTGGGAAGCCGACTTGGCCTGCAACACCCAGCCGGTGCGCCTGCTCAACCCCATTGCGGCGCCCTTGGCGGTCATGCGCTCCACGCTGATGGGTTCGCTCTTGCAAGTGCTCAAGCACAACCTAGACCGCCGCGCCGAGCGGGTGCGGGTGTTTGAAATTGGCCGGGTGTTTATGCGCGACGGCGCTGCCACCGATGGCAGCCACAGCGTGGCTGGGGTGAACCAACCGATGCGGGTGGGCGGCCTCATGTGGGGCCCGGCGCAAGCACTGCAATGGGGCAGTGAAGGCACTGGCCGCGCAGGCGCCGACTTCTTTGACATCAAGGGCGACGTCCATACCCTGCTGGCGCCGCTGCAACCGCGCTACACGCCCGCCGCGTCCGAGCGGGCGCACCCTGCGCTGCATCCCGGCCGCGCTGCCGCTGTGTGGCTGGGTGATGTGTGCATTGGCCACGTGGGTGAACTACACCCCCGCTGGGCCCAAAAGTGGGAACTGCCTACCGGCGTGCTGCTGTTTGAACTGGATTTGGCCGATGCGCTGGCCAAACCGCTGCCGCAAACCCAGGCGCTGGCCCGCCAGCAGCCGGTGCGGCGGGACTTGGCCTTGGTGGTGGCCGACGCCGTCAGCCACGACGATTTGCTGGCGGCTGTGCACGCAGCGCCCACGCAGGGCCTGGTGCAGTCGGCGGCCTTGTTTGATGTGTTCCGCCCCACGGCGGGCCGCGCCACCCCTGGCATGGCCGAGGGCGAAAAAAGCATGGCCTTGCGGCTGACCCTGGCCCACGATGAGGCACTGACCGACAGCCAAATCGACGCCACGGTGGCCGCCGTGGTGGCCAGCGCCACCCAGCGCGCGGGCGCCCGGCTGCGCGGCTAGAGTTGGGTCAAGTTTTATGCCGCTAGCGCAATAAAAATAAGCCTAAGCAGCTATGAAAAATATAGCAAATGAGGAGCCCGCAGCCATGGAAATCTCGCTTGCCTCTATCGAAACCCCGGCGCTCACCAAAGCGGAATTGGCCAACATGCTGTTTGAGCAGATCGGCCTGAACAAGCGCGAGTCCAAAGACATCGTGGACGCTTTCTTTGACCTCGTCAGCGCCCAATTGGTCGAGGGGCATGACGTGAAGATTTCGGGGTTTGGCAACTTTCAGATCCGCGTCAAGGCTCCGCGCCCGGGTCGTAACCCGCGCACCGGCGAGGCGGTGCCCATCGATGCCCGGCGGGTGGTGACGTTTCACGCCAGCCACAAACTCAAAGAGCTGTTGCAACAGCCGACAAGCCCCGGGTTGTGAGCCGGCTGTGCTTCGAGTAATCTCGAAGCATTCGTGTCTAGAGCGTTGATTTTATTGGCGCTTATACCGTGTCTACAGCCCTTCCACCGATCCCGCCCAAGCGCTACTTCACCATCGGTGAAGTCGGGGAACTGTGTGCTGTCAAGCCTCACGTGCTGCGATATTGGGAGCAAGAGTTCACCCAACTGCGCCCCATGAAGCGCCGCGGCAACCGCCGCTATTACCAGCACCATGAGGTGCTGATGATTCGCCGAATCCGCGATTTGCTCTACGAGCAAGGGTTCACCATTAGTGGTGCACGCAACAAATTAACCGACGTGGCCCATGAAGTGGCCGAGCAAGCCGCCGCCGTGGTGGGTGCGCCCGATTCGGTCTTGCCCGACGACGACTCGGCCTTGGAGGCAGCGCTTGCCTACATGGGCGGCGGCGTCAACCCCGGTGTGCGTGGCCAGCCCACAGCGGCCATGGCCGAAATGGTCGGCAGCGCCGCCAACCACGCTGTGAGCCTGGGGGCGGATGCATCTGCGCCGATGTTGGCCAGTGCCGAAGTCAGGCGCGAACTGATCCGCATCCGCGAACTTTTGGCCCACGACGGTTGACGGAGCCCCACTCGCTGTTCGCCAGCCGCCGCCTGGCCAAAGAGCGGGTGATCGGCGGGCTATAATGGCTGGCTCGGCGTGTAGCGCAGCCTGGTAGCGCACTTGCATGGGGTGCAAGGGGTCGCGAGTTCGAATCCCGCCACGCCGACCAATCTGTTATCTGTTCGACGGGTTAGCTCTCATAAGGGGCTAACCCGTTTTCGTTTCTGGCCCCGCCAACGCTGCTATCGGCGAGGCCTGGGCGGTCAATGACATCAGCCACTGCGCAAAAGGGGCCACAGCGGGCAAATGCGCGGCCCGGTGCGGCACGGCCAAGTGATAGGCGCGGTGGGCCCGCCAGCTCAAGGGCGACAGCAGCATCAACTGCCCCGCGGCGACCGCGTCATCGGCCATGAAGCTGGGCAACAAGGCCACGCCCAGCCCAGCCAGGGCCGCATGCAGCGCCATGGCCAATTGGTCGTGGCGCGGCCCGCCAGGGGCGGGTGCCAGCGTCAGCCCGGCAGCGGCAAACCAGCCCGGCCAGGCCTCGGGCACGGTGCTTTGGTGGATGAGGGCGGCGCCGGGGGTGTGGGCTGACAGCTGCGCGCCGTGGCGATCAACCCAAGCGGGCGAGGCCACGGGCCTTAGCTCTAGTGCCAGCACCAGGGTGCACACCGCGTCGGTGCGTTGCCCGTCGCCAAACTCGAGCGAAGCGTCGAGCCGGCCGTCGGTAAAGTCCGCAGGCCCAATGCGCGTGGCCATGTCCAAGGTGATTTCGGGGTGCTGGCGGGTAAAGGCTGGCAGCCTGGGAATCAGCCAGTAGTTACACAGCGACGAAGCCACCGACAGCCTCAAACGCCCGCCGCGCCCCTTGAGTGCGCTGGCCGCAGCGGCGGCGCGTTCAATGCGTTGAAGGGCAGGGCGCACCTCGGCCAAAAATGCGCGGCCTGCTTCAGTCAGCATCAGCGCGCCGGGTTGGCGCTGAAACAAGGCCACATCCAGCCGAGATTCCAAGCCGATCACTTGGCGGCTTACGGCGGCCTGCGTCAACTGCAGTTCGTACCCGGCCCGGGTGAAGCTGCCCAGCCGAGCGGCCGCCTCAAAACACGACAAAGCAGTGGACGATGGCAGGCGGCTCATAAGTAATCCTCATGCAGCGCGAAAGCATTCATTGATTGTGTCGCTTGTACAGCGCAACTACAGTGGGCGTAAACAGGAGGGCTGCATCATGAAACTGTATGACCGACGCAAAGTTCTGACGCGGTTGGCCAGCTTGCCGCTGCTCGGCGCAGCCGGGCAAGCGCGCGCGGCGTGGCCCGATCGGCCGATTCGCCTGATCGTGCCTTTTGCGGCAGGCGGCTCGCCGGACGTGATCTGTCGCCTGCTGGGCAGTGAGCTCGCCAAGTCGCTCGGACAAGCCGTGGTGATCGACAACAAACCCGGTGCCAGCGGCAACATCGGCACGCTCGACTTGGCGCGGTCAGCGCCTGACGGCTACACCCTGGGCTACGCCAATGTGGGGACGCTGTCGATCAACCTGTCGTTGTTCAGCACACTGCCCTACCAACGCGACACCCAGTTGATGCCCGTGGCCATGATGGGCTTTGTGCAAAACGCGCTGGTGGTGCGCCGCGATCTGGGTGTGAAAAGCGTGGCCGAATTGGTGGCCCTGGCGCGCAGCCGTCCGGGCAAGCTCACCATGGGATCGGCCGGCAACGGCACCACCGGGCATCTGGGCGGTGAGTTGTTTAAAAGCCAGACCAAGACTTTTGTGGTGCATGTACCGTATCGAGGCAGCCCGCAGGCGATTCAAGACCTGATGGGCGGCCAGGTCGACATGATGTTTGACAACCTCTCTTCCATCGGCCCGCACATTCGCGGCGGTCGGGTGATGGCTTTGGCGGTGTCGGGTAGCCGCCGCTCGCCCGCTTTTCCTGACCTGCCCACGCTCAAGGAGTCCGGTCTGCCTGACTACGAAATCGTCGCCTGGGGCGGCATCGTGGCACCGGCGGGCACCCCGCGTGATGTGGTGCAGCGCTTGAACACCGAAATCGGCCGCATCATGACAAGCCCAAGCACGGCAGAGCGCTGGGCCAATATTTCGTGGGAGCCACTGGCAGGGCCACCCGAACGCCTGTTTGAACAAGCTCGACGCGAGCAGCCCGTTTGGGCCGATGTCATTCGGCGATCAGGGGCCAAGCTGGACTGACATGCTGGACATACTGATCGAAGGCGGAACCCTGATCGATGGCAGCGGTGCCCCCCGTCGGCGTGCCGACGTCGGCATCCGCAACGGCACGGTGGTCGCGTTGGGCGATCTGCGGGCTGAAGCTGCCCAACGCCGCATTGATGCGCAGGGGCTTATCGTGGCCCCCGGCTTTATTGACTGCCACACCCATGACGACCTGCTGCTGCTAGAGCACCCCACTGCTCACCCCAAGCTGCTGCAAGGCGTGACCACCGTGGTGTCGGGCAACTGCGGCTTTAGCCTGGCTCCCATGGCGCCTGATGCACCGCCGTCGCTGTTGAGTGCGGCGGTGGATAAACGGGGCGACAGCCCGCGCCGCCACGGCACCATGGCCGCCTACATGGCCGACCTGCGGGCGGCGCAGCCGGGGGTTAACGCCGCCGTGTTGGTGGGCCACAGCACGCTTCGCCAACATGCCATGGACAACCTAGACCGGGCCGCCACCGCGCCCGAGACAGCCCGCATGCAAGCGGCGCTACAAGAGGCCTTGGACGCCGGAGCCATTGGCTTGTCCACGGGCGTGTACTACCCGCAGGCCCGTGCGGCCACCACGCAGGAACTGATCGACGTGGCCCAGCCGCTGCGCGATGGCGCGGGCCTGATCACCATGCACATTCGCGATGAAGGTGACGCCATTGATGCCGCACTGCGCGAGGCGCTGGCCGTAGGCCAGGCGGTGAATGCGCCGCTGGTGCTGTCGCATCACAAACTAATTGGCAGCGCCAACCATGGCGGTTCGGCGCGGACGCTGGCTTTGGTGGAGCAGGCCGCTCTCAGTCAGTCGGTGTGCATGGACTGCTATCCCTATGTGGCCTCGTCCACCATGCTGCTGCCTGCGCGTGTGGCGGTGTCAAGCGATGTGCGCATCACCTGGTCAGCCGTGGAGCCTGAAGCCGCAGGCCGATCGCTGTTCACCATGGCGGCCGAACGCGACATGGACCCCACCACCTTGGCCACCCAGTTGGTGCCAGGCGGCGCGATCTACTTTGCCATGAGCGACGAGGATGTCGACCGCATCTTGGCCCATCCGCTGGTGATGATTGGCTCAGACGGCTTGCCCCATGACCCAGTGCCCCACCCGCGGCTGTGGGGCACCTTTCCGCGCGTGCTGGGTCACTATGTGCGCCAGCGCCAAGTGTTGGCGCTGGAGGCTGCCGTTCACAAAATGACGGGCCTGACTGCAAAGCGTTTTGGCTTGGCCGCGCGGGGCGAATTGCGGGTGGGGGCGGCTGCTGACGTCACCGTGTTTGACGCCGATCAAGTGCTGGACGGCGCCACCTTTGACCTGCCAGTTGCCGCACCCAAGGGCATCCGCTGGGTGCTGGTCAATGGGCGCATCGCGGTGGATGACGGCGATCAAGCTGACGATAGGGCGGGCCAGATCCTGCGGCGCGTTAGGGGCTAATGCTCGACGCGCTGCAGCGCGCCTTTGCGCGATTGCAGCGGTTTGCTTGATCTGGCTCAGGCGCCGCCGACGCGGGCCCCGCTAGTCTGGCGCTGCCGCAATGCCTCAGGAGACCGGGTGCCATGACCACCCCCGCACCGCCGCCCACTGGTGCCCCACCCAGCGATGTCGCCTTTATCGCCCCCATCCGTGGGCTCAGCTTGGGCGACCCGTTTCGCTGGCTGGCCGCTGGTGCGCGTGACTTTCTTCGTTGCCCCTTTATTGGCCTGTTCTACGGCAACTGTTTTGCCGTGATGGGCTGGTTGCTGTTGGCGGTGTTTCAACACGCACCGGCCTACACGCTGGCCTTGTCAGCCGGCTTCTTACTGATGGGGCCGCTGCTGTGCTTGGGGCTTTATCAGGCCAGCTATCGGCTCGAGCGCGGCGAAACGCCCGAGTTTTTCGACTGTTTGATGGCCTGGGACAAGCGCATTGGGCCGCTCGCCATTTTTGGAGTTGTGCTGTTGATTTTGGAAATGCTCTGGGGCCGTGCCGCGTTGGTGGTGTTTGCAGTGAGCTTTGACGGCATGCCTGACTTCAAAGGCTCTATTGCGTCGCTGCTGGCGGCCGAGAACCTGGGCTTTATCGTGGCCTACTTGGCTGTAGGTGGCGTGTTTGCCGGGCTGATTTATGCCATCAGCGTGGTGGCCATTCCCATGATCTTGCACCAGCCCACCGATGCGGTGACCGCAGGGCTGACCAGCATGCGCTTGGTGTTGGGGCAACCCTTGGTGATGCTGCTGTGGGGCGCGCTGATCACCGCGCTGGTGGGGGGGGCCATGCTGCCCTGGTTTGGCGGGCTGCTGGTGGTGGGGCCGGTTTTGGGGCACGCCACTTGGCACGCCTACCGTGCGGCAGTTGACGCGCCCTTAGAGCAGCCGGGCGCGCCACCGCTGTTGGCCAACACTCAAGCGGCGATGGCAGCGCCGTCAGTGGCGGATGACAACGACAACACCACCGGTGCGTGATCACTCGGCCGCTCGTTTTTGCGCGGGGCACGGTCCACCGCACAGGCGCGGGCCAATAGTCGCAGCGGCTGGCTGATGAGCACATGGTCAATGCGCAGGCCGCGGTTGCGCCGAAAAGCCATCTCGCGGTAGTCCCACCAGGTATAGGTTTTGGGCGGGTGATTGAACAGGCGCAGGCTGTCGACCAAGCCCAAACCGATCAGCGCCTGCAGATGGGCGCGTTCTTCATCCGTGCAGTGGATTTGCCCGGCCATGCCCACCGGGTCCCACACATCAGCGTCGTCAAAGGTGATGTTGAAGTCGCCCATCAGCACCAGGTTGGGGTGGGCCACCAGCTCGGCTTGCAGCCAATGGCGCAGCGCGGCCAGCCAGCGCATCTTGTAGGCAAATTTGTCGCTGTCTGGCGCCTGCCCGTTGGGGAAATACGCGCCCACCACCCGCAGTGCGGGCAGATCGCCGTCGGTGGGTACCGTGGCGCTGATCACCCGCGCCATGTCGTCTTCAAAGCCCGGGATATTGCGCACCACTGCGTCGATAGGTCGGCGCGTGAGCAGGGCCACGCCGTTGTAGGTTTTTTGGCCAAACACTGCGCACTGGTAGCCTGCTTCGCGCAAGGCGTCGTGCGGAAATTTATCGTCGGTGAGCTTCAACTCCTGCAGCGCCAGTAGGTCGACCGGGTTGGCGCCAAGCCAATCGAGTACTTGTGGCAAACGCACGGCAAGGGAATTGACATTCCAGGTAGCGAGTTTCAAAGGAGGCCTCTGTACTTCAGCAAATCGTTTGCATCCTACAAGGGGCCTTGAGACGTGAGCGCCACCGACCGGGGGTAGCTGCGCCCGTGCACTCGTGGGTGGCGGCGTTGCTTGGCGGTCACGCTCAGCGGCTCGCTTAAGCCAAGGTTAAGGTGCCGGACCCTAGCATCCCGCATTGGTGGTGGTGCAAAAAGGCCGTGCCTGCTGCCGTGTAGCCAAGGCCCGAGGTGTCTGAATTGCTTGCTTCTTTAACGCTCACGATCTGCTCATGCTGCGGCGTGGCTGCCACTGGCTTCGCTCGTCTGGCGGCTCGCCAGCCGGTGGGGGCGTGTTGATGCACGACACGGCCCTACGCATCTTGCTGGTGGAAGACGACACCATGGTCGGCAAAGCCATCCGCCAAGGGCTGCGCGCTGGGGGCTTTGTGGTTGATTGGGTGACCGACGGCGACGAGGCGCTGCGCGCCTTGGCAAGTAGTGCCTATGAGCTCGCTATTTTGGATCTGGGCTTGCCCAAGAAAGACGGCATGGTGGTGCTGGCGGGCCTGCGAGCCATGGGCAGCTCTATGCCGGTGCTGATTGCGTCGGCGCGGGACACCGCCAAAGATCGGCTTCGTGCGATTGAGGCCGGTGCCAATGACTACCTGCTTAAGCCCTTCGATCTGGACCAGTTGCTGTCCCGAGTGCGCGCACTGCTTGCGCCGCAAAGCCGAGCGGTTGATTAGGCGGGCTGTGTCCAGTTAGCCCCAGGCCCTAACCGACGGCCCCGCGCCCTTGCTGGCTGCCAAAGTACACCACCTTGCGGGCGCGCTGCACGTCGCCCAGGGGGCGGTGCTCGGCCAAGGCTTGCCAAGGGTCAATCACACCGTTTTCTACTCCTTCGGCCAGAGCCTTGCCAGCGGCGTCGGCCATGTCTTGCTGGGGGCATTTGAGGGTGGCCACCGTGGTGTAGGGCGTGGGCCAGTTCACGCTGGCGTCTTCAATCGGGGTGGTGGCTTCATCCACAAAGGGCTGCAGTTGCAATTGCCAGCTCAGGGGCTGTTGGCGCAGGCGATTGGCAAAGTCGCCCGCCCAATCCGCACGCGCATCGGGCTTGGGCTCGCCGTTGGCGGCATCGGGCACCAGGCGTACCCGCACTGCGTAGGGGCCGCAGGCCATGGGTACGGCGCTGAACAAGCTGGCATTGGCAAAGCCGGTGAACGGCTTGCCCATGGTTTTGATGAGTTTGGCCAGCTGCTTGGCGCCGCCCACGGGGCCATAGCGCTTGAAGAAGTGGCCCAGCATGCGACCGGGGCTGACTGCCGCAGCGGCCACAAAGTGCACAAACTCATCGCTGGTCTGAAAGGCAAATTGCTCTTGGTTGATGAGCAAAAAGTCTTGCTGCTTGGGTGGGCCATTGCCCAGCGCGCTTTGGGCGCTGAGGGCCTGCACGCCGCGCACGCTGATGGCCAGGCCGCGGATATCGGGCGTCTTGTCAGAGGCCCGGTCCATGCCCCCGTTGGACAAGCGCAGCACAGAGTGGTAGCGGCCCGCCTGGGCAAACAGGCCCTGTTGGGCAAAGGCGGGTAGATGGGGCAGCACTGTCAGTTCAGCCCGCGCCACGCCTTGGCCCTTGCGGTGTAGCGCGCGCCCGGCGCCATAGCGCTTGTTTTTACGGGCTTGGATGTCGGCAAAGATGCGGGCGTATTCGGCGTAACGCTGGTCTTCATCAGCGGCGACAACTTCGCGCCATTGGGTGCTGGGCTCGATGGGCATGGGGCTCCTTGCGGCAAACTAAACGCTATGCTTTTGATAGCTATATCCGCTGTATTGATGGGCGGTACAGCCTGACTACTTGTAAATCTCGGGCGACGGAGGGGCGGGCAAACCCAGCGGCGCAGTGTTGACCATGCGCACGATGCGATAGCTCAAGCCGGTGCGGCTGATGGCGGCTGTCGAATCACGCTCGACCCAACCGGGGCCCAAGGCGGGCGCGAAGGTGTCGCCCGGCGGATCGGCATCGATGTGGGTGATCACCGCCCGGTGTGCAAAGGCGGTGGCCAGGGCAAACGGCTGTGCACCACCGATCACCCAAGCCGGTGCGGTGCTGTCAAAGCCTGCGGCTTCGCACAGGGCACGCGCGTCGGCTAGGCTGTGGGCGCAGGGGGCGCCTTCAAAGTGGGCGGCGGGGTCACGGCTTAAGACGATGTTGAAGCGCCCGGGCAGAGGCCGCACGGAAGGCGGCAAGCTGAGCCAGGTGGCACGGCCCATGATGACCGGCGCGCCCATCGTGGTGCGCTTGAGGTGGGCCAGGTCTTCGGGCAGCTGCCAGGGCATGCCGCCTTGGTAGCCAATCACGCCGCCGCGCGCTTGCGCCCAAATCAGCGACAAGCCGGGCCACTGGTGCTGCGCCGCTGTGGCCGACGGGCTGGCCATCACACCGCCACCGGGGCCTTGATGGCCGGGTGGTGCTGATAGCCGCGCACTTCAAAGTCTTCAAACACATAGTCGTCAATGCTGGCCGGCTTGCGATCGATGTGCAGGGTGGGCAGGGGGTAGGGCGTGCGGCTGAGTTGCAGTTGCACCTGCTCGACATGGTTGTCGTAGATGTGGCAGTCGCCACCCGTCCAGATGAAGTCACCCACATCCAAATCACACTGCTGCGCCACCATGTGGGTGAGCAGCGCGTAGCTGGCGATATTGAAGGGCACGCCAAGAAAGATATCGGCGCTGCGCTGGTAGAGCTGGCAGCTCAGCCGGGCACGCTGGCCCGCTTGCGGGGCCGGGGCCACATAGAACTGAAAGAAGGCGTGACACGGCATGAGCGCCATGTCAGGCAAATCGGCCACGTTCCATGCGCTCACGATGAGGCGGCGCGAATCGGGGTTGCTGCGCAACTGCTGCAGCACCTGGGCGATTTGGTCCACATGGCGGCCGTCAGGCGTGGGCCAGCTGCGCCACTGAACGCCATACACGGGCCCTAAGTCACCATCAGGCTGGGCCCATTCGTCCCAAATCGTCACGCCGCGCTCTTGCAGCCAGCGTGCATTGCGCTCGCCACGCAAAAACCACAGCAGCTCGTAAATGATGCTTTTGAGGTGCACCTTTTTGGTGGTGACCAACGGGAAACCTTGCTGCAAATCAAACCGCATCTGGTAGCCAAACACACTCTTGGTGCCTGTGCCAGTGCGGTCGGATTTGGCCACGCCGTGGGTGAAGACGTGGCGCATGAAGTCGTCGTAGGGGCTGGGCGCGGCAGCGGTCAGGTCAGACATAGGCAAACGGGCCTGCGGTCAATTAGGTGGTGAGTACGTGGGGTGTTGGGGGGGGCTTCAGTACCCACCCAACAGGGTGTCGAGTGCGTGGGTGACCAGGCTGGCAGAGTCTGCAGCGCTGCCTACCGGCTGACGCAACCATTGTGAAGGCACAGCGGCCAAGGCGGCACAGTCCAGCACCACGGCTTGACCCAGCACCGTGATGATTGGGTTCAGGTCGCGTAAGGGTTGCGGGGTCTGGTCCAGCGCTCGAAGCGGCACCACGATTCGGCTGCCCAGCATCGATAAAAAAGGGTTTTGCACGTCCAACAAGAAAGGCGTGCGTTCGCGCTGGGCGGCATCGGGGTGCCGATACACATCAAACCGAGCCATGGCGGCGAACTGCGGGGCCGGTGGCTTCAGAACGAGCGCTGATCAGCCAGCGGCAGGCCTTCGCGCTCAATGCGTTGGTTGTAGGCGGCAATGGCTTCGCGGTTGTCTTCGGCCCAGCGCTGCCAGCGCAGGCGTCGCACCTCGGCTGCCAGCAGGGCGTCGACTGTTTGAGACAGGTTCAGGCCCAGCTCTCGCGCAGCGTCCAGCACATGGCCGCTCAGACTCAGATTGGTGGCGCGTTTGGGGGCGGGTTCTGCGACGTGCATGCGCATAGTTTATGCGCATCAGTGGCCGGGCGTGGCCGGGCCCAACACCCGCCCCGGATTCAGCGTGCCTGCTGGGTCTAGCGCCAGTTTGATGGCCCGCATCAACTGCAATGCCACCGGGCTTTTGTATTGGGGCAGGCTCATTGCTTTCAGGCTGCCAATGCCGTGTTCGGCTGAAATCGAGCCGCCGTGCTCGGCCACCGAGTCATACACCAGGGTGTTGACCGTTTTTTCGTGCTCGCGCAAGAACGCTGCGCCGTCACCCCCTTCGGGCACCTGCACGTTGTAGTGCAGGTTGCCGTCGCCCAGGTGGCCAAAGTTCACCAGCCGCACGCCGGGAATCCGCTGCGCCAGCAGTGCATCGGTGCGGGCGCAAAACTCGGCGATGCGCGAGGTGGCCACGCTGATGTCGTGCTTGATGTTCAGGCCCTCGTCGGCCTGCGCCAGTGGAATGCTTTCGCGCACATGCCACATTTCGCGGCTTTGGCTGACCGATTGGGCCACCACACAGTCGGCCACGGTGTCGGCTTCCATGGCCTCGCCCAGCACGTCTTCTAGCTGCGCTTGGGCGGCGGCACTGTCTTGCGACGACGACAACTCCATCAGTACGAAGTACGGTGCCAAAGCGTCGATGAGCGGTATGCGCAACTGCGGGTAGTGCTTAGCCACCAGTTGCAGGGCAAAGCGGTTCATTAGCTCAAAGCCGGTGAGCCCCGCGCCCAACTGCCGCTGAGCCAGGCCCAACAGGCCAATGGCGGCATGCACATCGGCCACGCTGGCCCAAGCGGTGACCTGGCTCTTGGGCTGCGGATACAGCTTCAGCGTGGCGGCGGTAATCACGCCCAAGGTGCCTTCGCTGCCAATGAACAAATCACGCAGGTCATAGCCGGTGTTGTCCTTGCGCAGACCGCTCAAGGCTTGCCACACCTCGCCCTGCGCGGTGACCACTTCAAGCCCCAAGCACAAATCGCGCGCATTGCCATAACGCAGCACCTGCGTGCCGCCCGCGTTGGTGGCCAGATTGCCGCCGATGGTGCAACTGCCTTCGGCCGCCAGACTTAAGGGGAACAAAAAGCCCGCCTCGCGTGCAGCCGCCTGCACCTGCTGCAGCACACAGCCTGCCTGCACGGCGACGCTGAGGTTGGCCGCATCGAGGGCCAGCACACGGTTCATGCGCTGCAGGCTCAACACCACTTGGGTGCCGGATGCATCGGGCGTGCTGCCCACCACCAGCCCGGTGTTGCCACCTTGCGGCACCAGGCTGGCGCCCGCTTGGGCGCAGGCCCGCACCACAGCGGCGACTTCATCGGTATTGGCGGGGCGCACCACCGCCAGCGCATGGCCGCGTTCGCGTTTGCGCCAGTCTTCTTCGTAGGCGCTCAGGTCTTGTGCGTCGGGGGTCAGCACCTGTGCGGGGCCGACCGCGGCGCGCAGGGCCTCAAGCAGTGCGGCGCTCATGCAGCGGTGCTTGGCGCAGGTTGGTCGGCGGCGGAGGCTTGCTCTGCGCGCGCGCGAGCTTCGGCCAGCCGCAGGCGCACATGCAGGGCACAAGCAGCGAACAACACCAAGCACAACAGCACTTGCAAAAACGCATAGCCGCTGCTGGGCCAGCGGTCTGACCAAGCGCGCACCACGCCTTCACAAAAGTACAGCCACACCAACAGGCTCATCCAGCGAAACGTATAGAGCTTGTTCTTAAGCAGCCCCGTGAGCGGGATACACAAGGGCAGCACCTTGATGGCCCACCAGGAGCCGCCTGGGCGCAAGGGAGCCAAAAACAGCTCCCAGGCTAGTCCCAGCACGATCAGGCCAAGCAGGCTGCCAATGGCCAAGCGCTGGGTAAAACGAGATTTGTCCAGGGGCACAGTGTCGGGCGTGGGGAACGAAGTCAAGGCAAATGGCCGGTTAAACCAACAAACACAGCAGCCACGCGGCTGCAACTGAAGCGATTTGCGATCATAGGCAAGCCGCCAGCTCCCACCGCCACCGCATGCCCCACGCCCCCAGCCCTGATGCGGACACCCGCATTCGCACCCGCTTGCGCACAGCCACCCAGCAGTTGCTGGCTTGGGCGCGGGCGGTGCAATGGCGCCGTGCGGGGCAAGAGGTGATCAGCCGCTTTGGCGCCGATCGGGTGCTGGTGACGGCTGGCAGCCTCACATTCACCACCGTGCTCAGCCTGGTGCCTTTGGTGACGGTGATGCTGGCGGTGTTCACCTTGTTCCCGGCGTTTGAGGCGATTCAGACCAATTTGGAATCGTGGCTGGCCGAAAGCTTTGTGCCCGAAGTCATTTCGCGCCAAGTGCAGACCTACGTCACCCAGTTTGCGGGCCGTGCTAACCGGCTGGGCTTTGCGGGTTTGGCGGTGTTGGCGCTGACGGCTGTGGCCTTGTTGTTCACCATTGAGCGAACCTTGAACGCCCTGTGGCGCAGCCCCCGGCCCAAGTCGTTCAGCCAGCGCTTGTTGATGGTGTGGGCGGTGCTGACAGCGGGCCCCTTGCTGCTGGCCGCTGCGGTGGGGGTGTTGTCGTGGCTCTCGCGCTGGGCCGCGGCCAAGGGCGTACCCAGCGGCTTGGGGCTGGTGATTCCCACGGTGATCGACGCGGTGGAACTGCTGCTGCTATCTGGCGGCTTGGCCGCCCTGTACCGCTGGGTGCCCAACGCCCGGGTGAGCTGGCCCCACGCTTGGCTGGGCGGCGTGCTGGCCGCCTTGGCCATTGAAGCGGCCAAGGTGGGCTTGGGCGTGTATTTGCGCTGGGTGCCCACCTACACCACGGTGTATGGCGCGCTGGCGGTGCTGCCGATTTTGTTGGTGTGGATCTACAGCGTGTGGTTGTGGGTGCTGTTGGGTGCGGTGGTGGTGGCCAGCGCCCCCGGTTGGACCGAAACCCACCCACCGCCACCCGCAGCGCCCGGCGGCCCCTTGGCGCTGGCCTTGGCGGCGCTCAGGGCCTTGGACGAAGCCCGGCGAGCGGGCGTGGGCGGTTTGCCGCTGGCGGCTTTGGCGCAGCAGGCGGGCGCACCTCAGGCAGCGGTGCTGGGCCCGCTGCGCGTGCTGGAGCGCCTGGGCTGGGTGGGCCTGCTCGATGAGCCCAAGCCCCATGGCGCCTATGACGCCCGGTGCGTGCTGCTGGTCGACGTGCAAAACACCAGCGCGGCGCCCATGCTGCTGGGCCTGTTGGCCGACGACACGCAGCACGGCAACCTGCAGGCGCTGGTGCAGCGCAGCGGCTGGAACGATCTGTGCATTGCCGATTTGCTACTTAAAAGATAGCTGCTTAGGCAGTTAAATAGGGCGGAGCAGGCTCTTTTTTCTTAATGCTGAAAGGCATCAAAACGGAATGCGGCCACGCCAGATGTCGGCGTACATCACCCAGTCGCCCATGAAGCTGTACAGCGGGCGCTTGAAGCTGGCGGGCTTGTTCTTTTCAAAACCAAAGTGGCCCACCCACGCAAAAGCGTAGCCGCACAGCAGGCCCAGCAACACAAAGCCCGGTTGCGCAAACCACACCGCCAGGGCCAGACACACCAGCCCCAAGCTGGAACCCACGAAATGCAAGCGTCGGCAAGTGAGGTTGGCGTGTTCGCCCAAGTAAAACGGGTAGAACTCGGCAAAGGTCTTGAACTGGCGCGGGTCAACTGGCGCGGCGGCGGTGGCAGTGTTCATGCAAGTGATCTCCTGGGTGTCTATTCAAGCGCAAAAGGCGCCGACAGAAAACCGCGAAAACGCGCCCTGCGACCACGGGTGGGCGGCACGGTCAGCCGATAGCGTGCAAAACGCTGCAAAAAGGCGCCCACGGCCACGCGGCCCTCCAGGCGCGCCAGGCTTAAGCCCGCGCACTGGTGAATGCCCAGGCCAAAAGCCAGGTGTGGATTGGGGTTGCGGTCTAGCCGCAGCTCGTCAGGAGCCTCAAAAACCGCGGGATCGCGGTTGGCCGCGCCAATGCACAGGGTGACCAAACTGCCTGCAGGCAAGTCCACGCCGCCCACCACCGCATCGCGTAGCGCGCGGCGGTTGCCCAGTTGGTTGCTGGATTCAAAGCGCAGGAATTCGTCGACAGCGGTGGCAAGCAGCGCGTCAGCCGCCGCGCTGTCATGGGCTTGGGCAGCCATTTGGGTGCGCAGCCACGCCTGCGGCTCGGGCCATTCGGTCAGGCACACCAAGGCGTTGCCAATCAGGTTGGTGGTGGTCTCGTGCCCGGCGTTCAAGATAAAGATGCAGTTGTGCAGCAACTCGTCGGCGCTCAAGGGTTGGGCTTGGCTGTCGCCTTGAATCAGCCGCGTAAGCACATCGTGCGCCGGGTCGCCCGGATGTTGGCGACGCTGGGCAATCAACTGCTGCAGATAGGCCGAAAAATCGCGCACGCTGGTCTCAAAGCGGGCCTGTTGTGCGGGCGTCAGGGCGGGTTCTAGCGCGCCCAAGATGTCCAGTGACCACTGGCGCAGCGGCCCGCGCTCAGGGTGCGGCACGCCCAGCAGGTTGCCAATGATTTCCACCGGGATGGCGCTGGCAAAGTCTTCGACCAGGCAGCCACCGCCGTGGGCTTCTATGCGGTCTAGCAGGCGGCCCACCAGGGCTTCAAGACCCGGGCGCAAATCGTCAATGGCGCGGCGGGTAAGGGCGCCCATGATCAGCTTGCGCACCCGCGTGTGCAAAGGCGGGTCGTTGAACACCAAGCTGGTGGTGTGGTGCTGGTACAGCGGCGAATCGGTGCCGTACTTGGGCGCAAATTCAGCCCGCTTGTCGCTGCTGAAAGTGGTCGCGTCGCGGTACACGGCCACCAAGTCGGCATGCCGGGTGAGCAGCCAGCTGCCGTCCGGCATGCGATGCACCGGATCGTGCTGGCGCAGCGCCGCGTAGGTGGGGTATGGGTTGGCGTAGAACGAATCGGGCAGGGCGCGCAGATCTAGGGTGTGCAGATCTAGGGCGCGGCCCTCAACAGCGGCTCCATCAAGGGCACCGCAATCAAGAGCGCCCCGATCAACCGCGCTCCCAGCCGCCGCACCCGGGCGGGGCTGGCCGATTGGCGGCGTGGGCTCGATGGATGGCGTGGCGGACATGGCTGACGGGGTGGGTTAACACTGGCCCCATTTTGGGCCCGTCGCTCCCGCTAGCCCTTTGCCTTCTGCGCGCCCGCCTCAGTGTTGAATGAACTGCAGCGCGTGGCCCGTGCAGGCGCCGTCGGCCAAGATGCCCAAATGGCCCAGCTGGTGGGCTGGGTGCAGCTTGATGTGGGTGCCCTTGGCCGCCATTTCAGCGCTGTGCTTAAACGCGGTGATTTTGTCGTCAGGGTCATGCACGATCAGCACCGGTGTGTGCGGGGCTTGGTTGAATTGAGCCACCAGCGCGTCGGGCAAAAAGTCGCTGAAGCGCTTGCCCGATGCGTCTTCCAGCCCGGCCTGCAAGGCTGCGCGCACCTCGTCAGATAGCAAGTGCGCCTTGGCCCACAGACCCGAGAGTTTGCGGGTGTCATAAAACGGGGCCAGCAACACCAGCCGCTGCACGGCAATGCGCCGATGGGCCACCGCCCAACTGGCCGCAGCGCCCCCCAGCGAATGGCCCACCAGCGCATGGATGGGGCCCGCCGTGGCTTGCACATGCCGGGCCACAGCCAACAAGGTGTCTAGCGCAATGGGCAGGCCGCTGAGCGTGCCCTGGCTTGCGCCATGGGCCAGGTGGTCAAACGCGTGCACCTCGTAACCCGCTTGCAAGGCTTGCTCGATCAGCAGGGCAAAGTTCAGCGCGTAGCCTTCCCAGCCGTGGCACAGCAGCAGGCGGCCGCGCGTGGCCACGCCTGCGTGGGTGGGCTGCCAGCTGTAGCACTGCACCTGCAAGCCATCATGGGCCAAGCGAGACCTGTGGGCGCTATCGAGCAGCTGGCGCAGCGGTGCTTCGTGCGCGCGCCATTGCGCGCTGGACCAGCCAAAGTAGCGCCGGGTATCGTCGCGCAGCCGGGCCAGATCGGGCGTGCGCCGCGCCGACACCGGGGGCGAACAAAACGCCTGCACCGCCGCTGCCTGCATGGCCTGGGGGCTTTGTTTGGCGGCGCGGTGAACGGTCTGGCGCACCTTGATGACGGTGGTGGCAAAACGCAGCACGTCGGCACCAGAGGGGCTGAGCATTTCAAGCATGACGGGTCCTTTGCAAGAAGCGAATCGGGTGTTGAATTGGTTCGTTAGTGCACTATAGTAGTTCGGTATCGAACTAAAATATGGATGCACTCCACTAAACCACACCCTTCAGCGGCATGCTTGTCATGCGAGGTGTACCTGCGCGTTTTGCCCTCATCATCCATCGCATGCCAACCCGTTCATCCACCGCCACCGCCACCGCCACCGCCACCGCCCTCGCCCCGCAGGCAGCGAATCGTTTGAAGCCTTCAGCCGCTGCGCACCGCGCACCCGCCTATGACCCCGCGCAGGGCCTGAGCGCGTGGCTCGCGGTGGTGCGCACCTATCAGACTTGCGTGGAGGTCTTGGGCGCGCAGGTGAAACCGCTTGGCCTGAAGTTGGCCCAGCACGATGTGCTGTTGAACTTGCTGCACGCGCAGCCCAAAACCCAGCAGCAACTGGCCGAAGGCAGCTTTGTCACCAAAAGCCACATGAGCGCGGTGTTGACCGAGATGGAGCAGCTAGGCTGGATCACCCGCATGGGCGACGCGGCTGACAAGCGCAGCAAGGCCATCAGCTTGACCGCTGCGGGCCAAGCGCTGGCACAGCAGGCATTCGCGGTGCAGGCCGACATTGTGCAAACCATGATGGGGCCGCTTGCGCCTGCGCAAATTGAAGCGCTGCGGCAGTTTTCACGCGATGCGCAACAGGCCTTGCAGGCCTATGCGCCGCCAAGTGGCACCTAGCTGCGCGGGCTACGCCTGGGGCCGCTGCTGCTGGGCGCCGCACCTGGAGGCGGGTGCACGGGGGCGCTAAGCGGCGACACCCAAAAAGCCACGCAAGGCGGCCAACAACTCTTCGGGGCTCTCGGTCATCTGGTGATGGCCCATAGGCAGCATCACCACCCGGTGGGTTTTGCCTGCAGCCTTGGCGGCACTCACCAAGCTCTGCGCTGCTTTGGGTGTGGTCATCTGGTCTTGCTGGCCCAGCGCAAACAGTACCGGCGCGGTGACTTGGGCCATGGCCTGCTCACCGTTGGCGTAGCTGTCGCAGGCCTTAAAGCCGCGGTGGAACACGTTCACGCTGGGGTTGCTGCGCAGCACGCGTCGGCCCAGCGCCATGCCCGCGCCATACACCCAGGTGCCGGGGCCCAGCGCCGACGGTGGCGGAGCCAAGGTGGCGCGGCTGAAGACGTTGATCATCTTCAGCGCTTCTTCGGGCTGGTTCAGCGATGCATCGAGCAGCGCGGGCGACACCTTCATGGGGAAAGCGGTGCCTACCAGCACCAGGTGGGTCGCGCGGTCTTGCAGCTTGGCTGCGGCTTCCAGCGCAATCAGGCTGCCCCAGCTATGGCCCACCAGCGCGGCGCGTTCGATGCCTGCCGCATTCAGCAATGCAGCCACAAAGTCGGCGGCTTGTTCCACCGACTCGGGCGCGTCGCCCGCGCTTTTGCAGTGGCCGGGCAGGTCCACCGCCAGCACGTTAAAGCCGTGGTTGGCCAGCCAGCGGCTTTGCAAAATCCACACGCTGTGGTCGCCCAGCACGCCGTGGATCATCACCACGCTGGGCTTGGCGGCATCCAGCGGCTTGCCGCCGGTGTAGCAGTAGGTGGCATGGCCGTTGACCGTCAAAATCATGCCGATGCTCCTGTTTTTGTAGCTGCTTGCGCAGTCTTTATGGGCGGTGTGGCCGGTTTTGTGTCAGATGCCTTTTCGGCGGCTTTCAGCGCCCGCTTGAGGTCATCGATCAAATCGTCCGGGTCTTCCAGACCGATAGACAGGCGAATGGTGCCCGGGCCAATGCCCGCACCGGCCAGCGCTTCATCGCTCATGCGGAAGTGGGTGGTGCTGGCGGGGTGAATGACCAGGCTGCGGCAGTCGCCCACATTGGCTAAGTGGCTGAAGACTTTCAGCGCTTCAATAAAGGCGCGGCCCTGGGCGCGGCTGCCTTTGATGTCAAAGCTGAACACGCTGCCCGCGCCGCGCGGCAACAGTTTTTGCGCCAGCGCGTGGCTGGGGTGCGACTCAAGCAGTGGGTGGCCGACGCGGCTGACCATGGGGTGCGCCGCCAAAAACTGCACCACGGCTTGGGTGTTGCTCATGTGGCGGGCCATGCGCAGGGGCAATGTCTCAATGCCTTGCAAGATGCACCAGGCGGTGTGCGGGCTCATGCAGGCGCCAAAGTCACGCAGGCCTTCGCGCCGGGCGCGCAGCAGAAAAGCGCCCACGGTGCTTTCTTCGCTGAACACCATGTTGTGAAAGCCGTCATAGGCCTCGGTCAGTTCTTTGAAGCGGCCCGCCGCGCGCGGGCCGTCCCAGTCAAAGCTGCCGCCGTCCACCACCACGCCGCCAATCACCGTGCCGTGGCCGCTTAAAAATTTGGTGGCCGAGTGATAGACCAGGTCAGCGCCCAAGCTCAGCGGCTGCATCAACCACGGGCTGGTGAGGGTGCTGTCCACCAGCAGCGGCACGCCTGCCTCGTGCGCGATTTGCGCCACGGTGGGAATGTCCAACACATCCAGGCCGGGGTTGCCCACGGTTTCACCAAACAGCAGTTTGGTGTTGGGGCGGACAGCGGCGCGCCAGCCGTCGATGTCGCCAGGTTTGACAAACGTGGTGTCAATGCCAAAGCGGCGCAGGGTGTAGTGCAGCAGGTTTTGGCTGCCGCCATACAGCGCTGTGCTGGCCACGATGTGGCTGCCTGCGCCCATCAGTGTGGCCACGCTTAAATGCAGCGCGGCTTGGCCGCTGGCGGTGGCAATTGATCCTATGCCGCCTTCTAACGCGGCCACTCGCTGCTCCAGCACCGCGTTGGTGGGGTTGCTGATGCGGCTGTAGACATGGCCCGCACGCTCTAGGTTGAACAAGCTGGCCGCGTGGTCGCTGCTTTCAAACACAAAAGACGTGCTTAAGTGGATGGGCACGGCGCGCGCGCCGGTGGCGGGGTCGGGCGCGGCACCGGCGTGCAAGGCCAGGGTGTCAAAGCCGGGGTCAGAGTAGCCGGGCATGGAGGTCTCCGTGTACAAGCGCCGTCGATCCAGGCGCCACGCAGGCATTATTCAACCGCGCTGCGCCACAATGGCAGCACAGCCTTATTCAACCGGCCTTGCCCGTATCCATCATGAAAGTCAGCGACATCCTGCGCTTAAAAGGCGGCACGCTTTTCACCGTGAGCCCTGACACGCCTTTGGCAGAAGCGGCCACCACCATGGCCGACAAAGACATCGGCAGTCTGGTGGTGATGGAGTACGGCGATTTGGTGGGCATGCTCACCTTCCGCGAGGTGATTCAGTCGGTGGTGCGCAATGGCGGTAGCGTGGGCACCACGCTCGTGCGATCGGCCATGGACGACGCGCCCCTGACCTGTACGCTCGAGACAGAACTGGATGAAGTGCGCCGCATGATGCTAGACCGCCATGCCCGCTACATGCCGGTGATGGACCGCCGCATGCTGATGGGCGTGATCAGCTTCTACGACGTAGCCAAAAGCGTGGTGGACGCGCAGAACTTTGAAAACAAAATGCTCAAGGCCTACATCCGTGATTGGCCTGAGGACAAAGGCGGGTGATCGCAATGACTTCTTTCAAGCACGCCAGCGCACGCTGGTCCACGCTGGCGGGCGCACTGAGCTTGGCTGCCTTGCTGGCAGGCTGTGCGGCGCTGAACCCGCCTGACGCCACCCCGCCCAACGCGCTGGCCTCCGCAGCAGATGCCAGCCAAGAGGCTGCCCCCCAAGCCGTGGCTTGCCCTACAGGGCTGCCTGCCGACGCCCGCTGCCTGGGTGGCACCGACCGTGCTGGCGCTCATTATTTGATAGCACTCCCCGCTGGCTGGACGGCCGCAAGCGGCGTTTTGGTGCTGCATGCCCACGGCGGCCCCACCCTGGGCCCTGCGCGGCCTGAGCGGGCGGTGGAAGACTTGCAACGTTGGAGCATCTGGGTGCGTGCGGGCCATGCTTACGCAGGCAGCACCTTCGCCCAAGGCGGGGTGCAAGTGCGTGCAGCGGCGGTGGATACCGAACGCCTGCGCCGCGTGTTTGTGCGCCACGTCGGCCAGCCGCGCACCACCATCCTGCACGGTCAAAGCTGGGGCGCGGGCGTGGCGCTCAAGGGTGCGGAAATGTTTGCGTCAGACCGCGCCGCCAAGCCGCCCTATGACGCCCTGCTGCTCACCAGTGGCGTGGTGGGCGGCGGCACCCGCAGCTATGACTTCCGGCTGGATTTGCGGGTGATCTACCAACACCTGTGCCAAAACCACCCCCGCCCGTCAGAGCCGCAGTACCCGTTGTGGATGGGCCTGCCCGCAGGCAGCACCATGACGCAGGCTGACCTCGCCGCGCGTGCCCGTGAATGTCTGGGCACCGGCCTGGCCGCAGCGGCCCGCAGCCCCGAGCAGGCGCGAAAGCTCAAGGTGATCGTGGACACCCTGCGCATTCCCGAAAGCAGCGTGGTGGGCCACTTGAACTGGGCCACCTTCCACTTTGCCGATGTGGCGCATCAGCGCACCGGCGGCAAGCCGGTGTTTGGCAATCGGGGCGCGGTGTATCGCGGCAGCAGCATGGACGATGAACTCAACCGCAGCGTGTTGCGCTACGCCACCGATGCGGCAGCGGTGCGCGCCTTCGCAGCCGACACCGATTTCAACGCCCCCATCCGCCTGCCCATGCTGGGCGTGCACGGCACCATGGACCCAGTGGCTTTTGTGGAGTTGCAGCACCAATTGCGCGAAGCGATGCGCGCCAATGGCAGCGCGGGCAATTTGGTGCAGACCTTTGCAGACTTTGGCGACCACAGCTACTTGCACGATGTGGTGTATGTCACCTTGCTAGATCGGCTGCTGAACTGGCACACCAACGGCCAGAAGCCCGATGCGATGGCTGTGCATCAACGCTGCCTGGAAATGGCCATGCAGTGGGGGCAGGGTGGCACCAGTGGCTGCCGCTTCAAGCCCAGCTTTTTCCCTGAGCCGCTAGAGACCCGCGTCACTCCTCGCCAGCGGCCCTGAAGGCCAGCGAGCGCGCCGATAATCGGCGCCATGAGCGGCAATACCTTCGGCAGCCTGTTTGCCGTCACCAACTTTGGCGAATCCCACGGCCCCAGCATTGGGTGCGTGATAGACGGCTGCCCGCCTGGGCTGCCCTTGTCTGAATCTGATATTCAGCCTGACCTGGATCGGCGCCGTCCGGGCACCAGCAAGTTCGTCACCCAGCGCAACGAGCCTGATGCGGTGCGCATTGTCTCGGGCGTGTTTCAGGGCGTCACCACCGGCACCCCCATTTGCTTGCTGATCGACAACACCGATCAGCGCAGCAAGGACTACCGCGACATCACCCAAAGCTTTCGCCCCGGCCACGCCGACTACACCTACTGGCGCAAGTACGGGGTGCGTGATCCGCGTGGCGGCGGGCGATCTTCCGCCCGCCTGACCGCGCCCATGGTGGCCGCAGGCGCCGTGGCCAAGAAATGGCTGGCCCAGGCCTATGGCACCCGCTTTTTGGGCTGTATGACGCAGATTGGCGACCAGGTCATTGGCTTTGAAAGCTGGGCCCACGTGGCGCACAACCCTTTCTTTGCGCCGGTGGCTGACACCTCGGCGCTTGAGGCCTACATGGAAGCCCTGCGCAAAAGTGGCGACAGCTGCGGTGCGGCTTTGCGCGTGGTGGCTACCGGCATGCCAGTGGGCTTGGGGGCGCCGCTGTT
Organism: Comamonadaceae bacterium; assembly: GCA_013297985.1. Lineage (GTDB taxonomy): Bacteria > Pseudomonadota > Gammaproteobacteria > Burkholderiales > Burkholderiaceae_C > JAAFIY01. Next base: position 31,093 of record JAAFIY010000001.1, on the reverse strand, counting down.
TGACAAGCTCGACGCTGACATCGCCTACGCCATGATGGGCATCAATGCGGTGAAGGGCGTGGAAATTGGCGCGGGCTTTGCCAGCGTCGCCCAGCGCGGCAGCCAGCATGGCGATGCGCTCAGCCCCGGTGGTTTCGTGGGCAACAACGCGGGCGGCGTGTTGGGTGGCATCAGCACCGGCCAAGACTTGGAAGTGCGCGTGGCCATTAAGCCCACCAGCTCGATCTTGGTGCCACGCGCCAGCATCACCAGCGAAGGCCAGGCCACCGAGCTCATCACCAAAGGCCGCCACGACCCCTGCGTGGGCATCCGCGCCACCCCGATTGCCGAGGCCATGCTGGCCCTGGTGGTGATGGAGCACGCGCTGCTGCACCGGGCGCAGAACGCTGACGTGCACCACCCCCTGGCGCCCTTGCCCGCGCAAGCCCACTCCACTCAAGCAGCGCCCACCCGGACATCGGCTGAGTGAGGGCGGGCGACACGGCCCAAGCCACCGGCGCAGGCGCGTCGCTGGTGCCCTTTGGCGCCTTGTCGGCGGCCTACTTTGCGCACATTGGGTTCTTTAACCCGTACCTGCCGCTGTGGCTCAAAGACATGGGCCTGAGCCTGCTGGCTATTGGCCTGTTGACCTCGGTGCAGTCGGCCACCCGCTTGGTGGCGCCTTACGCCTGGGGCGCCTTGAGCGATGCCACCGGGCGGCGCGTGCATCTGATGCGCTGGTGCGCCCTGGTGGCACTGGTGGCCAGCATGGGCCTGTGGTGGCCCGGTATCACCGCCAGTGCTTGGGGCATTGGCGCCGTGCTGCTGCTGATGTTCTTTCACACCAGCGCCATGATGCCCATGAGCGAAGCGGCCATGGCCCACCAGGTCAGCCACGCGGGCAGCTTTGATGCGGCGCGCTACGGCCGCATGCGCTTGTGGGGCTCGCTGGGTTTTCTGCTGACGGTGCTGCTGGCGGGATGGTGGTTTGAACGCCGCGGCATGGGCAGCTTTGCAGCCTGGACCACGGCCAGCTTGATTGCAGTGTGGGCGGCCACCCTGTGGCTACCTGCGGCACAGCCCACGGCGCCATCCGCCGCAGATGATTCGGCTGGCTCGATTCGATCGGTGTTTGCCACGCCGGGCGTGGTGTGGTTCTTTGCCAGCGTATTTGCGCATGTGCTGGCCCACATGGCCATCTACATTTATTTTTCGCTGTATCTGGACAGCCTGGGCTACAGCAAAGCCACCATCGGCATGCTTTGGGCGGTGGCGGTGGTGGTGGAAATTGCCTGGTTCTTCACCCAAGGCCGCTGGATGCCGCGCTTGAGTCTGCCGGCCTGGCTGGTGGGCGTGGGCGCGGTGATGGTGTTGCGCATGGTGGGCACCGCCGGGTGGCCGCAGGTGTTGGCGCTGCTGCTGGTGATGCAGGCCCTGCATGCCATCACCTTTGCCGCCCACCACACGGTGTGCGTGGCGCTGGTGGCGCGCTGGTTTCCCGGGCCTTTGATGGGGCGCGGGCAGGCCCTGTATGCGGTGATTGGCTACGGCGCGCCGGGGGTACTCACCGGCAGCCTGGGCGGTTGGCTGGTGCAGGCGCACGGCTTGGCATCGGTGTTTTGGGCGGGTGTCGGCGCGGCAGCGCTGGGCACCGGCTGCGCCTTTATGGCGTGGCGTCAATCTCGCTGGGTTGGGGCGGCGGCGGGCGACGCCGCAGCGGGTTGAAGTTAGACACCAGCGCCACCGCCAGCAGCACCAACAAGCCCCCGCCCAGCAGCCCCGAGCCCAAAGGTTCGCCCAAGAAGATGTGGCCCCAGGCCACACCAAAAAACGGAATCAAAAACGACGGGCTCATGGCCGCCACCGGTGAAATGCGCGAAATGATGCGCATGTGCAGCCAAAAGCCCAGGCCCGAAGTAACAAAGCCCAGCATCGCCACCGCGCCCAATGCCACTGGCGTGAACTGCGCCTGTGGCCAGCCCCAGGCCGCGCCGGGCCACAACATCGCGCAGCCCGCCAAGTGAATGCCTGCGGCAATCTGCAGCGGCTGCATGCGCTGCGTGGCGCGTTTGATGAATGGCGTGGCCAGGCCATAGCAGGCCGCAGCACCCACGCAGGCCGCTGCGGCCCACAGCACCTGTGGCGTGGGCTGCACCGGGCCCAACTGCACGATCAGGCCCACGCCTGCGAAGCCGCACACACAGCCTGCCAGCCGCCACAGCGTTAGCCGTTCATCACCCAAGAGCGCCACCACGATGGCGCCAAACAGCACGGCGGTGGTGTTGAGCAAGGCGCTATAGCCAGCGGGCAAGTGCAGCGCGCCATAGGCATACAGCACAAAAGGCACCACCATGGTCAATGCCGACAGCCCCATCAGTTCACGCCAATGCGACCACGGCCATGCATGGCGCAGCGCCAGCATCAGCATCACCAGCACGCAGGTGGCCAGCAGCACCCGCAGCGCAGGCAGCACCCAAATGCCCAGCGCAGGCGCTGCAATGCGCAAGAACATAAAGGAGGCCCCCCACAGGGCCGACAGCAGCACCAACTGAACCAAATCGGAGTGTTTCACCCGCTCGATTGTGGGCCGTGTTGGCGTGGCCCTTTGCTACCCTAGACACATTGACGACTGCCATGCCTGAAAAGGCCCACACTGACCATGACTGCCAAACATGTCTGGGTGCTCAACGGCCCCAACCTCAATCTGCTGGGCACCCGCGAGCCGGCGGTGTACGGCCACACCACCCTGGCGGACGTGGAGCAGCTGTGTCGCAGCACCGCTGAGCGCCACGCTTGGGTGGCCGATTGCCGACAAAGCAACCACGAAGGCCAGTTGATCGACTGGGTGCAAGAAGCCGGGCGAGCGCAGGCCGCAGGCGCAAGCGTGGGCTGCGTGTTCAACGCAGGCGCCTACACCCACACCAGCGTGGCCTTGCATGACGCTATCAAAGGCAGCGGTCTGAGGGTGATTGAGGTGCACATCAGCAATGTGCACGCCCGTGAGGCGTTTCGCCACCACAGCTATTTGTCACCCGCTGCGGCGGGCATCATCGTGGGGCTGGGGGTGGCGGGCTATGCGCTGGCCATTGACGCCCTGGCGCAGCTCAGCAAAGCCTGATCAGCACCTACCCAACACCTGGTTGCTACAAAAATAGTAGCTACCTAGGCCGATAAACAGGGCGCAATCAGCCCTTATGTCCCAAAGCCGGGGGGCTGCGCCGGGCGCCCGTCGCGCCGCTGAGGCGGAATACGCCGATGGCGGCTGCCAGCTGGTCGGCCTGCTCTTTCAGGCTGCTGGCCGCAGCCGCGCTTTCTTCGACCAGCGCTGCGTTTTGCTGCGTCATTTGGTCAAGCGCCCCAACCGATGAATTGACATGCGCCACGCCTTGCGACTGCTCGGTGGTGGCAGCCGCAATGTCGCCAATGAGCTGGCTCACCCGCTGCACGCTGCCCACCACCTCATCCATGGTGTTACCCGCTTGCTCCACCAACGCGCTGCCTGACGAAACGCGCTGGGTGCTGTCGGCAATGAGGGTCTTGATTTCTTTGGCGGCGCTGGCGCTGCGCTGGGCCAAGGCCCGCACTTCGCTGGCGACCACCGCAAAGCCACGCCCTTGCTCGCCCGCTCGGGCCGCTTCCACCGCAGCGTTAAGCGCCAAGATGTTGGTTTGGAAGGCGATGCCGTCGATGGTGCCAATGATGTCGTTGATCTTTTGCGAAGACGTCGCAATGTCGCGCATGGTGCTTACCACCTGAGCCACGGCTTCACCACCGCGCACTGCCACAGTAGACGCTTCACTGGCCAATGACTGCGCTTGCCGCGCGTTGTCGGCGTTGGTGGAGACCGACGAGGCGATCTCGCCCATGCTGGCGGATGCCTGCTGCAAGTTACTGGCCGTTTGCTCGGTGCGATTGGACAAATCCATGTTGCCGGTCGCCACTTCGCTGGCGGCCACTTCGATGGAGTCGGTGGACGACTTCACCCGCGACACCAGCGCGCTTAGCGCCTGCTGCATTTCACTCATGGCCCGAATCACCTGGCTGGGTTCGTCATTGCCGGTGGCTTCCAAATGGTTGGTGAGATCGCCTTGGGCGATGGCCTGAGCCGCCTGCACTGCGTCTTGCAGGGGCCGCACGATGCTGGTGGTGAGCCGCCACGCCAAGAACACGGTCACAAGCACCAAGAGCACCAGCAGGCCCGTCAGGATCGTGACGAACCGTCGGGTGGTGGCGCTGGCCGCCTCCGACTCACGCGCGGCGTCGGTGACTTGATAGGCGGCGTAGCGTGCAGAGACAGCCTTGTAGGCGGTGGACACCTGCGCAAACTCACCCATGCCCAGTTCGCTCGCCTTGGCAAAGTCTGATGCTTCAATGGCCGCGCGCACCTTGTCACGCGAGGCCAGCCAGATGGCGCGGGCACGGTTCATTTCTTCCACGATGCGTTTGCCTTCGGCAGAGTCTTCCAACTCCAGCATGCGCTTTTGCACTTCATTGGTATCGGTGGAGATGGCCAGGGTGGCTTCGCGAGTTTGTTTGAAGAGTTCGGGGTCACTCGAGAACGCGACTGAGTTCCAACGCGCCACCGCTTCACGAATGTTGGCGTCCCAGCGCTGCGACAGGCGAATCTTGTCAGCCTGGACTTTGCCCAGGTTGTCGATCAGCGCTTGCTGCCCACTCACCACCCAAAGCGAAAAGCCCACCAAGCCAGCGGAGAGCACCAGCACAACAGCCATCATGAAACTGATGCGCTTGGCCACGCCCATGCGTTGAATGAATCCCATCTATGTGCTCCTCGGCTTGCGTTGTATGCGTTGACCCAGTGCACACAAATCGCCGAGGTGGGCGACCCGTCTGCCAGTACGTCGAAAACCCGTAAGTTAACCGAAAAGTTACCACTCGAAACGTGGAACTGACCCGAATCGCGCCCGTGCCTGCCAAGCGTGTGGCGGCTCTGGCCGGACGTCTCAAGCGGTGAGGGCCGACACCCGGTTGGCAAACAGCTGCGCCAGCAGCGGCGCCAGGCTCGGAAATTCTTGGCGAAATCGCTGCGGGTCAACAAACCAGGCCTCGCACGCCACGGCAAAAAACTCCACGCGGTCGGTGGCGGCATACGTGTCCAACCACGGCGCGGGCTGGCTGAAGCGCTCAGCCCGCAAGGCGTCTTCACGGAAGGCCTCAAAGGCGGCGCCCCAGGCGGCGTGCCAAACCTCGCGCGCCGCGCGCCCACTGCGCGTGCCCATGAACCCCGGCGGCAGGGGCGGGCAGCCGTCGGCATGGCCATCGCGCATGTCCAGCTTGTGGGCAAACTCATGGATCACGACGTTGTAGGGCCGCCCGTGGCGCAATCCGGCTTGGGCCACGTCGTCCCAGCTCAGCATGACCGGGCCACGCTGCATGGCCTCGCCAGCCAATTGCTGGCGCACTCGGTGCACGACACCCGCGGCGTCGACCTGGGTGTGCTCAGCCACCGCCTGGGCGGGATGCACCACGATGCCCACAAAGTCGTCATACCAGCTGAGGGCGCGGCGGGGTTCAGGGCCGGCGAGCCGCAGCAAGGGCAGGCACGCTTGGGCGGCAATCGCCACGGCTTGCGGGTCCGTCACCACCCAGCCATGTGCGCCGTGGAACTGTTTGGCGCCCAAGAAATGTGCCGCCAAGCGGCGCAGCGCCAAGGTTTCAGCGGGGCCACCCAGGGCCAGAAAGGGGAAATCTGCCAGTGTTTGGGCCCACAGGGCGTCGCCGATGGGGCGCGGTGTGCCAGGCCAACTAAAAAAGAGCCAGCGTGCGGACCGCTGTCGCGCCCACCAGCTGCGGATGGATTCAAGCATCGCAGGCAGTTTGGGCTGGCGGCAGCCCAATCAAGGGGCAACGTTGTCATTGATGGCGCCCCCGGCCTGGGGCGCCTGCCAAGCGGCCCCTAGGCCACGTCCGTCAGGTCGATTCGGCTCAGGGCGCCGTCTTGCAGACGCAGCACTTGGCAGCGCGGGGGCTGGGCCGCAGCGTCCCAATCACTGAGCACCACGCGTTGGTAACCGGGCGCCAGGTTGTGCTCAGCGGGTCGGTGGGTGTGACCATGGATGAGCACATTCGCGTGGGCATCTTGGAGCCAAGCAAGAGCGGCTGTGTGGTCCACATCGGCCCAACCCTCAACAGGGCGGCCCAGGGCCGCAGCTTGCTGGGCTTGGTGGGCTTGGTGGGCTTGGCTGGCCTCGCGCATGGCGCGGGCTTGGGCGCGGCGCGCGGCCAGCGCTTGCGTCAAAAATGCGTCTTGCCAAGCGGCTGCGCGCACCTGCGCCCGAAAGGCCTGATAGCGGGTGTCATCTAGGCAAAGCGCGTCGCCATGGCTTAACAGCCAGCGCTGATCTTGGGCGACGAGCACGGTGGGGTCGGCCAGCGCAATGCAGCCGGTGCGCCGCAGAAAATCCCCCCCTAGCAAAAAGTCTCGATTGCCCACCATCAAATAAATCGGCCTGTGCCGGGCCGCATCCGCGATGGCTTTGGCGCAGGTGGCTTCAAATGAATCGGCGTCGTCCAGGCCGTCGTCGCCCACCCAGACCTCAAACAAGTCGCCCAATACGAAGATGGCTTGCGCGGTACTGCGCTGCAGGCAACTCAAAAAGGCGGCAGCGGTGGCGGGATCGTTGGCTTGCAGATGCACATCAGACACGAAATCAATCCGCGCCCAGCCGGTGGGCGCCAGCAGGGCTGGCGCGCTATTCGGGTGCGGCTGATCGGCTGTCACAGGCTGCATGACCCTTCAGACGATGTTTGCTATAGAAATAGTAGCTGCTTAGGCCCAAAAAAAGGGCGCTAGAGCCCTTTTTTTATTGGCGATTCAGCGCGTGGCCGTGGGCACTGGCTGGGGCGCTGGCCTATCGGGCGACAGCTTTTTCAAGCACGACGTCTTCGACGGGCACGTCGTCGTGAAAGCCGCGGCGCCCGGTCTTGACCTTGGCCAGCTTGTCGATCACTTCGGTGCCCTCGCTGACCTTGCCAAACACCGCATAGCCCCAACCGCTGGCCGACGGCGCGGTGTGGTTCAAAAAGGTGTTGTCGGCCACGTTGACAAAGAACTGCGCCGTGGCTGAGTGCGGGTCACTGGTGCGGGCCATCGCCACGGTGTACTTGACGTTTTTCAGGCCGTTGTTGGCCTCATTGGCGATGGGCGAGTCGGTGGGCTTTTGTTTCATGCCCGGCTCAAAGCCGCCGCCCTGGATCATGAAGCCATCAATGATGCGGTGAAACACCGTGCCGTTGTAGTGGCCCTTCGCCACGTAAGCCAAAAAATTGGCCACGCTGGCGGGTGCCTTGTCGGCGTCGAGTTCAAGGGTGACGGTGCCGTGGCCGGCCAAGTGCAAATCAACAAGTGTGGGCATGGTGGTGTAGAGGACTTTGAAGACAGAGCAAGAAGCGCTCGGCAGCCGGGTGCCGCCAAGCGGGAAGGGGCGCCAACCGCGTGCGGGCCAACCGCGTGTGGTTTAAGGTGTGATCAGTGTGGCGGATTGAAGCAGCACGGCCGTCTGTGGCACGTCTGACGGAAACGGCCCGCCACGGCCCGTGGGCAGAGCCTTGATTTTGTTGACCACATCCATGCCTGCCACCACGCGGCCAAACACGGTGTAGCCAAACAACTCGGGCGCGTTGAGTAGGTTGGCGCGGGGCACGTTTTCAAACGTGCGGCCGCGAAACTCAAAGCGCGGCACCGGGTCACCGGGCGGGATGGGTGTGGGGTCAAGAAACGCGTTGTCTTTCACGTTGATGAAGAACTGCGCGCTGGCCGAATGCGGGTCATTGGTGCGCGCCATGGCCACCGTACCCACGGTGTTGCGCGGCCCGCCTTTTTCTAGCGCTTCGCGGCCTTCGTGGCGCACTGGGGCGCGGGTGGGCTTCTGGGTGAACTTGTCGTCAAACCCGCCGCCTTGCACCATGAAGTTGTCAATCACCCGATGAAAGATCGTGCCGTCATAGTGCTTGTCGCGCACGTACTGCAGAAAGTTTTCAACCGTGCGCGGCGCCTTGTCGGGATAGAGCTCCAGCACGATGTCGCCTTGCGAGGTTTGCAGACGCACGCGGGGCGCTGCGGCGGCTGCAGCAGGCGCCGGTGATGGCGTGGTTGCCTGAGCCCACGCCAAGCCGGTGGACGCTGCGGCCATGGCTGCCGCAGAGCCTGTGGCCAGCCTCAAGACCCTGCGCCGAGCGGCGCTGGTTGGGGTGATCGTCATGCAAGAACCCTTTCAAAAAAGATGCGCCAGTTGCCGCCTTGACGCAGCCAGTATTGCCGCACAACGGGGCCAGTGGTCTGGCCTTGGGCCACGTCGCCAAAGGTGACCACCATGCTGTCTGCTTGGCCGTCAGTCCAGCGCAGGATGGACAAGTCTTTTAATTCGGCGCTGCGCCCGCGCAGTCGACGCACCGACGATTCCATGGCTTTGCGCTGCTCAGCCAGGTCACGGCCCGAAGCATTGAAGTCTGCGGTGTAGAAGGCCATGGCTGCATCCACATCGCCGCGCTGGCGCGCTTCGTTCCAGGCCATCAGCGTGTTCTCGAAGTGCACCGACTCGGCCTGCCGACGCTCGGTGGGCACCCAGTTGATGGTCTTGGCGATCAGCACAGGCGTGGTGCGGGTCTCCACTGTGCTGATGATGTGCGCCAGATCGGGGTTGGCCAGCACCACGCAGCCGTCGGTGGCGCGGGGCGCACGGGCAAACTGCGTAGGCGGCGTGCCGTGCAGCCAAATGCCGCTGCCGGTGCGCCCCAGTCGAACGTCCAGCGGGTTGGGATAGTTGATCGGCAAAGCACCGACGCCGTAGAACTCTTGCAGGGCCCTCGGGTCAAGGTTGCTGGTGATGAAGTACATCCCAACGGGCGTGCGCAAATCGCCCTCCAGCGCTTTTTGAATACCTTGGCGTCCCACCGAGATGTAGTAGTCGGCCACCAACTGCATGCCTTGCGGCCCATTGGCAAACAGGTACAGACGCGACTTGGAGGCGTCTACCGCAATGGCGTGGCGGTTGCGTGCCGACAGGCGCAGGAATTGGCTGGGCAAATGACCGGCGGGCGGACGTTCACGCAAGGCACGCAAACGCAACAGGGACTCTTCACGCAAATCCGCCAAGTTGCCGTTGGCCGCTGCGGCGATGGGCTCAGGCACATCGCCAAAGCCGCGCAGCGGACGCGCTTGGGCACTGAGCAGATCGCCGTAGACCAACTGGGCGAGCTGAAAGTCAGGAAACTTTTGCACCAGCTCGCGCGCCCGCTCCAAAGCGCCGCGCGACTGGCCTTGCCCAATGAGGCGGTAAACCTCAATCAGGCGCGCATCGGCTTGGCCCACTTTGCGGGCCTGCTCTTGAACCGATTCGCCCGGGGCAACCTGCCCGCGCGGCTTACCAGGCACTTGCGCGTCAGCAGCACCCAACACGCCCAGCCACACCGACAAACACAATGCGCCACAGCGCAACATCGGCGCGAATACGCCTAAGCCGATGTCACTTGCCCTCGCAGGAATTGCGTATTTCAGTGGCAGTGAAGCCTGCGCTGGCCGAACACCCAGTTTGGCCGTGAACCAGTTGAGTAGAACTGCCCCCGGCATTAGCTTCCGGTGGATTCGCGCACGATCAGCCACTTGTCACCCGAACGCACCAAATCAAGCGATTTGCGGCTGGTCACGTTGAGCGTGTCGGCGGTGTAGTTCTGGCGGAAGCGGGCGGTGGCGCGCTCGCCATTGACCGAGATCGACACATCTTGCAGCTGCACCGAAATGCGCTGTTTGCTCACGATCCGGTCGCGCCGCATGTCCGCCCAAGCTGAGCGGCTGATGTTGCCTTCAGGGTCGAACTGAGGCCCATACGCGGCCAAATAAGCGCGCATGTCCTTGGCTGACCAAGCACGCGCCCATGCGCGGATGGCCTCTTCTACCTCTCGGCGAGGGTCTGCTGCCGCAGTGGCCGGAGCGGGTGCAGGTGCAGCAGCCGCAGCGGCTGGCGCTGCGGCAGGGGGCGCCGCGGTGGCCGGTGCGGCTGGCGTCGCGGGGCGCGGTGCTGCGCTGGGCGCGGCTGCTGCCGCTGGGGCAGCGGCGACCACTGCTGGTGCGGGCGCGGCTGTGGCCGAGGGCGTGGCGGCGGTTGTGGGCCGAGCCGCAGCGGCCGATGCGGCCGACGGGCGCTGCCCAGCACGTGTGGCATTCGGAGCAAACAACTCGCGAATCAAGGACAGCTTGGGCTGAACGGTGGTGTTGGCCCCATCTAGTTGCAGCGCTTTGGAATAGGCTTGGCTGGCCAGCCGGGCGTAAATGTCACCCAAGTTTTCGTGTGCGGTGGAATAGCTTGGATTGGTGCGAATGGCCATTTCCAGCGCCACGCGGGCCTTGTCGAGCTGATTTTGCCCGGCGTACAAAACGGCCAAGTTGTTGTAGGGCTCGGGCAGCTCGGGGTAGTCTTCAGTGATCTTCAAAAACGCGTTGATCGCGTCGGTAGCCCGGCCCGATTCAGCCAAGATGACGGCGCGCAAAAAGCGCATTTGGGCGTCGCGCGGCTTGCCATTGAGGAACACGTCGGCGCGACTCAGCGCCTCGCTGAATTTGCCGGCGCGCATCAGTTGGGTGACTTCGGCGTAGTCATCCGCCCATGCTGCCGGGGATGCAAGGGCGAAGGCCAGGGCCAGCCAGGTCAAGCGCTGACGAACAGTTGATGGCGAACGGCTGGACATTGGCATTGAATCCACGGGTAAACAACCTGTTGAAACGATCACGAAAGAGCGGAGCAGCGGCGCCTACAAGGCACAGGTTGCCCCTTTGCGCACGCCTATACTGACCTGAAATTGTAATGAGCGGCAGCCGTCTTATTGGATTGAACTGCTGTCGTTCGACCAGCGGGTCTCTGGCGATAGCCCTGAGCGGGCTCTATCTGCTTTCTCAATGCGCGGGGACAGACAGACCCGTTTGCCTTTTTGCTCTTTTGCCATGCCCTTGCGGATCCACGACACACTGACGCGTCAACTGGTTGATTTTGTGCCCCTGACGCCCGGCCAGGTGCGCTTGTACGTCTGCGGCATGACGGTCTATGACCTATGCCACATCGGGCACGCTCGGTCCAATGTGGCGTTTGATGTGGCGCGCCGTTGGTTGCAAGCCACGGGCTATGCGGTGACTCACGTGCGCAACATCACCGATATTGACGACAAGATCATCCGACGCGCGGTGGAAAACAGCGAAAGCATCCGCGCACTGACGGGGCGCATGGTTGTGGCGATGCACGAAGACTTTGACCGGCTGGGGCTGCTTCGGCCGCATCATGAGCCGCGCGCAACCGAATATGTGCCTCAGATGCTGGCATTGGTGTCCAAGTTAGAGGACAGGGGCCTGGCCTACGCAGCCGACGGCGACATGCTGTACCCGGTGCGCCGCTTCAAGGGTTATGGCAAGTTGTCTGGCAAGTCCATCGACGAGCTGCATGCCGGTGAGCGCGTGGCCGTGGCCCATGGCAAGGACGACCCCTTGGATTTCGTTCTTTGGAAATCTTCCAAGCCTGAAGAGCCCGATGAAGTGAAGTGGCCGAGCCCCTATGGCCTCGGGCGGCCCGGCTGGCACCTGGAGTGCTCAGCCATGTGCCAAGCCTTGCTGGGCGACACCTTTGACATCCATGGTGGCGGGGCTGATTTGCAGTTCCCCCACCACGAGAATGAAATTGCCCAAAGCGAGGGCGCCAATGGGGTGCCCCTGGCACGCCTTTGGATGCACAACGGCTTTGTGAATGTCGATAGCGAAAAGATGTCCAAGAGCCTGGGCAACTTCTTCACGATTCGAGAGGTGCTGGCGCGCTTCGACGCTCAGACCCTGCGCTTTTTTCTGCTGCGGACCCATTACCGCAGTCCGCTGAACTACAGCGATGTGCATCTGCAAGACGCGCAGGCTGGCCTGCGCCGCCTCTACACCGCCTTGATTGATGCACCGTTGCCGGCATCTACCGAACCGCTGAATTGGGCAGCACCAGCGCCGGCCGCCTTTGCGGCGGCAATGAACAATGACTTTGGCACGCCGGACGCGGTAGCGGTGCTGTTTGATCTCGCGGCAGCGGTCAATAGAGCCGAGCCTGGGTCTAGCCTGCGGGCGTCATTGAGCTTGCAGTTGCGTCAACTCGGCGGCGTTCTGGGGCTTCTGCAAGATGACGCCCTGCAATACCTACAGGGCGCTGCAGTGGTGGATGGAGCCTGGGTGCAAGAGCAGATCGATTTGCGCGCCCAGGCCAAGCGCGACAAACAGTACGCGCAGGCAGATGCAATTCGCCAGGCTTTATTGGCCAAAGGAGTGGTTTTGAAGGACGGCCCATCCGGCACGACCTGGGAGGCCAGCCATGGCCACTAGCGTGCGTGCCACCCGCATGGCCGAGGACGTACCGGTGCGAGTACCGCCATTCTGGGATGACGCATGCGCGCATCTGGTTCGAAAAGACCGGGTGATGCGCCGCCTCATCCCGCAGTGGGGTGCCGCCCGCTTGGAGAGCCGCGCCGACGCGTTCACCACCCTGGCGCGCAGCGTGGTGGGTCAGCAGATCTCGGTGCATGCCGCCCAAGCCGTGTGGGAACGTTTTGTACGGATCGCCAATGGGCCGCGGTCGCGCGTGGCCAAAATCAAACCGACCAAGGTGCTGACGCTCAAGGTGGACGACATGCGGGCGGCTGGGCTCTCGGCCCGCAAGATCGAATACTTGGTGGATCTGGCCTTGCACTTTGAGTCAGGCGCCCTGCATGTGGCTGATTGGAGTCAGATGGACGACGATGCAGTGGTGGCTGAGTTGGTCGCCGTACGCGGTATTGGACGCTGGACGGCCGATATGTTTCTGATTTTTCACCTGATGCGGCCCAACGTGCTGCCGCTGGACGACGTAGGGCTGCTCAACGGCATTAGCAGCAATTATTTTTCGGGCGAGCCGGTCAGCAGATCCGAGGCGCGTGAGGTGGCAGCTGCCTGGCAGCCCTACTGCAGCGTGGCCACTTGGTATATTTGGAGATCGCTGGATCCGCTACCCGTTGCTTACTAGGCTTGGGATAAAGCTGCATCTAGCCCACCCCGGGGCAACGCTCCGCATGCGTTGAAGGAAATTAGGCCTTGGCCACACGCACCTTCCTCGACTTTGAACAGCCGATCGCTGAGCTGGAAACCAAGATCAACGAGCTGCGCTATGTGCAGACCGAGTCTGCGGTGGACATTTCCGCAGAGATTGATCAGCTCAGCAAAAAGAGTCTTCAGCTCACCAAGGACATCTATAGTGAGCTGTCACCCTGGCAGGTCACCAAGATCGCCCGCCACCCTGAGCGGCCGTACACGCTCGACTACGTGGGGGAGTTGTTCACCGACTTCATTGAACTGCATGGCGATCGCCATTTCGCAGATGACTTGTCGATGGTGGGCGGTTTGGCGCGCTTTCAAGGCCAGCCTTGCGTGGTGATCGGCCACCAAAAAGGACGGGACACCAAAGAGCGCACTGCGCGCAACTTTGGTATGACCAAGCCCGAGGGCTACCGCAAGGCCCTGCGGCTCATGAAAACCGCTGAGAAGTTCAAGCTCCCCGTCTTTACCTTTGTGGACACGCCCGGCGCTTATCCCGGAATCGATGCGGAGGAGCGCGGTCAGTCTGAGGCGATTGGGCGCAATATCTACGAAATGGCGCAGCTTGAGGTGCCGATCATCTGCACTATCATTGGTGAAGGCGGCTCCGGTGGAGCCTTGGCCATCAGCGTGGCCGATCAGGTGCTGATGTTGCAGTACGCGGTGTATTCGGTCATCAGTCCAGAGGGCTGCGCCTCTATCTTGTGGAAGAGCGCTGAGCGTGCTCAAGACGCAGCCGATGCGCTGGGGATCACCGCCCATCGGCTCAAGGCACTTGGCTTGGTCGACAAGATCGTCAATGAGCCTGTGGGTGGCGCACACCGCGACACCCAGCAAATGGCCGTGCTTTTGCGGCGCGCCCTGGTGGACGCAGTGCGCCAGGTGTCTGACCTCAAGCCGCGTGAACTGCTGGATCGCCGCTATGAGCGGCTGCAAAGCTACGGCCGATTCCACAACACCCGCGCCGACAAGCCCTGACATCGCAGTGGCCGCACCGGAGGCCCTGGCTCAGTGGGTTCAAGACACACCCGCTGGTGCACTCTGCGAAAGTCGGGTAGCGGGCGGCGAGCGTTTCGCTGTGGCGCTAAGCGGGGGTGCCGATTCCACCGCTTTGTTGGTCGCTGCCTGCCGCCGCTGGGGCCAAGACAAGCTCGTGGCGGTGCACGTGAATCACGGCCTGCAGTCGGCCGCCTCAGGCTTTGAACAACACTGCCGTGCGTTGTGTGCCAGGCTGGATGTGCCTTTGGTGGTGCGTTCGGTGGAAATTCACCGGGCCCCCGGCGAGAGCATCGAGGCTTTGGCGCGCCAAGCCAGGTACACCGCTTTAGCCGACGCAATTCGAGGCGACGGTAGCCTGCGTACGGGGCCAGTTTGCGGCATCGGCTTAGGCCATCAAGCGGACGACCAAGTAGAGACTGTGTTGTTGGCGCTGTTGCGCGGAGCGGGCTTGCTTGGCATGGCTGGAATGGCCCCGGACTTCACGCGCGATGGCGCCTGGTTCGTCCGACCCCTGCTGGCCTGCAGCGCTGCGCAGCTGCGGCGTTGGTTGAGTGCTGAAGGCGTCTCTTGGATTGACGATCCGACGAACGCCGATCCGGTGCGCACACGCAATCGACTGCGCCACGAGGTCATTCCCGCCCTCAGCCAGGTCACTCCGGCTTGGCGCCGCACCATTGCTCGCAGTGCCGCTCATGCCGCACAGGCTGCCGACCTTTTGCGCGACTTGGCCGTTCTGGACCTGGCCCAAGTGGGCGACCCCCCGCAAATCGGCGCGCTGCAAGCGCTGTCAAGGCCACGGCAAGGGAACACCTTGAGGTCGTGGCTAGCGTCAGTGTCGGTCGACGCCACGCCAAGCGAGGCCCAGCTGCACGAGCTCGTGCGGCAAATCAACGCTTGCCGAACCCGTGGGCACCAAATTGAGGTTCGGTGTGGAGGCGGTCGCATCGCGCGCGAAGGCGCTTCGTTGCGTTGGTACACTACAAATTGACGCAATTGATGGGGTCGGCTGCGGGATCGCTGAAGCCCGTCAGTCTTGTTTGATCTGGTGTCCGGGCTGTGCGGCGAACCCGTACACAGCCTGTGGCAGGCGTTCAATAGGCCTCGTTCGTCTTCCCCTTTTTTGATACGGCTGTGTGGCGTTCGGTATGGTGCTGAGCGTACGGTCGTCTAGTGATTCATGGCATTGATCGTTCACAAATACGGCGGCACCTCGATGGGCTCAACCGAGCGCATCCGAAATGTTGCCAAGCGCGTAGCCAAGTGGGTCCGCGCAGGTCATCAGCTGGTGGTGGTCCCGAGCGCGATGAGCGGCGAGACCAACCGACTGCTCGCGCTGGCCAAAGATTTGGCGCCCACAAAGTCAACCGCATCGATTGATCGGGAAATGGACGCCATTGCTGCAACTGGCGAACAGGTGTCTGTGGGCCTGTTGGCTATCGCCTTGCAAGCCGAAGGCGTGCAAGCCGTGAGCTACGCGGGTTGGCAGGTGCCCATCCGCACCAACAGCGCGTACACCAAAGCGCGTATTGAGAGCATCGACGACGCCCGAGTGCGGGCCGATTTGGCCGCTGGCAAGGTGGTAGTGGTGACCGGGTTTCAGGGCATCGACGCAGATGGCCATGTCACTACCTTGGGGCGTGGTGGTTCTGACACCTCGGCCGTTGCGGTAGCCGCCGCCCTCAAGGCCGCGGAATGCCTGATCTACACCGATGTGGACGGGGTCTACACCACCGACCCGCGGGTGGTGCCCTTGGCTAAACGGTTGGCCTCTATCAGCTTTGAAGAGATGCTTGAGATGGCCTCTTTGGGCTCTAAGGTCTTGCAGATTCGATCGGTGGAGTTCGCTGGCAAGTACAGAGTGCCCACTCGAGTGCTCTCCAGTTTTACGCCGTGGGACATTGACTTGCAGGAAGAGGCGCAGTCGGGCACGTTGATCACTTTTGAGGATGATTCGCAAATGGAGCAAGCCGTCGTGTCGGGCATCGCGTTTAGCCGCGATGAGGCCAAGATTTCTGTGTTGGGTGTGCCTGACAAGCCCGGTATCGCCTATCGCATTCTGGGCGCCGTGGCCGACGCCAACATCGAAGTCGATGTGATCATTCAAAACGTCAGCCATGACGGCAAGACCGACTTCAGCTTCACGGTTCATCGCAACGACTACTCGCGCACCGTAGACGTGCTGAGGTCAAAGGTTCTGCCTGATTTAGGTACTGACCGAGTCGAGGGCGACACCCATATCTGCAAGGTGTCCATTGTGGGTATTGGTATGCGAAGCCACGTCGGTGTCGCCAGCAAAATGTTCAGGTGTCTGTCAGAAGAGGGCATCAACATCCAGATGATCTCGACGTCAGAAATCAAGACGTCCGTAGTTATCGACGAGAAATACATGGAGTTGGCCGTGCGCTCTCTGCACCGGGCCTTTGATTTGGACGCCGCACCGGCTTGAACCTTTGCCTAGGGCGCTAGAGTGATGGCGTGCCATAATTGGGCTAACGGAAACGTGACCGAGTGGCCGAAGGTGCTCCCCTGCTAAGGGAGTATGGGGTGTAGAGCCTCATCGAGGGTTCGAATCCCTCCGTTTCCGCCAGACCTGTCTGGCTCGTTGTCAGGCCCTAAGCCACCCCAAGGGTGGCTTTTTCATTGGCGGCTCCAATCTCGGGATGACGCCCGCGTGAGCGGGCCGCTACATTTGAGCCGATGGGGCTGCTTGCTCGGCAAGCGGGGTCCTTTGCCAACGGTCAAAAAGAACTGAGATGCGATCTATGCGTGGTTGGTGGTGCGCACTGGCGTGCGGCGTGGCGCTGTTTGCAAGCGCACTATCGCAGGCCCAATCGGCAAGAGACAAGCCGGGTACTTCTGGCTCCGGCGGGCGCCAACAGGCGACGACCTACGTGGCTAAAGTCGGGTCAGCGGGCAGCACCGGCCTGTATCACAGCGCAGGCAGCGCCATGTGCGATTTGGTCAATGCCGCGCAATCACGTGTGCGCTGTGAAGTTGAGTCCACCACCGGGACGCTCGTGAACTTGAACTCTCTGCGGGCCGGAGAGTTGGAGTTTGCCTTCGCCCAAGCCGACTGGATTGCCTTTGCGATGCGCGGTACGGGCCCGTTTGCTGGCAACGGGCCGTTTAATGAGGTGCGATCAGCCTTCAGCTTGCATACAGAAGCGCTCACGCTGGTGCTACGACCAGATCTTGAAGTGAGCCGCGTCGATGAATTGCGCCTGCGCTCCTTGAACGTCGGTCCGATTGGATCGGGCTCTCGCGCCACCTTCGACGCGTGGCTGTCGGCGCAGCAACAGAGCCGGGCTGATTTTTCCAAACTGACGTCGGACCCGCTCAATGGATTGGCTGGCGCCTTGTGCAGCGGTGCAACGGATGCTTTTTGGTTGGTGATTGGCCACCCAGCGCTGGCGGTGCGGGAGGGGTTTGAGGGGTGCGCTGTGCGCATCCAGCCGCTTTTCGGACCGGCGGTAGACCGATTCCTGCGGCAGCAACCCACCTATCGCCCTATTGAGATCCCAGCCAATTCGTATCGCGGGCAAGCTCAGGCGGTGCGCACGATTGGCACCCCGGCTGTCATCGTCACACACACCCGTGTGGCCGACGACGTGGTCTACGCACTGGTGCGGGCCGTGTTTGAACGTTTGTCAGCCCTGCGCGAGGCGCATCCTGCTTTGGCCCATTTGGACCCGCGCGAAATGGCCACCAACGGGATCGTGGCGCCCATCCATCCTGGCGCGCTGCGCTATTTCCGCGAGCGCGGCTGGATGTAAACGGCCAAATTGGGCTGCCTAGTCGGCCTGGGGCCAAGTGGCGCTCCAGCGCCCATTCAATTGGCCGCCGACTTGTTCGTCCAGGGCTCGGCGTTCGCGCTTGGTGGGGCGACCCGCTTCGCGGGACTTAGCGGGTTCGGGTTGCTCGCGCTGTTGTTGGGCGGCGATTTGTCGTTTGGCCACTGACTCTGGCGTTTCCGCATACAGCAGCTGTGCCACGGGAGCCGGACCGCGCATCGCGCTGAGCCCAGCCACCATCACCGTTCGCTCAACCGCGCCTTGCCGAAGTTCAATGGTGTCGCCCACATGCACATCCCGCGCGGGCTTTGCTGGCTGGCCATTCAACCGAACTCGCCCGGATTGCAATTCGTTGCTCGCCAAAGAGCGAGTCTTGTAAAAGCGAGCGGCCCAGAGCCATTTGTCGATGCGAAGGCTTTGCATACACCCTGTATTGAACCGCGAAAGGGCACGAAAGGGCGTTTTGGAACGCAACTCGGTGTTTGTCCCGACGCATCTACCGATGCAGGCTTGGGTTTAGCCGTCTGTCTTTGCGATCATCGCAGCATCGCGTTGCGGCGGGCGTGGGTCGCCTGCCGTCAGCGCTTTGGACTCCCTTGCCCGAGACTCTTTGGAGGTACTGATCGTGCGTCGCAATACGTTTTTGAAATCCGCAGCTGGCATGGCTGCGCTGGTGGCCTTGCCTTTCAGCGCAGGTGCGTCCACGAGCCTGAAGATGATGATTCCAGCCAATCCTGGCGGCGGTTGGGACACCACCGGCCGGGCGCTGGGTCGTGCCATGCAAGAAGCGGGTGTCGCGGGCGGCGTGACCTTTGAAAACCGGGGGGGTGCCGCTGGCGCGTTGGGATTGGCGCAGTTCTACAACTCCAGCCGTGGGGACGGCAGCGCCATCATGGTGATGGGTGCGGTGATGCTGGGCGGCATGATCACCACCAAGCCGGCGGTCCAGCTGAGCCAAGTCACCCCCATTGCGCGGCTGACGACCGAATACGGTGTCTTTGTGGTGCCCGAGAACTCGCCGCTCAAGACGATGAAAGATGTCACTGAGCAGTTGAAGAAAGACCCTGGCAGTGTGAAGTGGGGTGGTGGCTCGCGTGGCTCTACTGAGCACATTGCGGCCGCAATGATCGCTCGCGCGGTGGGCGTGGACGCCGCGCGCATCAACTACGTGCCGTTCCGTGGCGGCGGCGAAGCGGCGGCGGCCATCTTGGGCGGCAACGTCACGGTGGGTGGCAGCGGCTACAGCGAGTTTCAGCAATACATTGAGGCGGGCAAGATGCGCGCCATTGGCCTGACCTCGCCCGCCCGTATCAAGGGGGTTCCTGTGCCGACGCTCAAAGAGCAAGGGATCGACGTTGAACTGGGCAACTGGCGCGGGGTATACGGCGCTGCTGGCATTACGGCTGCGCAACGCGCAGCGCTGACCGACATAGTGGTTAAGGCCAGTCGTACCAAATCCTGGGCGGAAGCCATCGACAAAAACAACTGGACGCCAGCGCTATTGACGGGCGAGCCGTTTGATCGCTTTGTCGATGACTCGTTTGCAAGCCTACGAGCCATCATGGTTAAGGCCGGGATGGTTTAAGGGCTCGGTGTGACCCAGCCCAATCTCGACGCCGCGCAGGCTGGCGGTTTGCCACCCGCGCCCCCCAATCGCACGCTGCAGGCTTGCGCGGCTGGCGCGGTCTTGGCAATGGCGGCGGTAGTCGCCTGGGGAGCCGCTGGAATCTCTGGCGAAGCCGGTTACGGTGGCGTTGGGCCCAACTTTTTGCCCTGGGTTGTCGCGGTCGCTTTGGCGATTTGCGGGGTTTGGTTGTCGGTACAGGTTTGGCGGGGGGGCTTCGTGGATCTGCCCCAGCCCAGCGGCTCGGCCTCGGCCGACTGGGCATCAGGCGCCTGGGTTTTGGCGGGGGTGTTGCTCAATGCCGCACTGCTGACCACAGTGGGCTTCGTGATCAGTTGTGCGCTGGCTTTTGCGCTGGCCACCCGGGGCTTGCGGCAGGCCGAAGGCCGCTCGACGTCGTGGCGCCAGTCCCTGTTGGACTTGGCAACTGGGGTTTGTGTGAGTGCCCCGGTGTATTGGTTGTTTAGCGTGGGCTTGGATATCAACCTGCCAGCCTTGCTGCCCACACGCTGGATTTGAGTCTGCGGCTACCAACGCCACACACAAGGCACCCCACCCATGATGGACACCTGGAATTCGCTGATGGGCGGTTTTGCCACCGCCCTCACGGCCGTGAACCTGTTGTGGGCTCTGGCGGGTTGTGTGGTCGGTACAGCCATTGGCGTCTTGCCCGGTTTGGGCCCAGCTGTCACGGTGGCCATGCTGCTCCCCATCACCACTCAGGTGGAACCCACCGCGTCGATGATTTTTTTCGCCGGCATCTACTACGGTGCCATGTACGGCGGCTCCACCACCAGCATCTTGCTCAACACGCCCGGAGAGACGGGCACCATGGTCACGGCGCTAGAAGGCTTCAAGATGGCCAAGAATGGGCGCGCTGGTGCAGCGCTGGCCACATCGGCCATTGGCTCTTTTGTGGCGGGGACCTTGGCAACGGTGCTGGTGACCTTGTTCGCGCCGGTGGTGGCGCAGTACGCCGTGCGCTTGGGCCCACCGGAGTATTTTTGTCTGATGCTCTTGGCTTTTGTTACTGTGAGCGCGGTGCTGGGTAGCAGCACTCTGCGTGGCTTGACATCACTGTTTGTCGGCTTGGCCCTCGGGCTGATCGGTATGGACCAGATCAGCGGCACCCCTCGATACACAGCGGGCGTGTCCGAGCTGTTGGATGGCATCGAAGTGGTGCTGCTGGCCGTGGCGCTTTTTGCGGTGGCCGAGACGCTCTACAACGCCCTGTATGAGGGGCGCAGCGATGCCACCTTGCACACGGTGCACGGCGTGCACATGACGCGTGCCGAGTGGCGCCGCTCATGGCCTGCATGGCTGCGCGGCACGGCCATTGGCTTTCCGTTCGGCACGATCCCGGCGGGTGGCTCTGAAATTCCCACCTTCTTGAGCTACGCGGCCGAGCGGCGTTTGTCCAAACATCCGCAAGAGTTCGGTACCACCGGGGCCATCGAGGGAGTGGCAGGGCCAGAGGCTGCAAACAACTCGGCCGTCACGGCAACCTTGGTGCCTTTGCTCACGTTGGGCATTCCGACATCGGTCACTGCTGCCATTCTGTTGGGCGCCATGCAGAACTACGGTATTCAGGCCGGCCCGCAGTTGTTTCAAAATTCTGCAGCGCTGGTGTGGGCCCTGATTGCATCGCTGTACATCGGCAATGTCATGCTGCTGGTGCTGAACTTGCCACTGGTCGGGCTGTGGGTGAAGCTGCTCAAAATCCCCAAACCGCAGCTCTACGCCGGCATCTTGGTGTTTGCCACGGTGGGTGTGTACGGCATGCGGCAAAGCAGTTTTGACTTGTTCCTGATGGCGGGCCTGGCCTTGATTGGAGTGGCCATGCGCCGCTTTGATTTCCCGGTGGCGCCAGTGATCATTGGCATGATCTTGGGCCCTTTGGCTGAGGCCCAGATGCGCAATGCAGTAGCCATCGGCGAAGGGCGCTGGACGATTTTTATCGAGCGTCCGATGTCGCTCACGCTGTTGCTGCTGGTCTTGGCCCTGCTCTTGGCACCTTGGCTGATGCGCGTGCTTCGCAGGCGACCCGGCTAGTGCCAGATTGGCTGCTGGCGCCCTATTTGTCTGGCTAAGCAGCTCTTTTTTTGATAGCGGACGCAGTGGTGCGCCGGCACTGCTAGTGCGGCTGTGCACGCCGTCAAACAGCCCCTGCGGCCGATACACTTGGTCGCACCCTGGTGAATTAGCGCCAGCGCCAGCGCCAGCGTAAGCGCAGGGTGTCGAAGTCGCTGGCCCTTGACTGATGCCGAACCGTCTGTTCATCACCCCCTGAGTACCCATGAGCCGCCAAGACCCTGCAAATCGACGCCGTGGTGGGGTGCTCAGCCCTGGGCGGTGGGTGATGGACCGGCTGCGCATGAGCGTCAAGCTCAGCTTGCTGTCGCTTTTTGTGATGGTGCCCATGGCGTTGGCAATGGGCGTTTTGGGGAGGTACTTTGCACTTGAAGTGCGGGTGGCCAATCAGGCCGCGATGGGCGTGGAGGCTGCCCAAGCCGTTTACAAGCTCAGCGAAGATGTGCGCGAACACCGTGCGGCACTGGTCGCCAAACAATTGAAGTGGCCCGACGCCGACGCCCGACTGCAGTCGGCTGTTCAAGCGGTACGTGGATCGTTGACGCAAGCTGAGCGCGCAATGGCTGCCCCCTTGTTCGCGCCGCTGGTGCAAGGCTGGCCAGACAAGCGTCGGCAGATTGAGTCGGTTCTAAGCGGCACGGGCCAAGCCACTGATTCTGCGCAGGACGCACACGAAAAACTCATTGTGGTGGCGCGCTTGTGGATAGAGGCCATCAATGACGTCAGTCGGTATAGCGCGGCGGCCTCTGAAGGCCTGCGCCCGCTGGTGTTTTTTGTGGCTACCCGCTCCGTACTTTGGGCCGATCAAGTCACCGACTTGCGCATGCTAGCCATGGTGGCAGCCGCCCAAGCGGATGGCATTGAAGTGGCCCAAAAAGTACAGCTGACGGCGCTGGCCGAAGGCTTAGGCAATGAGGTCGCCTATTTCGGATTGCGTTCGGATGCGCTCAAAGGCATGGGGAGAGCGATACCGGAAGAGTCCACCCGGGCCCTGAGCGCGGCTGCGGCCCAGATTGCACAAATCAGGGCCTGGGTTCAAGGTGGTGGCAAAGGCCCGGGCGGCGACGCCGTAGACGCTGCGGGGCGCGAGGCCCACCAGGCCTTGGGCCAGTTCGTGCGTTTCGCGGCCGAGCGATTGGCGGCCGAACAGCGTGAGCGGGCTGGTGCGTTGATCAATCTCCTGTCGGCCCTCGCCGTGCTGGCCGTGGTGGGGCTTGGGCTGCTGGCCTATGGCATTTGGGCCTTGTCCAAAACCACCGTAGGCAATCTCAACGGTCTGTTGCGCGTGATGCGCGAGGCGGCGGACGGCAACCTGGCCACGCGCCTGCGGATCGACCCCGGTGCGCGCGATGAGCTGGCCCATGTCATGCATGAGTTTGAACGCATGATGAACCGCCTGTCTGAACTGGTCGCCGAAGTGCGCAACTCAGCCATTTTGGTGGGCGACGTGGGCGAACGGCTTGTGGAAGACAGCAGCCAACTCAGCCGGCGCACGCAGTCGCAGGCAGATTCACTGCAACGCACCACCAAACATGTGCGCAGCGTGGGCAACACGGTTCAGCGCAATTCAGATGCGGCGCAAGAGGTCAGCCTGATGACCAAGCACCTGCACAAAGAGACCGAAAGCGCCGGCGGCCAAATGGGCGCCATGGTGCAAGGCATGCAGGCGCTGGATGAAACGTCCAAGCGCATGAACGAGATCATCGGCACCATCGACAGCATCGCGTTTCAAACCAACATCTTGGCACTGAATGCCGCAGTAGAGGCCGCCCGTGCGGGTGAGCAAGGCCGCGGGTTTGCGGTGGTGGCCGCCGAGGTGCGCAGCCTGGCGCAGCGCACCCAAAAAGCAGCGGGCGAGGTGCGCCAGTTGATAGCCACGTCCAGCGTGCGGGTGGAATCGTCGGTGGGCCAGATCAGCAGCGTGAGCGAGATTGTTCAAAGCCTGATCACCAGCATTCGCGAAGTGGCGCTGAACATCGACATCATGGCGGAGGCGAGTTCGCGCCAAAGCGAATCATTGGCCCAGGTGGTGCAGGCGGTGGGGGATTTGGATTCAGTCACCGAAGAAAACTCGGTGCTGGTGGAACGCACGTCGCACCGGTCAATGCGGCTGATTGAGCGTTCCAAGCGCCTGCGCGAGGCAGTGAACCACGTCAGCTTGCGCCAAGGCACCGCTGACGAAGCGCGGGCACTGTGCCTGAAGGCCGCTGAGCTCATCGAGCAATCGGGTCTGGATGCTGCCTTTGAGCCTTTGCATGACCCGACTGGAGAATTCATCGACCGAGACATGTATGTGTCGGTGTTTGATGCCGATGGGGTGTACCACGTGTTTGGTCCGGTGATGCACCAGGTGGGCACCAGCATGCACGACGTGGCCGGGCGCGACAGCCAAACCTTTTTGGAAGACGCTCACATCCGTGCCCAAGCCGGCGGCGGCTGGGTGGACTACATCACCGTAGACACCGCTGGCCAAGCGCGCACCAAAACATCGTATGTGGTGGGCCTGTCCAACGGATTGATGGTGTCGGTGGGTGTGTATCAGCCCGACTCATCGGCGGGCGGCACCTGAGCCCAGCCCGTCTACCGGGGCGGGGCCCCGCCGAGTGTTTTATTGCAGCGAAGCTGCCGCTTGCAGCAAGCGCTCAGCCAGTTGTTCCAGCGGCACCACTTGGTCAACTGCGCCGAGCTTGATGGCTTCTTTGGGCATGCCGAACACCACGCAGCTGGCCTCGTCTTGCGCCAGCGTGCGGGCACCGGCAAGCTGCATGTCACGCAGACCGCGTGCGCCGTCGTCGCCCATGCCCGTCATGATCACGCCCACCGCATTGCGGCCTACAGCTTGGGCCACCGAGCGAAACAACACATCTACCGACGGCCGATGGTGATTGACCACTGGCCCGTCAAACACCTCTAGGGTGTACTGGGCGCCGCTGCGCAGCACGCGGGTATGGCGGCCGCCAGGCGCGATGAAGGCCGTACCTGGCAAGACACGGTCGCCATGGCGGGCTTCAGTGACCCGAACGGCACACAGGCCGTCCAGCCGCTGCGCCAAAGATGCGGTGAACTTCTCGGGCATGTGCTGAACGATCACGATGCCCGGGGAGTCCGCCCCCAGGCGCGGCAACACCCGCTCTATGGCCTGAACACCGCCGGTTGAAAGGCCGATGGCCACCAACTTGTGCGTTGCTCCGAAATTGATAGCGCCTTGCGGCGTCTGGCGGGCGCTAGCGGCTGGTTGGACACCAAGGGTTGCAGAGGGTGAAGATGGGTTTGGGGCCAGCGCAGCGGTGCCGGTGCGGCCGCGTGCCATGGGGTTGATCACAGGCGCTTGCCCCGCCAAGGTGCGGGCGGTGCGCATGTTGGACCGCGCGGCGCGGCGTATGGCCTGCACTAGGCCGTTGTCGTCGCTTTGCAAAAACTCTTTCAAACCCAAGGTCGGCTTGGTGATGCATTCGACCGCGCCAGCGGCCAGCGCCTCCATGGTGACGGCGCCCCCTTGCTCGGTGAGCGTCGAGCACATCACCACCGGCACCGGGTCGGTGGCCATGAGTTGGCGCAAAAAGGTCAGCCCGTCCATGCGCGGCATTTCCACGTCAAGCACGATCACGTCGGGGCGATCACGCTGCAATGCTTGCAGGGCGAACAAGGGGTCTTGCACCGCTGCAATGACGTCGATGCCGCGCTGGCGCAGCGCGTCGGCTAAAAAGCGGCGCACGACCGCCGAGTCATCGACCAGCATCACCCGCACGGCAGCGCCGCCTGGATGCACCGAGGCCGTGCTCATGACGAGCGCTCCAGGCTGGGCTCATGCCGACCTTCGTGTACCGACACCACGCCGCTGGCGACGTCCAGCGATACCCGTCGATACAGCGTGCCGCCCACTTGTTGGCGCGCCACACCCAGACCCATGCGCTGGCACCACTGCAAGGCCGCTTGGACATTGCGGGCGCCGATATCCATCCAGACGCTGTGCCCCGGTGCCAAGCTTTGCAGCGACGCATCAAAACAGTTAGCGCCCCCACAGAGGGTGGCCACAAATGAGGCGGGCGCAAAGCCGGTGCGTTCCATCTGCTGCTTGAGCAAGGCCATGGCTTCGTCGCCATATCGGCCGTCGGGCGCTTGGCCGCTGTCGCTTTCGCCGGGTGCGCCCTGGCGACTGGGCAGCAAAAAGTGGCACATACCACCCCAAAGCAGCCGGGGCTGCCACACCACCACCGACACGCATGAACCCAACAAGGTGCGCAGCCGCAGCGGTGCGCATCCGGTAGCCAAGCCGCCAGGCAGCAAAAACAGGTCGCGGCGCGATGTGGTGACCAGCGCCTCAGAGCGCAGGGTATCAGGCTTCACCGGAGCAGGGCGGGGCGTAAATCGCGAATGCATCACTGAAGCTGATAGATGGCGGGCGCTAGCCGCACCAAGGGATGGTCAAGGCCGTTCAAGGTCTCGGCGTGCCCGGTGTACAGCACGCCTGAGCGCGCCAAGCGCTGCACCACGTGGCGCACCACCGTGGCCTTGGCGTCGCCTTCAAAGTAAATCAGCACATTGCGCAGAAAGATCACATCGAAAACGCCCAAGTCGGGCTGAGCATGCATGAGATTACCGGGCTCAAAGCGCACCTTGGCCCGCAGCTCGCGAGTCATCAGCACTTGGCCGCTGTAGGTGCCGTGCCCTTTAAGGCACCAGCGCTTCAGGTCGGCTGGGGGGATTTTGGCGCAGCGGTCTCGGTGGTACAGGCCCTGACGTGCCTGCGCAAGCACGCGGCTCGACAAGTCGGTGCCCACCACTTCCCACGGCCGACTGCCCATCGCAGCGGCCAGCGTCATGGCAATGGAGTAGGCCTCTTCGCCGGTGGAAGCGGCGGCACTCCAAACCCGCAACGCCCGGCCGCCAGGGGTGTACTGGCGCACCCACTGACTCAAATGATCGAAGTGCTGGGGTTCGCGAAAAAAGTAGGTTTCGTTGGTGGTGAGCGCATCGACCAGCAAAACGCCCAGTGGGCCATTGGGCTGCGCCAAGGCCTGCTGGACAAACGCATCCATGCTGGCGTGGCCAGTCTCCGCCGCACGCCCTGCCAATCGCCCCACCACCAACTGGCGCTTTTGCTCGGTTAAGCGAATGCCCGACTGCCGATAGAAAAAATCGCAGGCTTGCGCAAAGGCCTGCGGCGACAAATCACTGGCGGGGGACGGCATTTGGCTTAGTCACGCACACGCAACAGCTTCAGGAAGCGAGTGCGCTCCCGGCAGGCGCCAACACGTCCAAGTCACCCAGCGACAGCACCCGATCCAGATCAATCAGCATCACGATCCCGTGTGACAACCGAGCCATGCCGCGCATGAATTCAATAGGGAAGGGCGCGCCAAAGGCCACTGGCGCGTCAATGCGCTCCGGCTCCACATCAACGACTTCTTGCACGGCGTCCACCATGGCGCCCATCACCATCGGCGCCTGGTCGGGCTGGTGCACATCAAACAGCACCACGCACGTTCGACGCGCTTTGGGTGTGGGGCCCAAACCCAGCCGTTCGCCAAGATCTAGCACCGGGATGACTGTGCCGCGCAAGTTCATTACACCGCGCAGCACCGGCGGCATCAAAGGCACTGGGGTGAGGTCGGGTACCTCAATGATTTCGCGCACGGGCTCAATCGGGACAGCGCAAGGCTGTCCGTGCACCACAAAGGTCAAGAGTTGCATCGGGGCGACGGCGGTTGATAGGTCGACAGGCGAAGGTGGTTGAGTCGACAGCGGCCGCTTCAAAAGCGACCGAAGCTGGATTCGTCCACATTCACCGGCCCATGCACAAAAGGTGCGTCTTGGCTGCCCAGCATGGGCCGCCCGGAGCCACCCGTTTGAGCCAAGCTTTTGGCGGGCGTTGAGCGGGCCGTGCCGCCGCCCGCCAGGCCGGGTCGACGCTGTTCCGGTCGATAGCCGCCGCCCGATGAGCCACCACCGCCGTCGCCCTGCCAGTCTTTGAAGAAGCTCATCAACTGCAGCAGCTGCTGCGACTGGCCAGACATCTCCTCGGACGTGGCCGCCAATTGTTCAGAGGCCGACGCGTTTTGTTGGGTGGACTGGCTCAACTGCCCCATGGCGCCGTTGATCTGTTGCACGCCCTCGGTCTGCTCCTCACTGGCTGCGGCGATTTCTTGCACGAGCTCGGAGGTCTTGGCAATCGAGGGCACCATGTGGGTCAACAGTTGCCCCGCGCGCTCTGCCGTGCTCACTGATTTGGTGGCCAGCTCACCGATTTCTTGCGCGGCCACCTGACTGCGTTCGGCAAGCTTGCGCACCTCGGCCGCCACCACCGCAAAGCCACGCCCATGTTCACCCGCCCGAGCGGCCTCAATGGCGGCGTTGAGCGCCAGCAAGTTGGTTTGGTAAGCGATGTCATCAATGATCGACACCTTGGTGGCGATCTGCTTCATGGCGCCCACGGTTTGCTCCACTGCCGCGCCGCCTTCCTTGGCCTCTTGCGCCGCCTTGGTGGCCATGCCGTCGGTAACCTTGGCGTTGTCGGAGTTCTGGCGGATCGAGCTTGACATCTGCTGCATCGACGCGGTGGTCTGCTCCACGCTAGCCGCTTGCTCGCTGGCGCCCTGGCTCAGGCTCTGAGAAGTCTGTGAGACCTGGCTGGCCGCGCCCGTCAAGGCGTCGGCAGCCGCCACCACTTCGGCCACGGTGCCCGACAAGGTTTCCATGGTGCGGTTGCAGTCGTCTTT
Organism: Comamonadaceae bacterium; assembly: GCA_013297985.1. GTDB lineage: Bacteria > Pseudomonadota > Gammaproteobacteria > Burkholderiales > Burkholderiaceae_C > JAAFIY01. Next base: position 2,788 of record JAAFIY010000001.1, on the reverse strand, counting down.
GAGGCGACCAAACAAGCCGGTGTAGTGGCTGGTGATGCGCTCGCCCATTTCGCCCCTGGACAAGGCTGACAACACGCGCGACACGTCGTTTAGGCCCACTTCAGAGGTTTGCACCAGCTTGTTGATGTTGGTGGCCAAGTCTTTGAAGAAACCCGAGCGGCCTTCGGTGGTCAGGCGGCCCGAGAAGTCGCCATTGGCCGCCGCCTGCACGATCCGGTCCACCTCCACTTCGGCGGCCACCTCGTCGGTGCGATTGCGCCATTCAATGACCGTGCCCAGGCGCAGGTTGTTGTCACCAAAAATGGGGCTGGCGGTCAAGGCCATGGTGAGCCCCGCCACTTTGATTTCAGTGTGGTAGGTGCTGGTCAAACCGCCGAGCAGGCTGCGCTGGTGCGAAGGATTGCGGTGGAACTTGTCAAAGTTGCTACCCACAATCTCATTGACGCGAAACTGCGGCAGTCCTCTGCGCAGATCGCCTTCGACTTCGCCCAACATGTCCAGTACCGACTTATTGCAGTAGATGATCTGACCATCGGGGTCGGCAATCATGACGCAAGCGCTGGTGGAATCGAGCGCACGCACTACGCGGGTAGAAGCGATCAGCGCGGCTTGGTCGCGATCATTGCGCGCTTTGAGCGACTGCTGCATGCGCGCAAAGGTGCTGAGCATGACGCCCATTTCGTCGCTGCCCTTGTCGGTGAACTGAAACTCGAGGTCGCCCGACTCCAGCGCATTGGCTCCAGCCACCGCAAGCGCCGTCGGCTTGATGATCGAACGCATCACCAACCAGCCCAGCAAGATCGTCAGCGCGAACAGCCCAGCAATGGCGCCATAGATCATTGCGTTGACGCTCGACAGGCGAGCCAGGCGGTTGGTCGCAATGGTCTGGGCGGTGGAAATGATGGCTTCAAACGCCTTCGTTTGACTCTCCATGATTTGAGTCAGACGGCGGAAGTATTCGTCTGGCGCCGCACTGGGCTTTTCGGGTCGTACGATTTGCTCAAAAGCGGTTCGAATGGCTTCCTCCGCCCCAGCACGGGCGGCCGCAGACGCGCTTTCCAATTGCGGCTTGAGTTCGGGGCGGTCCACCAAAGCCGAGTTGAGCAGATTGCCAGCGTGCTCGGTGTGGTAGCGCGACAAGGCGGCGTTGACCTGAATGCCTACCCGCTCTTCTGGCGTTACGTCCTTGCGCGTGAGGGCCGCAGCACCCTTGCCGCGAATCTGCGCCAAACCTTCAAACGAACGTGGAATGTGGGTGATGGCCGCGACCAGCAGATTGTGTGTGGCCGCCACGCGGGTGGTGGTCATGCCGTAGGCTTTGTTGATGTTGTCCAACAGATCCAGCGCATCGTCCACCACGATGGAATGCTGCTCAAAACTCTGGGGCCCGGTGAGTGTTCTCGCGCCTACTTGGCGAGCCAGTTCGCTGATCTTGCGACCTATTTCATCGGCCCTGCGAGCTGCTTCGGCGGCGCCTTCGGCCTGCGTGGCGTCGCGCACTGCCGCAGCCAGACGAAGGGCTTCGCTTAACTTGACACTCCGCTCACTGTCAGCCCCTGGGTTACCGGCCAACGCAAGCCCAGACAAGCCTCGATGCTGTTGTAGGGCGCTTACCAACTGGTAACCCGTTTTCAGTGGTTCGAAGCCGCGCAAGCGTTTTTCGACCAGCAGCACTTCGGTGCGGGATTCAAGCCAGTACTCGTAAGTGGGAAACGCCGTCATCAACAAAGCCAGCACGCCGAGCACGGCAAACTTTTGCCAGAGCTTGAGTCGACGCAAGATGTTTTTCATGGCAGCGTTCTCCTGACGAAATAGCAGTCAAAAACCAGATCGAGGCGGTGTTCGGCTTAGGCCGACGAAATCGTGACGGCCGATGCAGTTGATTCAGTGGGTAGCTGGCGTCGCTGTGCTGTGGCGTCGCCAATCAACGCGGCCACATCCAAAATGAGGGCGACCTCGCCCGAACCCATGATGGTCGAGCCGCTGATGGCCTTGAGCCGCTGAAACAACTGCCCCAGTGGCTTGATCACGGTTTGGTGTTCGCCTAACAAGCGATCCACCAACAAGCCCACCCGCTTGGTGCCCTGGCGCAGCACCACCACCGAGCGGCGCCGCGAGGTGCTGGCCCCCAGGCGAAAGTGTTCGCGCAGATTCAGCAGCGGCACCACTTCGCCGCGCAATTCAAAGAAGCTGGCCGCGTCGTGGTCGCCCACGCCGGGGTTCTCCACACACTCTTCCACACCATCGAGTGGCAGCACAAAAGTCGAGCCTGCGCACTCCACCAAAAAGCCATCAATGATGGCCAGCGTGAGTGGCAGCCGGATTTGTACGGTGGAGCCCTGGCCAGTGCGGCTGAGCAGGTTGACCTCGCCGCGCAGCGCTTCGATGTTTCGGCGCACCACATCCATGCCCACACCCCGGCCGGAAATGTCGGTAACCTTTTCTGCAGTGGAAAAGCCCGGCAGAAAGATGAGGTTCCAGACCTCGTTGTCCGTCAAGGGCGTGTCGGCGTTGATCAAGCCGCGCTCTTGGGCCTTGGCCAAAATCTTGTCGCGCGACAGGCCGCGCCCGTCGTCGGCCACTTCAATGACGATGGCGCCTGCATCGTGAAAGGCATTGAGCCGCACCGTGCCGCGAGAAGGTTTGCCCACGGCCACTCGGTCGCCCGGGGGCTCCAGCCCGTGGTCCATGGAGTTGCGCACCAAGTGGGTGAGCGGGTCAACGATGAGTTCCACCATCGACTTGTCGAGCTCAGTTTCGCCACCGGTGATGACCAAGTCAGCCTCTT